>CANIHR010000023.1 GCA_947467185.1 Bryobacterales bacterium
AGACGCAGCAAGTCGGTAAGTAGTTTTTCGCAGTAAATGAAGCTTTCCGGAAACAGACTGGCCTGGCTGGACTGGATGCGCGGTGTGGGTGCGCTCATCATGCTGCAGGGCCATGTTTTCCATTCCTTCATGCGCAACGATCTGCGGCACGAGGGGCCTTACCTGATTTCTCAGTTCGTCGGCGGCATGCCTCCGGCACTGTTTCTTTTTCTGCTGGGCGTGACGTACAGCTTCCTGATGGATAGTCAGTGCCGAAAGGGCGTCCCCGCTTCGGGCAGGGTGCGGGCGGCGGCGAAACGGTCTGGGTTTCTGTTCATCGCGGCGTTCGCCTTCCGGTTTCAGCTTTACATCGTTTCGATTGACAAGAGTCCGTGGACGGATCTGTTTCGGGTAGACATCCTGAATGTCATGGGGCTTTCGCTGTTGCTGCTGTCTCCGATGGCGGCGTTCTCCACGAAGGAACGGATTCGGCTATCGGCGGTGCTTGGCGTGGCGATCGCCTGCGCGGCGCCTCTGGTTTCAGCCATTGAATGGGGTCCGGTACCAGCGTTCGTGAAGTTCTACTTCATCCCGGATTCCCTGAATTTCGGTATTTTCCCCTGGGCGGCGTTTGTCGCGTTTGGCCTGAGTATCGGGAGTCTGTTGCGGAGCCTGAAGCCTGCCGAGACAGGCGAGGCGATGCAGTGGGTGGGATGGGGCGGTTTGGCGATCGCGTTCGGCGCCTGGGCGATCTCGAACATGTCGATCTCCATCTACCCCAACGTGGATTTCTGGCTCAATAGTCCCGGCCTGATCTTCATCAAGCTGGGCGTGGTGCTGATCCTGATGGCGTTCTCCTGGGCGTGGAATCTGGGTCTGGATCCGGAGAAGTGGAGCGTGGTCCGGCAGTTCGGGACCACGAGTCTGCTGGTCTACTGGGTCCATGTGGAACTGGTTTACGGCAAGTGGTTCTGGTTCTTCAAGGAACGGCTGACGGTGGGGCCGACGCTGGCGATGGCTGCGTTCGTCATTCTGCTGATGCTCGGGTTGTCGCTGTTGAGCACCAACTGGGCTACGGTGAAGGCACGGTGGCGATACAATCGTGTATTCCATGGCCACTCCGACGTTTGACTCCCTGCTGCAGTCTCCTTCCGAAGTATTTGATGTTCGCTCCAAAGCCCCTGGACCTCAGGGCAGCGTGCCCATTACCCCCGAAATGCTGCTGAACCGGCCCTCAGGCGACCTGTTCGGCTGGGCGCAGAATGCCGGCATGGGCTGGAATCCTGCCAAGCTCATCGGCAAGGAAATCCTGATCCTCTCGACGCACGGTGGCATCCGCCGTCCGGATGGCACTGCCGTGGCGCTGGGTTATCACACGGGGCACTGGGAAGTGGGCCTGCTGATGGAAGAGGCCGCGAAGGAACTGGCCTCGCACAACGCTGTCCCGTTTGCCGCGTATTGCACGGACCCGTGCGATGGCCGCACGCAGGGCACGCCCGGCATGTATGACAGCCTGCCGTATCGGAACGATGCCGCGACGATTTTCCGCCGCCAGATTCGTTCGCTCCCGACGCGATCGGGTGTGATCGGTGTGGCGACCTGCGACAAGGGTCTGCCGGCCATGATGATGGCGCTGGCAGGCACGCCGAACTTCCCCTGCATTCTGGTTCCGGGCGGCACGACGCTGCTGGCCGAGCAGGGTGAAGACGCGGGGCGCGTGCAGTCGGTGGGCGCCCGTTATGCGCACGGTGAACTGTCGATTGAAGATGCGGCCGAATACCTTTGCCGCGCTTGTGCCAGCCCCGGTGGTGGTTGCCAGTTCCTGGGGACAGCGGCGACGTCGCAGGTTGTTGGCGAAGCGCTCGGTATGTCGCTGACGCACTCGGCGCTGGCTCCGTCTGGTCAGCCGGTGTGGCTGGATATGGCGCGTCGTTCGGCACGCGCGGTGCTGCGTCTGGAAGCCCTGGACATCACGATGAACAAGGTTCTGACGGATGCGTCCCTCGCAAACGCGATGATCGTCCACGCGGCTTTTGGCGGCTCCACGAACCTGATTCTGCACATTCCGGCGATCGCGCACGCGGCCGGTCTGCGTCGCCCGACGGTGGCCGACTGGACGCGTATCAACCGCGAGATCCCGCGCCTGGTGGACGCGCTGCCGAATGGCCCGAAGTACTTCCCGACCGTGCAGGTGTTTATGGCGGGTGGCGTACCCGAAGTGATGTTGCATCTCCGCAAGGCGGGTCTGCTGGATACGTCGGCCATGACGGTTTCTGGTGAGACGGTCGGTACGATGCTCGACTGGTGGGAACAGTCCGAACGCCGCGCGGCGATCCGCAAGGTGCTGAAGGAACGCGATGGGATTGATCCCTCGGATGTGATTATGGGACCGGATGCGGCTCGTGCGAACGGGCTGACTTCGACCGTGACGTTCCCGGTTGGCAACATCGTTCCGGGCGGCTCGGTGATCAAGAGCACCGCGATTGACCCGTCTGTGGTGGATGCCGATGGCGTGTACCGCAAGCGTGGTCCGGCTCGTGTTTTCAAGACGGAGAACGCGGTGATTGAGGCGATCAAGGGTAAGGGCCCGTCTCCGATCAAGTCGGGCGACATCATCGTGCTGATCTGCCGCGGCCCGATGGGTTCCGGGATGGAGGAGATCTACCAGATCACCTCGGCACTGAAGCACTTGTCGTTCGGCAAGCATGTTGCCGTGCTGACCGATGCCCGGTTCAGTGGCGTTTCGACGGGTGCGTGCATTGGGCACGTGACGCCGGAAGCTCTGGCTGGCGGGCCCGTTGGCAAGGTGCTGGAAGGTGACACGATTGAGATCACCATCGACCGGAATAATCTGATCGGGACCGTGAATCTGGTGGGTCCGGAGACGGGTACGGTGGAAGAGGGCGACCGCATTCTGGCGTCGCGCGAACTGCGTCCCGATCTCGCACCTGACGCTCAGCTGCCGGCCGATTCGCGCCTGTGGGCCGTGTTGCAGAATGCCAGCGGCGGAACCTGGGGCGGCTGCGTTTACGACGTGGAAACCATCGAGCGGCTGCTGAAGTCCGCGCAAGCTTAGTTCATGTCTGATCACAGCATCGCCAAAGATGTTCGGACGATGCTGCGCATTGCCGTGCCTCTGGCGCTGGCGGAACTGGGCTGGATGGCCATGTCGGTGGTCGACAACATCATGGTTGGCGGCCTGCCGGACAGTGCCCTCGCTATTGGTTCGGCCAGCGTCGGTTCGGCCCTCTTCTATGGTGTCGCGATCTTCGGCCTCGGCCTGATGTCCGGACTCGATACCTTGGTATCGCAGGCGTTTGGGGCGGGGGACTGGAAGGAAGGTCGCCGGGCGCTGGCGGCAGGTGTCGCGCTGGCCATGGTGGTGGCTCCTTTGCTGATGGGTATGGTGGCGGCGGGTGCGCCGTTGCTGGGGATCATCGGCGTGCGGCCCGAGGTTCTGGTTGGTGCGCTGGGGTTCAACCGGGTACTGCTGTGGAGTCTGCCTCCGCTGCTCGTTTACACAACGTTCCGGCGCTATCTGCAGGGCATTCACTACGTGAAGCCAGTGACATTCGGATTGGTCACGGCGAACCTGGTCAACGTGTTCGGCAACTGGCTGCTGATTTATGGCCACTGGGGCGCGCCGGCGATGGGTATCCGCGGGTCAGCCCTGTCCACGGTAATTGCGCGGATCTATCTGGCGGCAGTGATGCTGGCTGGCGTCTGGCTGCGTGACCCCGACGCGTTGCGGGGGCTGCGGCCGGATTTCCAGCACATGCGGACGCTGCTGAACCTGGGGCTCCCGGCGGGGATCACGATTGGGCTGGAGGTCGGGATTTTCAACCTGGCGACAGCGGTGGCAGGGCGTCTGGACGCGGTCAGTCTGGCGTCGCACACCATCGCGCTGAATGCGGCGGCGGTGACGTACATGGTGCCGCTGGGGATCGCTTCGGCGGCTGCTGTGTCGGTAGGTAAGGCCATTGGCGCGGGAGACCCGCGGGGAGCGCGGCGAGCCGGATGGACGGCCATCGGGCTGACTGTGGCGTTTGAATGCTGCACGGCGGTTGCGTTCTTCACTCTGGCGCGGCAGATTGCGTCGGTTTACACGCATGACGAGCGCGTAATTTCGTTCGTGTCCGTGCTGTTTGTGATTGCCGCGATTTTCCAGCTGTTCGACGGGTTGCAGACGGTCGCCACTGGCGCGCTGCGGGGCCTGGGCAACACGCGGACGCCGATGGTGTGGAATCTGGTGGGTTACTGGGTGATCGCGCTGCCGCTGGGCTACTGGTGGTGTTTCCGGCTGGGCTGGGGCGCGGTGGGGCTATGGGACGGCCTCTGTCTGGCCCTGATCCTGATCGGGCTCGGCCTGACGTGGGTTTGGGCTCGGGAATCGGCGCGGCTGACGGCTTAGGCCATCAGGCGCTTCAGATAGTCGATGTTGCGCTGCGTGTCGGCTTCCACGTCGCCGGAAGGGTTCGTGGTTTCCAGATTCGCGTAGCCTTCGAAGTTGATTGCCGCGATGGAGGCGAGGATCTCCGGGAATTTCACCTGGCCTTCGCCGAGATAACCTTTGTCCTTGAAGTGGAACATGCAGATGCGGTCCTTGCCCAGGGCGCGGATTTCGGCCGGGACATCGTAACCGTTGAAGGTGGAATTGCCCACGTCGTACCACATTTTGAAGGCCTTCGAGTTGACCTTGTCGACTGCGTAGAGGTTATCAGCGCCGTTGCTGGTGTTCTCAAAGCCGAGGATCACACCCGCTTTTTCGGCCTCGGCGGCGAGTTCTTTGCAAAGGCCAATCGTGTAATCGAGTTCAGCTCGTGGAATCACAGCGCACTTGCCGAAGAAGACCATCATGAGCACGGGCGCGCCCAGGTTCTTCGTAATCTCAATGCCCTTGCGGACCCACATCGGGGCCTTGCTGTTGTCCTTCAGGCAGTCATTGTGCAGCATGTCGATGTAGGTGGAATTGAGGGGAATGCCGTGTTCTTTGGATGCCGCGAGCCAGGCGGCCTGACGGGCTTTGTCTTCGAGCGGCAGGGTGGTGCCATCGGTAGAGCGTCCCAGCGTCACCTGCACCCCCGCGAGGTTCAGCTTCTTTGCCATCGCGACCGCTTCGGGCTTACCCGCCATGCGGAAGACGAGGTCCATGGTGGCGATTTTGAGGCCTTTTGGGGAAGCGGCGTGGAGGGCGAAGGGCGCAGCGGCGAGGCTGCCAACGAAGGTGCGGCGAGTGAGCATGGCAGGGTTAGGATACCAAAACAAAAAGGGCCGGAGATTACTCTCCGGCCCTTCTGTTTGAACTGCTGGTGGAACTAGTTGACCTTGGCGAAGATGATGGCGAAGGTGTAGAGAGCGAGGGATTCGATCAGGACGAGACCGAGGATGAGGGCGAAGCGGATGGCGCCAGCGGCCGCAGGATTGCGAGCCATGCCTTCAGCGGCACCGGAAACAGCCTTACCCTGTGCCAGAGCGCACAGGCCCGAGGCGATCGCCATGGAGAAACCGGCGGTGACGGGAACCCAGATGTTGGAACCACCAGTGGCGGCGCCGCCACCCTGGGCGAACATCGGGACGGCCATGAACATCATGGCGATCATGAGGAAAAACATTTTGGACTTCATTGTGTTGTGATACTCCTTCTATGGATTAACTGGCCGGAGGTGGTTGCGTTCCTCGCCTGGGGGCGGGAGGCCTCACGCGGTCAGCGTGCTTATTAAGCCGTGCTTAAAACTAAACTCTAGTGGTCTTCGGCAACCGCGCCCGCAACGTAGATCATCGTCATGAGCACAAAGATGTAAGCCTGAAGAACCGAAACGAAAACGTGGAGGCCCATGAAGATGACCGGGGCCACAAGATAAGTGAGGCTGAGGAACACCAGCGTCACCTGTTCACCGGCATACATGTTGGCGAACAGACGGATGGTGAGCGAAAGCGGGCGGGCCACATGGCTGATGATTTCAATCGGAATCATCAGGGGGGCGAGAGCCGGGATGGGGCCGAGGAAGTGCTTCAGGTAAGTACCGGGGTGCTTCTTCAGGCCGACGTAGTTGTAATAACCGAACGCAACCAGTGCACAACCGAGCGGCACGTAGATGGCCTGCGTGGGACTCATGAAGCCGGGAATCAGGCCGATGAGGTTGGCGAGCAGCAGGAAGATGAAGAGGGTTTCGAAAATGAGGGTGTGCTTCGGACCATCGTGGCCAACCTGTTCGTCGGCGGATTCGGCGATGAAGCCGTGGATGAGTTCGAAGATATGCTGCAGCTTGCCGGGCTTATCGACGGACAAACGACCCTTGACGATAACGAGCAGCAAAATCATGAGGACGGCGACGAGCAACTGCATCACCATGTGGTCGGCCCAGGGCTCCTTCGGATCAGTGGCCGTCATGTGGAACAGGCCAAGCAGGGCGTTGCCAACACCGGCGAAGTGATTGTTGAAGAATTGCGCGAGCCAGGTTTCGTGAGTCATTTATCTTTTGTGGTCAGTGAATCAGCAGCTAGTCAGGACTTCAGGATTAACAGCTCGTAAACGATTTCCAGGACTGCTGCGGCGGGACAAAGGAAGAATCCGACGAAAGCTGCTCCGGTGTTAAACCCCGAAAACTGCATTATAACAAAGACCCCTAAGATCAATCCTGAGAACTGGATAAAGAGCAGTCCTGCACTTGAACTTCTGAGTTCTTCTTCCGTCGCTGTAACGCGTCCTGCGGCCCGGATTACCAGCCATAAATTGACCCAGGCGGCGAGGGCTCCCAGGAGGAAACCACCGGCGATGGAGATGCCGTAACGGAACAGGCAAAATACCGTTCCGACCGTCGCCATGGCGAGCAACCAGCGCGGAATGCGGGCAATGGCTTTGTTGTAATCGAAGTCGGCCAAGCTACTTCTCTTTGTCGAGTTCCTTCAGCAGGGAAAGGAAGCCGGAGACGGTACCGAGGCCCATAAATACCCAGCGAATCCAGGTGGTGTGGAACAGGTAATCGATGCCGTAACCCATGGCCCACCCGACGAACGTCGAAATCGGCAACAGCATCGCGAGGGATGTGTATTTGCCGAGGTCGCGTCTGGAGGCGGGGTCCATTTAGATTCTTTGCAGCTTTGCGAGACGTTCGCCCGCAGCTTCCAGCGTCTCAAATCTCTTGCAGAAGCAGAAGCGGAGCTGGTTGGCGCCGAGTTCGGGGCGGGAGTAGAAGCTGGAGCCAGGGACCGCGCCAACGCCGATGGTTTCCACCAGATACCGGGCGAATTCCACATCGTTCTTCGCCCCGAAGGCGGAGATATCGGTCATCACATAGTACGCGCCGTGGGGTTTGAAGCAGCGGAAGCCGGATTTTTCCAACATGGCGATGGCGGCGGTGCGACGACCGTAGTATTCGTCGGAAAGGCCGTTGAAGTAGTCGTCATGCTGGTCCAGCGCCATCACGCCGGCCTGCTGGAGGGGCGTGGCGGCACCTACGGTGAGGAAGTCGTGGACCTTGCGGACAGAATTGGTGATTTCGGGCGATGCGAGGACCCAACCCACACGCCAGCCAGTGACCGAAAAGGTCTTGCTCATGCTGTTGATCAGGATGGTGCGGTCGCGCATGCCGGGCAGGGTCATGATCGGGATATGTTGTTCGCCGTCGAAGGTGATGTGTTCGTAGATTTCGTCGGTGATGGCGAGCGCGTCGAATTCCTGGCAGAGTTCCGCGATGTAAGTCAGTTCTTCGCGATTGAAGACCTTGCCGGTGGGGTTATTCGGCGTGTTGATGATGATTGCTTTGGTGCGGGAAGAGAACGCGGCGCGCAGTTCGGCGGGGTCAAACGTCCAGTCAGGCGCGTGCAGTGTGACGAGCTTACGTGTGGCCCCGCAGAGCAGGGTGTCAGGGTGGTAGTTCTCGTAGAACGGTTCGAAGACGATGATTTCGTCGCCGGGGTCGCAAACGGCGAGCAGAGAGGCGATCATGCCTTCGGTGGCGCCGCAGGTCACCGTGATTTCGGTCTGCGGGTCCACCTCGATGCCATAGGTGCGCTGGTACTTACGCGCAATGGCATCGCGGAAAGGCTTCGTGCCCCAGGTGATGGGGTACTGGTTGTGATCCGCATTGATCGCGTCGATCGCGGCCTGCTTCAGATTGACCGGAGCTGCGAAATCGGGGAAGCCCTGTGCCAGATTGACCGCGCCGTGCATGACGGCGAGGCGGGTCATCTCACGGATGACGGACTCAGTGAAGTTCGCGGTGCGGGCGCTGCGAAAGCTCTTCGCGGCTGCGATGGACATATAGGGTATCGTCTCACACGCGTCGCGAGCGATTCAGTGGGCGGGCAGCTAAACCTTGCGGGCTTTGAAGCCGCACTGCGCAATGAAGTCGACCAGGCTCTTTTCGTTGGTCAGATGGCTGTCGTAGCCGATCTCCGCGGATTTTCCTGGGTAGCTGGCGGACGCGCGGACTACACCCTTCTCCATTTTGAGCAGCGTTTCCAGACCCACCGCACACGTGATACAGGTGTAGCCTTCCACGGAGAACTTCACTGAAGCGGTCTCTTTCGGCGTGGCGGCTTCCAGCGACATACCGGCGGCGGGGACTGTTGCGGCGACGTTTCGGATGAAATTTCTGCGATCCATGTTTCCTCGATCCCTGTTTCCTCGATTGTAGCTGTTACTGGATGCGAGCCGTGAGGCCTGCCAGCAGCGCAATACGGTCGGCCAGACGGTCAACCAGCAAGCTTTCATGGGCTGCGTGGGCGCCTTCGCCAACGGCACCGAGGCCATCCAAAGTTGGGATGCCGAGCGCGGCAGTGAAGTTGCCGTCTGAGCCGCCGCCAGTTGCGGATTCTTCAATGCAGACGCCGATCTCGCGGCCAATTGTCTCAGCCAGACGGAGCAGTTTCAGCACGCCTGCGCTTCGCTCCATCGGGGGACGGTTGATGCCGCCTGAGAGCTCCAGCGTGCACCGTTTGTCGATGGGTTTCAGACCGCGGAACTTCTTGTCGAGACTGGCCGCGTCGCGGATGCTGGGTGTGCGTGCATCGATATGTGTCTCGGCGGTTTCGGCAATCACGTTCGACCGTGTACCACCTGAGATGGTGCCCGGGTTGACCGTGATGCCACGCTTCAGGTCAGTGAACGCGGCGATTTTCTCGATCTGGCGGGTGAGTTCGAGGATCGCGCTGGCACCCTTTTGAAAGTCGACGCCGGAGTGGGCCGCGATTCCTTTCACTCGAAGGCGGTAGTCGCCGATGCCCTTGCGCGCAGTTTTGAGCTTGCCTTCGAGGCCTGTGCCGGGTTCGAGGACCAGGACCGCTTTGCTGAGTTGAGCCTGCTTTTCGGTTAATTCGCGGGAAGTACGGCTGCCGGTCTCCTCGTCAGAATTGATTTGCAGGACCACCTTGTGATGGACGGGGACGTCGTGCTCACGAAGGGCGCGGGTCGCATAGACGAACATGGCGAGCCCCGCTTTCATATCGAGGACCCCGGGCCCCCAGAGGCGACCTTCTTCCTGTCGGAATGGCATGGTTCGCAGCGTGCCGTCGGGCCAGACGGTGTCGCCATGGCCGAGGGCGAGGACCTGACCCTCTTTCTTTCGCCCAGGGAGCCTGAATTCGCAGAGAAGATGAGTGCCGACGCGCCTGCACTTTGCTTCGGCGCCGAGGGAATCGGCGAAGAGGTCCATAAACCGCTTCAGGCCCGCCGGATTGTCACTGGGCGATTCACAGTTGACCAGGTCCCGGATGTAAGAAATCACTTCGGCTTCGTGTGCTTTGGCCCAGTTGATCATGATGCAGTCCTCATGATAGCGCCGGGAAGGGGAGGTAGTGACCTGGTTTACCCGCCCCAGACGTAACCGCGCCACGCTCCGCACCGGTCGCAGCGGACCAGAGGCAGGAAACCGAGCATGCGGGAACGTCGCTTGGCAGGGAGGACCGGGGTTTGGCAGCGCCAGCAGCCGCGACTCAGAAGGATCTTACCGACCCAATAGAGGGCTGTGATGAGAATGATTGCTGCAAATGCGGGCCATGAGGCTCGCCAAAGATCACCAAGGCTGAACATTTAAGAAAAGAAGCGGAACTTTCAGTATAGAGTGTCGCCGATGCAGGCTTTTGCTACAAGGTCTTTTGAATAGAATCGGGGACACCCTTTTCCGGTCACTGTTACAAGTTGTGCCTCGACGAAATTCGGCCGAGGAAACGCCGCCGAAGTCGCCTAAGGCAGGTGAGGCCGACAATTAAGCCGAGTAAGCCAACTATGGCCGGCGCGGCGTTCCAAAGCATCTCGGTGTTGAAGATTTCGGCACGGAACTGGACAGTCATCGTGACGTGTCCCTTCTGTAGGCGTTTCCGACAAGGCCATGGAGCGTTTTAGGCACCATCGTCTCCCAGTCACCACCACAACCTATACCCCGGCGGACTTCCGTGGACGAGACGTCGTCAAACGAGCGGGGCAGTTGGAGCGGCAGGATACTGTCGGCCAGGTGCGCCGGAGGCTCGTATTCACCCTCGCGAGCGGCAACCAGCAGGGGGTGATCCGCCAGCATTTCCTCGAAAACTCCGGGGCGGCCATAGTCCCAGGTGGCGACGCGCTCGACCGCATCGCGCCCACAGATGATGCCGACTTCGATTCCCGGACCAAGGGTTTCCGCAGTCTCCCTTGCCATATCGATGTGAAGATTGGTGTCGCATACGGCTGCAGAGAAGCGGTCTTCGGCCTGTGCCAGAGCGGTCAGCATGGCCTGTCGCTGCTCAAACGTGGCGCCTTCGAAATTCTTGTGCGGGAAGCGGCGCGGTAGCAGCCAGATGACTTCATCGGCCCAGGCGAGAGCGGCGCGGGCAACCGAAACGTGGGCTACGGTTGGCGGATTCCACGCTCCGGGAAAGATCGCAATCCGTTTGGCTGACCGGCTGGCGCGGTGAAGAAAATTCAAAGCCACTCGGGTTACTCCGGGCCAAATGCCAGCAGCACGTTGCCCGGCGTGGAGCCGAAAGCGCCATAACCTGAGCCGGCGAAGACCATGCCGCCGGCAATCACGGGGCCACCGGAATCGAGCGAGCCGCCAATGCCTTTTACGCCGTTGACAGTGGGGAATTCGTGGGCGGTGTCATAGTCCCAGACGATTTTGCCACTGTTGGCGGCGTAAGCACGGAGGTGCCCGTCGAGCGAACCCGAGAATACAATGCCTGGGATTGCGGTGACGGCACCGGACTGTGCGGGCCGACACTGGGGTTTACTCCCGCAGAAAGTGTTGGGGGTTTGCCGAAGGCGTTCGCCATTCGCGAGGCTGAGTGCGAAGAGGCCCCCGGCAGATCCTGGTACGGTTACGTCGGAGAGGGCGACATAGATGTTCTTGCCGTCGCTGGCGGGACCCCACTGAATACCTCCGAGGGGGCCGCCTTTGCCGATGTGGTCTTCCCAAAGAACATAGCCGCGGCGGTCGGGATCGACCGCTCGGAGGACTCCGGATTTTTGGGCAAGCAGGAGGGTGCCTGCGTCCGTCAGGATTGCGGACGAGCCAAAGTCATGGTCGGGGCCGTTGGAGTCAGGGCAGTTCACCTTGTCAGCAGCGAAGCAGGTGACATTGAAAGCGTCGCCACTCGTGTATTGGTGCGACCACAGAATGCGCCCGTCCTTCGGATCAAGGGCGAGGAGAGCGTCACTGGTCTCGGTCGTCGGATCGGAGTAATTGTCGCCCGTCACGAAGTAGAGCAGTCCTCGTTTGCGGTCCCAGGTTGGTGTGCCCCAAATGCCGGCACCGGAAGGTCCGAGCGTTTCAGCGCCCTGCTTATTCCTGCCGCGCGGGGAGGGCGGCTCAGATGTGCTCCAGGTCTTCCAGACAATGGTGCCGTCGGCCAGATTCAGAGCAACAGCGCTTCCTCGGAAAGTACAGCAAATATACCCAGGTTTTCCTCCCTCGCTTTCCTCCCTGGAGGAAACGCCCAGGTAGATGCGGTCCCCAATCACCAGTGGAGTAGAGGTGATCATTGCGTAGAGGTTGTCGTCGACTTTGCGGCTCCAGAGACGAGTGCCCGTGGCTGCATCTATCGCTGTGACATTGGCAGTCACATCACCCACCAGCACGATGGTCTTGCCGTTCAGGGAGACGAGCGCAATGCCGGAACGAACCTGGCTGGGGATCTTTGCTTCCCAATGAGTGCATCCCGTTTTGGCGTCGAGGGCGTAGACATTGCCGTCCTGGCCTCCGAAGAAGACGCGTCCGCCGGAAACAGCTGGCTGTGAGCGCACGGCGGTGGCGTTGGGGACGGCGAAAGCCCAGCGGAGTTTGAGCCTGGGTACATCGGCTGCGGGCAGCGCGCCATTGGCCTGGAAACGACGATTCTCCGGACCGCCACCCCAACTGTCCCAACCCTGTGACGCGGACCAGTCGGGTTGCGGTGCGCAGCGATTTGTGGCGATGGTGCGGGGTGTGACTACAGGTGCAATCCCCAGGTAACCAGCGACGGCTGAGCGTTGCGCTGCCGTCAGGTTGCCGCCCTGGGATTGCATTACGCCTGTTTCGAGTGCCTGCAGGATCTGGGTTGAAGTTCTCTTCCTCAGACTGGCCATGTCGGGCATGCGGCCGCCGGCGGGTGCGCTCTCATGGCAGACGGCGCAGTTCTGTCGGAATATGGTCTCCCCTGCAGAATCGTCGGCTGCCCGCGCCGGTGAAAACGCCAGCATTGTAAGAAGGAGCGCGAAACGGCACGCGTGGCCGGGGGGCAGGCTCATAATTGGAGCAAGCGTAACACAGACAGTAAACTGGTGTTAGTGGATCTGGTTACCATAGGGCCGCGCAATCCTGCACGGCCAAACTGGCTGAGAGCGCCCGCGCCGGTCGGCGACAATTACCGCGATCTAAAACAGATGATCACGGATCTGAAGCTGCATACAGTTTGCGAAAGCGCGGCCTGTCCCAATGTGGGTGAGTGCTGGAATCGTCGGACCGCTACATTCATGATCCTGGGCAATGTCTGCACGCGGCGCTGTGGTTTTTGCGCGGTGCAGAAGGGTGGTCCGCTGCCGGTAGACTACGATGAACCCGAGCGTGTGGGCGAAGCCGTTTTCCGCATGGGCCTGAGCTACGCCGTGGTGACCAGCGTGAATCGCGATGACCGGAAAGATGGTGGGGCGGAGTTGTTTGCGCTCACAATTGAAGCCATTCGCCGCCGGGTTCCGGGTTGCAAAGTGGAGGTGCTGGTTCCCGACTTCCAGGGCAATCGCGATGCGATGAAGATCGTAATGGATGCGCGTCCCGACGTTCTAAACCACAATACCGAGACGGTCCCTCGTCTGTATCGGCAGGTTCGCCTGGGCGCTCGCTATGAGCGGTCGCTGGACATGTTGCGTTACGCGAAGGAACTGTTGCCGTCAACTCCGGTGAAGTCTGGCCTGATGCTGGGGCTGGGTGAATCGATGGAGGAAGTTCGGGAGGTAATGGTGGATCTGCAGAAGCACCGGGTGGACATTCTGACGCTTGGGCAGTACCTGCGGCCTTCGCCGAAGCATCTGCCGATTATCCGCTACGTCAGCCCTGCAGAGTTTACAGAACTGCGGGAGTTTGGGATGCAAATTGGTTTCGCGCACGTGGAGGCCGGGCCGCTGGTTCGGAGTTCGTACCACGCGGACGATTCCCACGCTTCAGCCAGCTATCAGTAAAACCTTACTGAACGAAGCCGACAGGTTGCAGACAGAAGTGGGAATCGGCGTTCGCTTCGATCAAGCCGGCGGTGCGGACAACAGCCTCTTTAAAGCCCAGATTGTCGCCAGGGATACTCAACTTCTCCCCGCTCCACTTGTCATATTCAACGATTGAAAACCGAAGCGTCATCGGATCGAGAGCCCCGGCCAGGAGCGCTTCACTGCGGAGAGCGTCCAAACTTGCACTAAGATCGTGTTCCTGCATTGTCATCCCTATTTTTCGTTACGAGTGTCTCTAGTATATAAGTGCGCAAACCACAGAAATAGTTTCGGAAAACTTTTGTCAGGGTACTGGAACGTTCTGTAGGCGAGTGGTGGATAATGAGGCAGGACACCCAGCCAAATGGTCGAAGATTTGATACAACGCGCCCGACGGCGCCTGCTGATTAACGAGACGCTGGGCCAGACTGCTTTTGCGGCGGCCGTGATGGCGGGTGGATTTGCCCTGATTCTGCTCGTCGGTACCCGGTATCTGGAGTGGTGGACGCTGGCGCTGTTCGCGGCTGTTGGCATCGGTTTGGGTATCTATCGGGTGGCGCAGGCAGTTCCGACAGCCTACGCGGCCGCATTAAGGGTGGATGCGAGTGCGCAGTTGAACGACGCTCTTTCCACGGCACTGCATTTCCGGAACAGCAAAGCAGACGGGGCTTTCGTCTCGATCCAGCGTCAGCAGGCGGAACGGGCGGCGGCTGGAGTGGCTCTGGAGACGGCGGTGCCGTTTACTCGTCCTGCGGCGCTGTATGCGATGGCTGGGCTGGCGGTATTTGCCTCCCTGCTGATTGGGCTGCGTTTTGCGGGCGGGCATGGACTGGATTTGAGTCGACCTCTGACCGAAGTGCTGTTTGAAGATCAGGCGGCTCCAAAGAATGCGAAGAAGAAGGGTTACTCGGATCCAAACCGGAAGCAGAACCCGGAATCGGCGGAATCTTTGCTGGCGAAGCTGGGTGTAAAACTGGATGCGGCCGGCAAGGAAGATCCGGAGGCCGCTCTGGATAAAGCCATGCAGGATGCTCTCGGCAATGCTCCCGCGGCGGGCGAGAAGGGCGAAAAAGGGCAGGGCGGCAAGGCCGAAGATGGCAAGGCCGGGGCTGCGCAGTCTAAGGAGCCCGGTGGCGACCCGATGGACGACAAGAAGTCCGACGCCGGGGATCAGGACAACGAAGGTAAGAACAGTTCCGCAGAGAGTAAGAACGGTGACAAAGCCGGGAAGAGCTCAAATGGCGACGGCAACCAGAGCCTGATGTCTAAGCTGAAGGACGCCGTGAAAGACCTGATGAACAAGGCTGGCAAGCAGAATCAGGCAAGCGATAAGGCAGATAACCAGCAGTCGGCCAAATCCGAGAAGCAGGGCGAGAAGGGCAGTTCCGGCAAAGGCCAGGAACAGCAGGGGCAGAAGCAGGATTCGCAGAATGGCGAACAGAGCGCCGATTCGCAGGACGGCCAGCAGGCCGAAGCGAAGTCAGGGTCCAAGAGTTCGCAGCAGTCCGCTCAGTCCGGCAGTGGGGTTGGCAGTCAGGATGGGGAGAAAGCAATGCACGCCGCTGAGCAGTTGAAAGCGATGGGCAAGATCAGCGAGATCATCGGCAAACGAGCCCAGAGCGTGACGGGCGAGACTTCCATTGAAGTGCAGTCGGGAAATCAGAACCTGCGGACCGCCTATTCCAAAGAGAAATCAACGCACGGTGAGGCAGACAGCGATGTAAGCCGGGATGAGATTCCAGTGGCGCTGCAGCCTTACGTCCAGCAGTATTTTGAGCAGGTCCGCAAGGGTGCAGCACCAAAGGGTGTAACGGCGCCGAAGAAGTAAGGGCAGGGAATCGCCTAGGCGGCGATTCCGCCGCGTTCCGCGAGTTGGCTCAGAGCGCGGTCATAAACGACGATGCTCTTTCGCGAGTAGTTGAGGCACTGTTTGCGGCGCAGCGCGTTCATGTAGTGGGTCACGATCTCGCGCGATGTGCCCACGTACTGCGAGATGAGCTCGTGGGTGAAGGCGATCATCTCCCGGCCACCATCATTGGCCGGCGCACCCAGCTTGTCGGAGAAGCGCAGCAGCGCGCCAATCAGCCGATTCTCGATGTTTTCGAGGGAGAAGCTCTGGATCCGGTTGGCAAATTCAACCGAGCGACCCACGGAGAGCTGAAGCAGCGAAAGCCCCAGTTCCGGCCGGCGCAGACTAAGGTCGCGGATGTCCTTTGCATTCCATGACATGACGCGCACACTGTCGAGCGCAACTGCGAATTCGTTGGAGGGGGCACCTACTAACGCGGATTCTCCGAAGAAGTCGTCGGTCTGATAAACGTCCACGACCACCTGCTGGCCGTCGGCCGCCTCGCGGCAGACCTTCACCTTGCCAGCCAGAACCACGTATAACCCAGCGGAAGGTTTTCCTGTGCCGTAAATGGTTTCTCCACGGCGATACTCTCCGATGGCCGATACCGGGAGGTGCGCAAGCGGGTCTTCGATAACTGCCGGCGGCGTTTGAACAAACGGTGTCGGCGCTTGCGAAAGCGTCTCAGTCAATCTCATAGTTTTCCTCACACTACGTCTTTCGGGAATCCCCACTCCCAAACACGATCCTTTTGCAATCGAGTTAATATAATCTTAATGGAGTCCTGGTGCAAGCTGCCACTACAAACTTCTGTAACGAGTATCCAGGAATACAACTAGTCCCCCGCAGGTGGTGCTGGTGGTGTAGTGCGGCTAAGCTGGACAAATGGACCGCCTGCTTGCGAATGCTTCCGAACGTGCCCGCGCATACCTGAACGCCATTCAGAGCCGCCGCGCAAATCCGTCCGAGGACGCGGTAGCCGGATTGTCCGTGTTCCGGGAGAGCTTGCCCGAGGGGCCAACGGAAGCCAGCGAGGTGTTGCGTTTGCTGGATGAAGCAGGCAGTCCGGCGACAACCGCAATGTCCGGCGCCCGATTCTTTGGCTTTGTTATGGGTGGGGCCATGCCGGCACCACTGGCGGCCAATTGGCTGGCCACGGCCTGGGACCAGAATCCGGGGCTGCATCTGGCATCGCCCATCGGTGCGGAACTGGAAGAGATCTCGCTGGAATGGCTGGTTGAGTTGTTGGGTTTGCCCACTGGTTGTGCCGGTAGCTTTGTAACGGGCGCGACCGTTGCGAACTTTACGGCGCTGGCTGCGGCGCGGAATGCGGTACTGCATGGGGTTGGCTGGAACGTAGAGGCGGAGGGCCTGTTCGGGGCGCCTCCCATCACAGTGATCATAGGTGCTGAGGCGCATCCTTCCGTCTATAAAGCACTGGGCATGCTTGGCCTGGGTCGGGAGAGGGTGCTTCGGGTGCCAGTGGATTCCCAGGGCCGGATGCGCACGGAGTGCTTTCCGGCGTTTCAGGGGCCTGCCATCATCTGTCTGCAAGCTGGGAATGTGAATTCGGGCGCGTTTGACCCGGCTCGGGAGATTATTGAAAAGGCGCACGCGGGAGGGGCCTGGGTCCACGTGGATGGCGCGTTTGGTCTGTGGGCGGCGGCCTCACCCAGGCTGGCGCATCTGGTACGCGACTTCGCTGCCGCGGACTCGTGGGCGACCGATGCACACAAGTGGCTGAACGTGCCGTACGATTCGGGTCTGGCATTTGTTCGGGATGAAGCGGCGCTGCGGGCTGCGATGAGCATCAGCGCGGCGTATCTGCCGCAGGGAGACCATCGGGAGCCCTCCAACTACACACCGGAACTTTCGCGACGCGCGCGGGGCGTGGATGTTTGGGCGGCGCTGAAATCGATGGGGCGTTCCGGGATTGCGGATTTGATCGAGCGCAATTGCGCGTCGGCGCGGCAGTTTGCGACCGGGCTGGCAGAAGCCGGCTTTGAGATTCTGAACGAGGTCGTGCTCAACCAGGTGGTGGTGTCTTTTGGCGACGCCGAGACTAACCGGAAAGTGGTGCAGGCAGTTCTGGACGATGGCACCTGCTGGTGCGGGGGGACCGTCTGGCAGGGGCGCGGTGCGATGCGCATCAGCGTATCCTCGTGGCGCACGACCCCGGAAGATGTTCAGGTGAGTCTGGCGGCCATTATCCGGATGGCGCGGAGCGTTCTCGATGCCTCGTAACAGTTCTTTCATTATTGGGCCATACCCCGTATAGATTTTTCGTATTTGATCCCGATCTAAAGTTGGGATAACCTCAAATCAGGCACACAAGGCGCATCGTTTAGCCGCCGGGCTGTAGCCGTCGCAGTACCTCAACAAGACAGTACATCAAGGCGCACCCTGATCGCGGCGCCCGTTACTGTTTTTTCACCTACCCGATCCCTCGTATGGATTCACCGCCGCATGGCTCTTCGTCCGAAGTGCGTCTGGACTGGAGGTGTTGTGTCGCGGAGCGGTCGGTATTTCGAACATTCAAATTCAGAAAAGGATATAACAACTATGAAAACCACATTCCGTACATTTTTTGCGTCTTCTCTCATCGCTCTGGCCACTTTCGGCGGCGCGTCATCCGCTTTGGCGTCCGATACCGAACCGCTCCATGTTTCGGTACCGTTCTCCTTTCGTGCGGGTAAGACAATGCTTCCGGCCGGGGACTACTCTGTTTACTCCGAGAATTCCAACGTGATCATGATCAAGGGTGCGCAGGGCAGCGCGATTGTTCTGGGACTGTCCAGCACCGAGGGCGTCAGCGATAAGGCCGGCGTGAGTTTTGATCGCGATGCCGCAGGTTATTGCCTCCGTTCCGTCCACGTGTTCGGCAAGACTGCTTCCACTCGTATTGTCGACTCGGGTCTTCCCCTCGATAAGTAGTTGAAAGAAAGGGCTGGCGGCGGAGCGGGGAGGGTTGACCCTGCCCGTTCCGCTTCCGGCACTAAAGTTGTGTCGAGCTTCTGCCGATGTTGGTTGTGTGTGCTTACTGAAGCCAACCCGGATACTGTTCCCTCTACTTTGCCTACTCGGTGGTGCGGTAATACTTCGGGGCGGAAGTCTGCCATTTCCGTGGGCAAACCCCGGTGATAGTTTGAATCCGCCATTCACCGTTCCTGCCGATTATTCCTTCTCAAATATCCTGCTTTTCCCTCCCGTGGAGGAAGTGGATACCAGTTTTCTCGATTCCGTGGATCCCGGTTTGTTCCTGATGACAGGCAACACGGGAAACGCGCGGAGTCCACAACTTCTCACGGTAGGTGCGGGCACATGGAACGGAGCCACCTTCAGTTTTTCGCTTGATTCGAATCAAGGGGAAGTAAATGGATCCACGCCTGAGCCGCGGACCGGCATCATGGCGGCGAGTGTGGTCGCAGCGTTTCTGAGTCTGGGTTGGAGGCGCAGGAATATTACCTCAAATTATGGAAGTAATACCTCCTGAAAATCGAGCGGAGTAATTGTGTGTTTACTCCTTTTTGATTACCTTAAATTTGTGAGGCTAATTCGCATTGCAGTTTTTACGGCAGTCGCCGTTGGCTCGGCACGGGCGGGCTCAATACCCAGTTCCGGGTCTCCCATTTCGTGGGGGACACCGCTGAATATTGCAGGCGAATACTCATGGAGCCAGTTCACCCCTCTGTCGGACCCAGGCGGTTTGGGGGTCCTGTCAGATTTTGGTGGGAGCGGTTTCCTGATGACGGGGAACTCGGCGAACCAGCCGGGAAATAACCTTGCCTCGTATGGTTTGAGTTCGCCTTTGGGTGACGAAGCTCCCAATGTACCGGAACCCTCGACGAGCGTCCTGCTTATGGGGGCTGCCTTAGGTGGATTCGGTTATCGCTGCCGCAGTGTCCGGCGAAAAATTACGGAATAATTCGAGGAAGTCCCCGCCCGTCAGTTGCTCGGCGCGACGCTCCATCCCGGGGATCGCGTCAATTCTTTCGCGGCTGGCCCAGCCGGAGAGGTTATTGCGAAGTGTTTTACGTTTGTGCTGGAAACACGCACTGACGAAGCGAATGAATCGCTCCTGGTCGATCTCGGGAAGTTCCGCTCTCGGCGTGACCCGAATCACTGCGGAATCGACTTTTGGCGGTGGCTGGAAGGCTCCGGGCGGTACGGAAAACAACATCTTAACTTCTGCGAAAAACTGGCAAAGGACAGACAGATACCCATACTCTCTGCCCCCCGGCGCCGCCGTAATTCTCTCGGCGACCTCCTTCTGGATCAGGAACACACCGTGGCGAAGTTTGCCAGGTTTCAATATGTAGCTGGTAATAATGGCCGAAGCGACATAGTACGGCAGATTGCCGGCGAGTACGCCTTCCCCCCAATCACTCCAGCGTGCGTCCAGCGCGTTCCCGTCCACTACCTGCAGTTTCGGTTCGGCGGCCCATTTCTCCCGCAGGAACACAGCCAGTTCGCCGTCCAGTTCTATAGCCGCGAGGCGATCTGAGCGGCTCAGGAGCCTTTCAGTTAGTGCGCCCCGCCCCGGGCCGATTTCGAGGACAAATTCCGTATGATCGCCGCATGCCGCAGTGGCAATGCGTTCCAGTATCTTGCCGCTGGCAAGAAAGTGCTGTCCGAGTTTCTGTCTCGCCACGCTTGTTCGGCTGTTGCCGTTAACCCTTCACGCTGATGTGGCGGATGGAGAAGAGGAGCTTGCTTGAAACTCTCTGGCCGAAACGTGTAGCCGGTGTGAAGGTGCTGAACATCACCAGGTTACCGATATCGCGAACTTCGTCAACGGACGCTCCCTCCGCCTGCATGACCTCGAAATCGGTCACCTTGCCGTGGGTATCCACCGTGAGCTGCAACATGACGTCGTGACCATGGAAACTGAAGGGCGTCAGTTCGTCGATCATCACCTCCGTATACAGGGCAACGGGGACATCATTGACGATGTTTTCGACGGTCGGATTGACGTGCAGGGTGTCGACGATGATGCCAAAACACAGAAACGAAGCCAAAAGTCCACCCGCCGCAGGCACAGCAAACGGTTTCAGCATGTTGTCGAACATCAGGGCCACGCGCCAACCGAGTTCGCGGAACTTTCCCTTCCAGTCGCGGCGGAGTTCCGCCCGCTGCCGTTCCCGGGAAGCGAGAACGCGCAACCGGGTGTTCAGCAAATTCGGCACCTGTCGCACCGGAAGATTCCGCAGCCCCGTTCGGAGGGACTTGGCTTCCATCTGGTGCAGTTGGCAATCGTGGCAATCCGCCAGGTGATGCTGCACCTGGTCGCAATCTTCTTCCGGCAACGTGCCAGCGGCAAGATCCCACATGGATCGGCGCGCAGTTTTGCAATCTACCATCACTTCACAGTCCTCGGTACCAACTGCAGACGGGGTGCTGCTTCCAGCCGGTTAGCCAGATAGCGTCCAAGAGCTTCTCGTCCCCTGAGAATTCGGGACTTTACGGTGCCGATTGAGACATCGAGGACCTGTGCGATCTCGTCGTAGCTCAAATCGTCCACTTCACGCAGCACCAGTGCTGCGCTAAAGACGGGGTTAATCGCGCTGAGGCCCTCTTCAAGGAGGAGCTGTGCTTCGCGATTCATGGTGAAATCGTAAGGCGTCTGGCCATTGTCGAGCAGGGGCCTTTCGCGACCTTCGGAATCGTCGAAAGTTTCTTCGATGGCGGTTTCGCCGCGGCGGTGGCGGAAGTGCCAGCGGCGGCGGTTATGGGATTCGTTGACGGCGATCCGGTAAATCCAGGTTCGCAGGCTGCTTTCACCACGGAAGGTGCCAACACTGCGGAAGACCTTCAGGAAGACTTCCTGGACAACATCGCTCGCCTCGGTGGGGTCATTCAGGAGGCGCCAGGCAAGATTGTAGACAGGATTCTGAAAACGCTGGATGAGGCGTTCGTAAGCCCGGTCGTCGCCCATCTGCAGACCGGCGAGTAATCGTTCGTCTTCGAGCGCAGCTTCCTGCTCGGGTGTTACGGGTACGGTGAGATGGAGATAGGATCCGCTGGTCACGTTATCCGCCTGCACAATTATAGACTCCGGTCTGTGCGATTCTGTTCCCGGATGATTTCAGGCCCGTCGGAAGTGCGCGCGAGGAGGCCAAACCCCACCGGTCCCCACGCAAACAGCCGGTCAACTCTGGCAGCCTGAACCCGCAGGTCCTCCAGTAGTTGGGCTTGAAAAGCGGGATGGAGCCACTCTTCCCAGCCGTAACGTCGGCAGATGGCGCGGGCAGGTTCGCGGGTAGTGGCTCCGGAGCGTTTCACCTCGCGGACATGGAGTGGATCGGCGACGACCGGGCCGGTGGTTGCGGCGAGGGCGCGGTCCAGCAGGGCTTCAGGGTTGGACGGTAGAAGCGGTGCGAGCGTGACAGCGACGGGAATGCCTGCTTCGCGCAGTGCCCGGATTGTGTGCCATCGGTCTTCGATTGGGGCGCAATGGGGTTCAAAGATCCGGCGAACATCCTCGCGGTCAGTGGTGACCGAAAAACTGACGCGCAGAGTGATTCGCCGGGCAATCTGGGTGAGCAGATCGAGGTCGCGAAGGATAAGCGGACCGCGCGTTTGGATCACGAAGGCTGCCGGTGGGCGGACGGCTTCAGCGACGGCGGTCAGGATCCCCCGCATCAGGCCAAACTCTGCCTCCGCTGGCTGATACGGATCGGTGAGCGGGGAGCAATAGATGATTTGATCGGACCGGAGATCCCGCGCGAGCAGGGTTGCCGCGTTGCTCTTGTAGGTGGTCCATTGCCCCCAATGCGCCCAGTCGTCGGGTTTCAGGCCACCCTGGAAGCGCATGGTCGGAACATAACAATAAGAGCATCCGAAAGTACAGTTGCGGGCTGGTGTTAGTGAATGGGTGAAGCCCGCCTCCCGGAGAAAGCCGCTTACGGGACTCAGGATGCTGCGGGCTTCGGCCTCAAAGATCTGAAACGGCAAACCAATTGAATCTTAGCGTGATACCATCGCCCTCTTGTGAGAAAAGTCAAACCTGAAGGGTCATCCCGTCGTGGGTTCCTGCGCAGTACTCCCGGGCTGTATGCTGCCAGTTTGCTGGAGGCCTCCGCTGCCGACGCGCAGAGTGCTGAGGCGGCGCACGACGTTACACGGACGCTGGCCCGGTATCTGGCCTCCTCGAAGCCCGGCGACCTTCCGGAAAATGTCCGCCGCGAGGGTACGCGAACCCTGGTGAACTATGTGGGTTGTGCCCTGGGCGGTTCGAAGGAAGACGCCGTGTCGAATGCGCTGGCCGCGCTGGCGCCCCTTTATCCAGGTGGGAAGACGACCATTTTCGGCCGCCGGGAAAAGATGGACATGCTGCATGGCGCGATGATCAACGGCATCTCGTCGCACGTGCTTGATTTTGACGATACGCATCTGAAGACTGTTATTCATCCGGGCGGACCAGTGGCGCCGGCTCTGTTGGCGCTTGCTGAGCATCAGAAGCTGACCGGTGAGCAGTTGCTGCACGCGCTGATCCTGGGGTGTGAAGTGGAATGTCGGATCGGGAATGCCGTTTATCCCGCGCACTACGATATTGGCTGGCATATTACGGGTTCTGTCGGTGCCTTCGGAGCGGCTGCGGCTGCCGGGAAGATCCTTGGCCTGGACGAGACGAAGATGCTGTGGGCGCTGGGCGTGGCGGCGTCGCAACCGGTGGGGTTACGCGAGATGTTTGGGTCTATGACCAAGAGCTTCCACCCAGGCCGCGCCGCTCAGAACGGTCTGACGGCTGCCCTGCTCGCGGCTAAGGGGTTCACCAGTTCCGAACAGTCGATCGAGGCAAAACGTGGCTGGGCGAATGTGTTGAGTTCGACGCAGAAGTATGGCGAGATCACCGGGCAACTGGGGGAACGCTTTGAAACCCTTCTGAATACCTACAAACCCTTCGCCTGCGGGATTGTGACCCATCCGACCATCGACGGCTGCATTGAGTTGCGGAATGAGCACAAGCTGAAGCCCGAACAGATACGCAGTGTTGAACTGACGGTTCACCCTCTGGTACCCGAACTGACTGGCAAGCAGGCACCGACTGTGGGTCTGGAAGGAAAGTTCAGCATTTACTACATTGCCGCGGTGGCGCTGATAACCGGAGCCGCGGGGCCTACGCAATTTACCGATCAGCTGGTTCGCGATCCGGGCGTGAATGCGCTGCGCGAGAAGGTCCACATTACGGTGGACAAGGCGCTTAAAGAGGATCAGGTTCGGGTGTCGATCCAGTTGGCGGATGGCCGTGTTGTGACTCGGTTCATCGAGCATGCAGTAGGCTCGGTGGAGAAGCCGATGCCCGATGCGGCGCTGGACGCGAAGTTCCTCGATCTGGCTTCGGTTGCCCTGCCGGCGGGACGCGCAAAGCGCTTACTGGAGCTGTCGCGGACAGTGGCCACGCTGCCGGATGCGGCCGCCATCTCCCGGGCGGCGGCTGCGTAGAGGCTGCACTTGTATCATCAGGAAGAGGTAATCGTGGCGATTGTCCACCCCGATTTGGCGCCCGGCCCGCGCTCCTCCCGCGCCCCTTCTGCGCACGATTTCACGGCGAAGCAGCCGATCCGCTAAACTTCACTGAACAAGGTGCACATGAAACGGCCATCGCTTACCTCCTGGATTCTCATCGCTCTCGCTGCCGGAATTGCCTTTGGGGCTGTTGCCCCGGGCCCTGCCAAACAAATGGCTGTTCTGGGTACCATCTTCCTGCGACTGATCAAGTCGATCATCGCGCCGCTGCTGTTCGGGACGCTGGTTTGCGGCATCGCCGGTACAGGCAATGTGAAGACTATGGGGCGGATCGGTGGCAAGGCCATCCTCTACTTCGAAATTGTGACCACGATTGCGCTGTTTGTGGGGCTGGGCGCAGTGAATCTGGTGAAGCCGGGTGTTGGCGTCCACCTCAGCAAGGGCGGGGCTCCGGCGGTGGCAGCGGCGAATACGAATCTGGTGGCGATCCTGGAGCATACCTTCCCGACCAGCGTTTTCGATGCAATGGCGAAGGGTGAAGTCCTGCAGATCGTCGTTTTCGCCTTCATTTTTGGCGCCTCGTGCGCCACGGTTGGGCTCAAGGCCCGGCCGGTGGTCGAGTTCTGCGAGTCGCTATCGGAGGTCATGTTTAAGTACACCGGTTATGTGATGTTCTTTGCTCCGTTCGGTGTGTTTGGTGCAATGGCGGCGACGATTGGCGACAAGGGGCTTGGGATTCTGACGAATCTGGGCAAGTTGGTAGCCACGCTCTATGCGGCGCAGGCCTTCTTCGTTATTTTCGTGCTGGGGACAGTCGCCTTTATTGTCCGAATTCCAATCAAGCGCTTCATTAAGTACGTCCGGGAGCCCTTCCTGCTGGCGTTTTCAACAGCGTCGAGCGAAGCCGCCTTGCCGGGGGCACTGGAGAACATGGAACGGTTTGGCGTGCCGAAGCACATTGTTGCCTTCGTGCTGCCAACGGGCTACAGCTTCAACCTGGATGGCTCCACCTTGTACCTGTCTCTGGCCGCGATGTTCGTGGCGCAGGCCGCCAATATCGAAGTGCCGTTCGGGACGCAGTTGGTGATGTTGCTGACTCTGATGCTGACAAGCAAGGGTGTGGCCGGTGTACCCCGAGCCTCCCTCGTCATCCTGGCCGGGACGCTGGCGACCTTCAATCTTCCGATCGAAGGTGTTGCGGTGATTCTCGGAGTGGATACCTTGATGGATATGGCCCGGACGTCGGTTAACCTGCTGGGTAATTGCCTCGCGACTGCCGTGGTTGCACGCTGGGAAGGTGTTGACCTCAACGTTGCGGCGGCTGAAGCGGATGCCCGCGCTGCCGCTCTCAGCGCCTAGTGATGCCGTGGGTAGTTCCAGTACCTTAGTACTATTAAGGTGCCCTGCCATGAGCCAATAATCAGGGTGTGGACTACATCCGGATTACTCGTTACCTGACGGTGCTGACCGGTATTCTCGTTTGCTGCAGTGGCTCCGCCGTTGCGATGGCTCTGCCCCTTGGGGCGGCGACCGGTTACAACGCATTCGTGTTCAGCGACTTTACCGAGTACTACACCGACGCGCAGGGGAAACTGGCCGTGGGCGGCAATTTTGCTCCGACCGGTGGCGCTGGTTTCACTATCGCCAGCCTGCACACGGGTGATGCGGCCGGTGTCTTCGATGTCGTTGTCGCCGGGAACTTCACAAACAACTACGCATCCCTCGGCGGCGGGGATATCTTTGTGGGTGGGAATATGACCTGGACCGGGCCGACCCTGCCGCACAATGCTTACGTTAACGGCAACTTCAGCAATCCTTCGTACGGTGGATCAGCGGGTGGCACGATTTCCTATGGCGGTACTTATGCGTCGAATGTGACTCTGGCTCACACTAAAATGGCGGGGCCGATGCAGATTCCCATCGATTTCCTGAGCGCTAAGACCTCGCTCCGGTCCCTTTCGACGAGCCTGGCTGCGCAAACTCCCACGAATGCAGTTGGGAACAACGGGTACGGGACTTATACCCTGACTGGCACAAACTCGTCCCTGAACGTGTTTAGCCTGACCGACTCGACCTACAACGGGAAGACGATAAACATATCGGCTCCCGCAGGTTCTACCGTAGTAGTCAATGTTGCTGGTACCGCGACCTCGTTTAACGGTGGCTCGATCAATATTTCCGGTGTGGATTCACATTCTGTGATCTTCAACTTCAACAGCGCGACCACACTCTCGATCAGTTCGTTCGCCTTTAACGGTACGATCCTGGCTCCCACTGCCAACGTGACAGGCAGCTACGGCCAGCTCAACGGTCAGTTGGTCGCCAACAGCCTGGCCGGGACCATGGAACTGCACGAGGTTCTGTTCACCGGTTCGTTGCCGGGCAGCAGTACCAGCTCTGCCCAGCTTTCCGCAACCCCTGAGCCTTCCACCTGGGCCCTGGTGGTCGGCGCATGTGCGCTACTGTTTGTCCGCCGCAGGAAGCGCTAAGAGCCGACGCAGATCATCTCCGGATATCCGCCGGCCATACTCGCAGATCTCGTACGATTCCTGGCCGTAGTCTTCACCCAGCAGGGTCCGAAAGCGCTGATCGAGCCAGTTTCGCCGCCCGGCAGGATCCTGTGGAACATCCTCCGGGGCTCCCAGAAAGTCTTTACCCGAGATCCACGGTAACCATTCGTAGTACTGCGAGACGTGCGCGGCCAGACTGGCCACCTTTTTGTCCCAGAAAGCAGTAATGTCGACGGTAAGGTCCGCGACGAACGCGCAGGGCCTCCGGAAGTGGTCGGACATATAGAGATAAATCGGATTGGCACGCAGGGGTGGCACCTCGCAACAGACGCCCGGCACCATCACCAGATACGCCGAATCCTGAACCAGTTGCGAAGTATAGCGGTGGTCTGGGTGGTAGTCGTTGGGGCGGTGTGTGATGACGATATCCGCCTGTGTCTGACGGATCAGGCGGATGATCCCGGCGCGGGCTTCCAGCGTGGGCAGTAAATGCCCATCGCAGTTGGGCAGAATGTGATAGGCGGCCAGTCCCAGGTGCCGGGCGGATTCCTCGCATTCCGAGACGCGACGTGCGGCGACGATGCGGCCGTGGGTCAGATGGTGTCCCGCACTGCCGTCAGTGACGGACACAAAATGGACCTGGTGTCCGGCGTTCGCAAGAAGGGCCGCTGTGCCACCACACTTCGTTTCGCAATCGTCGGGGTGCGCCCCGATAAAAACGATATTCATTGGGGATTACTCCTGGGCCGGGAATACGTGGGTGGCTGAGTAGAAAACGTGGTGCTCCGGGGTCAGAATACCGGCTTTAACGGCGGGGAGTTCGGCGGTGGCTGCGATTGCGTCCGCAGGTGGTATCCGATTGAAAATGAGCAGTGCCTTCAGGTCGTCTTTTTCCACTACCGGGCCTGCTGCGGCGAGCTTGCCGGCCTTCCGCAGGAGCGTAATCGACTCGGAGACCGCAGGCGTTCCAGCTTTCCAGTTTGGGCCCGGATAGAACAGGAGTAGTGGATGGGGACCCATTCCCTCCGGCATCTTCGGGTCGGCCTTGTGAAGTCTGAAGTACTCGTCTCCGATTCCCGCAGGACCGGACCATTGGTGGACGTCCATCGTATTGCGGTGTTCCACGACGGTCGGATCCTGGTTCGCCATCCGGGTAGCTTCTTCAAGCGACCCGGCCTTCATGACGAAAATTCCGCTTATAGTGACCGGGGTGTCACCGAAGGGCCCAGCGGAAACAAGGCGTCCCTCATCAGCCATTTTGTTGATATTGGCCATGTGGGCGGTCTGGATGCGCTCGCCCTCCTCTTTTGAAAGTTTCGTGCGTGCCGGATTGGGGCGCAGGAAGCCGACATAATAGGTCGCGACCGGACTCTGGCTCCAGGCTATGGCGGTAATCAGTGAAACGAGAACGAGTTTCTTCATGCGAGGCCTACTCCTTCCTGGCCATCCCAGGGGTTCGCAGTGCGGGCTATTTCCGGGGCTTCGGTAACGTGGGTGTGGCCAGCCTGCTGCAGCTTGTCTTTCAATATGCCAAGGGCGGTTTCAGGGGAGTCCGCAAAGTGGAACAGGTCCAGATCCGCCTCTGAAATCATGCCATGTTTCAGGAAGGCGTCGAAATTGAGAACTTCCTTCCAGTACTCGGTGCCGTAGAGAACGATGGCGATCTTCTTGCGCAGTTTTTGGGTCTGAACCAGGGTGAGGATTTCGAAGAGCTCATCCATGGTGCCAAAGCCGCCAGGGAATACGACGAGGGCTTTCGCCAGGTACGCGAACCAGAACTTGCGCATGAAGAAGTAATGGAACTCGAAGTTCAGTTCCGGCGAGATCCATGGGTTCGGGAATTGTTCGAAGGGAAGACCGATGTTGAGGCCGATGGTCTTGCCGCCCGCTTCGGTGGCGCCGCGATTGGCAGCTTCCATGATGCCTGGACCGCCGCCGGAGCAGATCACGAAACGCTTCGCATGGTTTGAGAGGGTCTCGCTCCACGCCGTTACCATGTGGGCCAGTTGACGGGCTTCCTCGTAGTAACGGGCCATGGGGCCGTCTTCTTTGATGCGGGCGGACCCGAAGAAGACGATGGTGTCGGTGATGCCCTGGGCGCGAAAGTGTGAGAGTGGCTCGAGATACTCGGACAGAATTCGCAAAGGCCGGGCATCGGCCTTCCGGAGGAATCCCTCGTTGTTGTATGCGAGTGGGGGGCGTGAGTTGGACTCGTTCACTTTCCGGTGGTCTCCAGTTTCTCGACGCGCTTCAGCAGATCCCGGATGTTCCGGAGCATCTCGGGGAGCTTTTGGAAGGTGGTGATCGCGCGCAGCCATTCCCCTGCTTCGAAGGCGGGAGACCCGGAGACACGCGCTTTCGGGGCCACGTCGCCGCCGATCCCGCTCTGCGCGTAAACTGTAGCGCCTTCGTGGATAGTCAGGTGTCCCGAGATGCCAACCTGACCGGCGAGCAGGACATTCTTCTCCAGAATGGAGCTTCCGGCTAGGCCGGTCTGGGCGCAGATAATATTGTCTTCGCCAACAACGCAGGCATGGCCGACCTGTACGAGGCTGTCGATTTTCGCGCCACGCTTCACCCGGGTTTCGCCCACGGTGGCTCGGTCGATGGAAGTCAGGCTCTGGATTTCCACGTCGTCCTCGATGACCGTGACACCGGACTGGACGATCTTGTGGTGGCTGCCATCCGCACATTTAGCAAAACCGAACCCATCGCCGCCGATCACGACTCCATTCTGGAGAATGACGCGTGCACCAACCTGGCAGAACTCACGGACCACGGAATGCGAGTGGAGAATGGCGTCCGGGCCGATGGAGGCACCGTCATAGACGACCGCGTGCGGATGGAGGGTGGCACCGTCGCCGATGGTCGCATGTTCTCCGACCGAGACAAACGCTCCAATCGAAACGTTGGCACCCACGGTCGCCGTGGCGGCGATGGCGGCCGAAGGGTGGATACCAGGCGCCGGGCGGGGTGCCTGGTAGAAGTTCTCCAGAGCTCGGGCGAAATCGAGATACGGGTTGCCGGAGACCAGTGTTGGCAGTCCCGCTACGGGATTGGCGGCAATGACCGCACTGGCTTTGGTGTCCTTCAGCTTCGGCGCGTACTTCATGTTCGCGAGGAACGTGATGTGGCCATTTTCGGCCTTCTCCATTCCCATTACTCCCGTGATTTCCACGTCGGGGTCGCCTTCCAGGCGGCAATTCAGGGCATCTGCAAGTTGGCTCAGCTTCATCGCTACAAACAGGGTAACGCCTGGACGCCGTTACAGGTACGAAAGCCACCAGTCCGTCCGACGGCGCTTGACGCCCATCCACCAGCGGCAGATAGGGTAGACGAGGGCGATGATGATTAACCACGCAATGTAGACGGCCCAAAGGGGGAAGCCGGTACCCGTGAAAGCTTCGGGCTTCATGAAGGATTTCAGGATCGTGTTGAACATCCCGTCGAGGTTGTGCCCGGCGACGAAGTGCATTGCGATGGCCACGGCGTGCATGATGTACAGGTGCGCGAGGTAAGCCATCATTGGCACGGAGCCAAAGGTACGGAAGAATTGAGCTACAGGGCCGTTCATGGTCTCCGGCGTGCAACGTGACAGGAAGCGGGCGACCAGCAGCGTAGGGCCAACGGTCGCGCAGACGTAGAGCAACGACGGCGGGTACTTCTGCACGTTGAAGAAGTTCATGGCGGTTTGCAGGAAGGTAGCCTGCGTGGACCAGGGCAGGGGATCGCCGTAGCCATGTAGTCCGCGCAGAACGGCAAAGGTCGCCAGCATGCCCAGACCGAGGCGCAGCAGTAGTTTGTCGCGGTCTGCCGAAAGAAAAACGAACCCAAGCCCATAGCCGAGGGCCATGACTCCAAGCCATGGCAAGAGCGGATAGAAGGCGATCGCGAACGGTTGGCTATTCCATGTCAGGATGCCACCCTGATGCAGAATTAGCCACGCAGGGCCGAAGTTGCCCAGGTTCTTCGCCTGAATCGGATCCAGAAGGTTGTGTAACAGGACGATCCCCGCGCCCACAGTGAGGACGGCCGTGCGGGGAAGCCGGACAAGCGCGGCCATCGCTACCATGCACCAGCCGATTGCCCACATGACCTGCAGGAACGGCATATACGGGATGGCGAACGACCAGCCGAAGGAGATAACCGTGACTTCAAGGCCGACAATCCAGAGTCCGCGCTTAACCAGAAAACTCGAAAGGCGGGACGTGTCCTTGCCCTTCGCAGCCTGTAGCCACATGGAGACGCCGGCGAGGAACACAAACGTCGGGGCGCAGAAGTGGGTGATCCAGCGGGTCAGGTAAACGATGAGGGGCGCGACGCGGAAATCGACAGGGTCGTAAGCGTAGCCACTGTCATGCGCGAAATCGCGAATGTGATCGAGGGCCATGATGACGATCACCAGACCTCTGAGAATGTCTAAAGCCTGGAGCCGGGTTCCGGCGGGCAGGCTGGCAGCGGGCGGACGAGGGCGCTGTGTCACGGTTGAGGTTGTTTAGAATAGCACGATTTCAGGACAGGCCCATCTTTGTGCGGGCCATTCTAACGGCCATCTTCATGGCCTGTTTCATGCTGGTGCAATCGGCTTTGTTTTTTCCGGCGATGTCGAAAGCAGTGCCGTGGTCAACGGACGTGCGGATGACAGGAATGCCAATGGAGATGTTGACAGTGCCCTCGAAATCGATCAGCTTCATCGGAATATGGCCCTGATCGTGGTACATGGCGACGATGAGGTCGTAGGCTCCACGGTAGCCCTGCAGAAACACGGTATCGCCTGCATGGGGGCCGCTGCAGTTGATGCCGAGCGCCTTCGCTCGTTCGATGGCCGGCAGGATGTTGGCACCGTCTTCGGTGCCGAAGAGTCCATGTTCGCCCGCATGGGGGTTCAGGCCGCAGACAGCGATCCGCGGATTCTTAAAGCCCAGGAGCTTCATGGCTTCGTCACCCAACTGGATGGTGCGGACGATGCGGTCGGGCGTGGATTCACAAGCTTTGCGGAGGGCGACGTGGGTGGTGACGTGGACCGTGCAGAGCTTCTCGCTGGCCAGCAGCATGCGGGATTCGGTGGCGTGGCAGAGTTCAGCGATGTATTCGGTATGCCCGGAGAATGTACGGCCGGAGAGCGTGACCGCCTCCTTGTTCAGCGGGGCGGTAACGAGCGCCTGGGCTTCGCCGGCGCGGCACATTTCGGTGGCGACACGGACGTATTCCACGGCGGCGGACCCGTAGCGGGCCTCCATTTTGCCGAACTCGAAATTCTTAAAGCCCTGAGTGGCGGCGTGAATCTTCTCGGCCGG
>CANIHR010000024.1 GCA_947467185.1 Bryobacterales bacterium
CGACGCGGTATCAACGTGTGCCTCCAGCACCACGCGGCGTCCCGGGTTCCGCCCCGGCAGCCTGGCAATCAGGTTGGGCCTTCCGGGAAAGACTTCCTGCCGCCAGGTGCTAATGCCGCGCTCAGCAAAGAAGGTCTCGATCCACGCGATAACGTGGGACTCTGGTCTGCCGTCCTCGTAAGCAGGATTAATGCTGTTGATCCGGATCAGGTCAGAGAGCGTCTCGAGGACATTTGTGTTCACCAGGATGGTTCACCTGCTTCCCAGGGGTTCCCCGGTTGAGTCAAAGTCCTGCTGCGAAAAATCCGCAACGGTTTTGACCCTGTAATCCCGGGCTGTTCGCAGAAGGCTTCCAGCTCGCAGGTGCCCCGGTATCTCAAATCAGCCCTCTGAGGGTTCCGCCAATATCGAGTGTGGACCCCGTGATGTACTTCGCTAAGGGCGAAGCCAGGAAAACAATCGCGTTGGCAACATCGGCGGCTTCGCCGATCCCGAGCGGCAAATAGCGGTCTTCCAGAAACCGCTTCACGGCGGCATCCCGATCCGCGACGCCGTAGTGCAGCACCAACTGATCGACGATCCCGCCCTCGCGCGTCCACATGCGAGTCCAGATCGGGCCAGGAAGAACCGCATTGACCCGCACATTCGGAGCATACTGCTTCGCCAGTGCCTTCGTCAGATAGAGCAGGCCCGCTTTGCAGACACCATAATCCATCAGGGTGGGCTCCGGTTGTTTCGCCAGGTCGGAACCAGTGTTTACGATGGCGGCCGAACCGCGAGCCGCCATCTCCGGAAGCAGCGCCCTGCAGAGGCGAATACAGCCCATCAGGTTGATGTCGAAAGTGCGCGCCCAGCGTTCGTCGGAGATATCTTCAAACGATGCGGAGTCGCCCAGCCCAAGGTTGTTGATGAGAATGTCAGGGGCGCGGCCAAACGTCTGCCTGACAAAGCGCACAGCCTGATCGACGCCTGCAGCGGAGGCCAGATCGGCGGCTACAACGCCCGTCCAGCGCGAGGCCTTTTCCTGTAGTACCTTTTCGTCCTTGTCACCTACAATGACGCTGGCACCTTCCTGCGTGAGGAGGTCGGCAACGGCCTCACCGATTCCCCAGGCGCCAGCGTTGACGTAGGCGAGTTTCCCTTTAAGTTGAAAGTCCATTTGACGTTTTCACCATTCCCCGCAGAAGGTCCATATCACTAAGCAATCCAGATTGTCTTGATCTGAACAAACTCGCGAATTCCTTCAACGCCGAGCTCGCGCCCGTAGCCGGAGGTCTTGATTCCTCCAAATGGCACTCGGGGATCGGAGGCAACCATCGCATTCACGAACGCCTGGCCTGCTTCAATCTCGTTGACGAATTGCAGGTGTTCAGTCGCTTCATTCGACCACAGGCTGGCGCCCAACCCGAAGCGAGTATCGTTCGCGATGGCGAGGGCTTCATCCAGATTCTCAACCACGAACACTAAGGCGACAGGACCAAAGAACTCGTCACGGTAGGCGGGAGAGTCCACCGGGATATCGCAAAGAATCGTTGGAGGGTAGTAGCAACCAGGCCCTGGGAGCGGACCGCCCCCGATGAGCACGGACGCTCCGGCAGCGAGGGTGGCCTTCACCTGGGAATCGAGCTGGGCGACCAGATCCGGACGAGCCAGGGGACCGAGGTCGGTTGCAGGATCCAGAGGATCGCCGACCCTTAGCGCCGCCATGGCTGTGGCAAATCGGCTAAGGAACTCTTCCGCAACGGGCCGCGCGACGATGAAACGCTTGGCGGCGATACAGGATTGACCACTGTTGCCCGCGCGGGATTTCACTGCTGTGGCGACGGCTTTATCGAGGTCAGCGGAAGGCATGACAATGAAGGGATCGCTGCCACCCAGTTCCAAAACGGATTTCTTGAGAGCTTTGCCGGCACTGGCCGCAACGTCACGGCCCGCCCTGTCGCTGCCCGTTAGTGTTACCGCGTGAACACGGTCGTCGCCGATGACCGCTGACACCTGTTCGGTTTCGAGTAACAGGGCCTGAAACACACCGACCGGGAACCCGGCCCGTAAGAAGATCTCTTCAATGGCAACGGCGCATTGCGGGACGTTGGGCGCGTGCTTCAGGAGCGCGACGTTACCGGCCATCAGCGCGGGGGCTGCAAAACGAAATACCTGCCAGAACGGATAGTTCCACGGCATGATTGCCAGTACGGCGCCCATTGGCTCATAGCGAATACTGCTCTGTTTCGCCTCAGTGGGAATGTTGCCATCCGCCAAAAAATCAGCCGCATGGTCAGCATAGTAGCGGCACCCTTTTGCGGATTTCAGAACCTCATCCATGGCCGGGCGAACGGGCTTGCCCATCTCCATGGTCATTAGTCTGCCGAGATGTTCAGCCTCAGCCTCAAGAATGTCCGCAGCTTTGCGCAGCAGCGCCGCGCGCTCTGAAAACGAAGTGCGTTTCCAGAGCGCGAATGCGGCAGCGGAGCATTCCAGCCGGGCCTCCAGTTCTTCCGGAGTAAGAGCCGGAAAAGATTTCAGAAGTTCGCCCGTGGCCGGGTTAATGCTTGCAATCGACATATGTTTCTCGCGTCAGGCAGGTTCTACTGTGTCGTAAAAATTGCGAACGCGGGATTCCAGCATCGGGACCACTTTGCCCAGAATGTTCTCTTTGAACGGCTCTGTCGCCATGTGGGCTTCATAGCCAGACAGATCATGATACTGCTCATACAGGAGGAACTTACGGGGGTCGTCAAGAGCCCGATTAACGGTATAGAGAGCACAACCGGGCTCGGCACGCGAGATCGGAATCATGGTCTGGAGGATGGCTGCAATCTCGTCGTCCTTACCTTCCTGGGCGTAATACTGGGCGGCAACTACGTACATAAATATTTTGTCCTTTCGTGTTTCTTTATCTGCTTGCGCTGACTTTTTGTCAAATTCCGACGATGTTATTCGCCAAAATGCCGATACCTTCGATCTCAAGCTCAATTCGGTCGCCGGGTTTGAGCCATTTCCCGATTTCGAGGCCTGAGCCGCCGGTGGTTGTTCCGGAGCCCCAAAGCTCGCCGATGCGAATGGTCTCGCTTTGCGACACATAGACTATCAGATCCTCAAACGAGAACTGACGCCCGGCGCTGGACGAATCCGTCCATACTTCACCGTTTACTCTGCAGAGCATGCGTGCATTTGAGGGGTCGAATTCATCCGCGGTGACGAGGTAAGGGCCGACTGCGTTACCACCGTCAAAGTCCTTGCCCTTGCTCGGCCCCATACCCAACGGGCCTTCGCGCTTCTGCTGATCCCGGGCGCTGAAATCGTTCCAGATCGTGTAGCCGGCAATGTACTGCCCGGCGTCTTCACGAGAGATGCGGGTGCCACTGCGGCCGATCACCATACCGAGTTCCAGTTCGAAATCGAAGTTGCTGCAGTAGGGTGGAATCGTCACCGTTTCGCCATCACCGATCACGGTATCCGGAATCCCCTTGTAGTACGAAGGGATCTCATACCAGACAGCCGGCACCGCGCCCCAGCCGAGAACTCTGGCCGCGTTCTGCATGTGGCCTTCGAAGGTGAGAAAGTCGCGCATCACCGTGGGACGAGTAATGGGCGCGAGTAGTCGCACTTCGTTCAGCGCGTAGCTGGTCCGCGCTCCAAAAGCTTCATCGATCACCCCAGCCGCATCTATTGCCTGCTGAGCTGCGCGCCTGCCGAAGTCGCCGGTTTCGAGGTACGAAACCATGTCGGGCCGGAAGATAGCCGAGGCCATTCTGCGGGCGTCGCACGCGGGGTCATGTCGTTCCAAATAAGCCGCAAAAGCTGCCGAAAAATCAATCAACCTATCACCTTCAGCGGCACCAATTCGGCGGATTGGTCCCACTGGAGTGGCTATTTCAAAGGTCGCCAATTTCATGTCATACCTCCTCAGAACGACCATAGTACACCTCAACCTGCAAACCCGAGAGAGCGGGCTGAGAGGGTGCCGGAGTGGCAGTTATGGCTACTTACTTTTCGCGCGGTGGCGAGATGGACCCTTCTGCGCTTGACTTCATTTTGACTGCCTGATAGCATGCCGTTCGCTATAGAACACAGGCGTTGCGCAATATGCATCAAGTGCCTCGCTGAACAAAGGGGAATGATTCCGTGAAGATTCGTTTATTCGTGAGCTTAGTCCTGTTCGCCAGCGCGACAGCCGTCTTTTCCCAGGTTCCGCCGGCAGGCCGGGGGAGGGGTGCGGCAGCACCTCCGAGCGAGTCGGTACGAACGGGCACGCACCGAATCTCGGCGTCCGTTACCGGCCTCCTCGGCTGGAGAGTTGGCGCTCCGTCGTCGGCGTATGGTGCCTCTTTCCTCGAAGGTGCTGTTAAGACCGACGCTGCAGGTCTGGGTGTGATTGAGGCGTCCGCTTCGCAGAAGGCGAGCGCGCAGATTTCAAAGAACCTGGATGCGAGCTTGTCAGCAGCTGAACTGGATGCTGTGAAGACAAAGCTTCGTGCATTGGGGCTTCGCGTTGGAGCCTACCGGGTCAGCAAACTGGGAGCCGGCGACCGCGCCGTTCTTGACTTTGCGAAGAGCCTGGGTGCGGATATCGTGATCGCCCCCGGTGACGCGGCATCGCTCGCCACCCTCGACAAACTGGCCACCGAAGCAGGGATCAACGTGGCCGTGGATACGAAAGATCCAAAATCTCTCCTCGCTGCCATTGGCAGCCTCAGCAACCGGGTGGGCATCGCCACGGATGTAGCCGGATTCTCGAAGTCCGGGATGAAAGCAGACCGGCTTATGGCGCTGGCATTGCATGCTGGTGGCGCGGCGCAACCGAAGCTCCTGATGGACATTACGAAGCAACTGCCTCCGCCCGAAGAGCAACCCGATAAGTGCGGGAATTGTGGTCGCCCTTATGGCGGCACGCGGCCCCTTTTCATTGCCATAGAATCCGGCAAGGCGGAAGATGTAGTGGCGTTCGAAAAGGCAGTTCGGCCCGCCATGGGTTACCGCGTTGACCTCGATTCGAAACTGCTTCCTATCACCAGCGTCGATAAGATCCCCGCCGCTGAGCGCGCAGCGATTGAGGCAGGGCTGCCGAAGCAGGCGCAGGTAAAGCCGAAGAAGCCCCGCAAGTTGTTGGTGGTGGATCTGAACCCGGCTGGCACTTACTTCCACACAACTGTCGCCCACGGGAACCTGGCGGTTCAGTTACTGGCGAAGAATACAGGCGCCTTTGAGGCCACCTTCAGCAACGACCTCAGCAACATGAAGTACCCAAAAATCAAGCAGTGGGACGCGGTGTTTCTGAACTCGATTGACGGCCCCGTCTTTCCGGATCCCGAAGTACTGGATGGTCTGCTCCGCTTTGTCCGCGAGGGCGGCGGACTTGCCGGTGTTCATGCCACCACCTACGCGTCCATGGACATCCCCGAGTTCTCCGATCTGATCGGAGCCGCCGATGGCCCGCACCGTGTTGAGCCCGCAATGCTGAAGGTTGATGACACGGCCAGCCCCATCATGAAGGGCTTCAAAGAGGCCATCTTCCCCTACACGGATGAGTTCTATCACTTCCTGCCCACCGGCCCGTATTCACGCGAAAAGCTGCACGTCCTGCTGAGCATCCACACCGGCATGTCCGACATGAGCAACTGGAAGGTCCGGCCCGACAATGACTACGGTCTGGTCTGGATCAAGAGCTATGGCAAGGGTCGTGTCTTCAACTGCGCCATGGGCCACACCCCCACGCTGTTCTCCAACCCGGCTACGGCACAAATGATGCTGAATGGCCTGCAGTTCGTGCTGGGCGACTTGGATGCCGATACCACGCCGAGCGCCAAACTACCGAAAAAATAGGAGCCCCCAATGGAGCCAATCATGAACCGTCGTAACTTCATTCAAACTGCCGGTCTCGGTACCGCTGCGGCCGCCCTTGTATCCGCAGCTCCCGTGCGGAAACTGAACATTGGCCACACCTGCATCACGTGGAGCACATTCCCGAGCAAGGGCGATGACACCACGCTTGAGGCCGCTGTGCGCGATATCGCAGCAGAGGGTTTCTGGGCTTATGAGACTTTCCCCGAGGTACTGGATAACTGGGACCAACGGGGCCTGCTGCGGGCGCTGATGGACAAACACGGTGTTCCGCTGCGCTCCGGGTACATTACGGGAAACCTGATCGACCCGTCGAAGCGGCAGGAGGAGATCGTCCGAATCAAGCGCCTGGCTGGCGTCATTAAGAAGTACGGCGGCACTTATGCGGTACTCGCCCCGAACGGCGTGAAGCGCGATGGCTATGACTTCAAAGAGCACCGTGCCGATATCGTTTCCGCGCTCAACGATTACTCCGCAGCCATTACGGATATGGGACTGGCCACCGGCCTCCACCAGCACACCGGAACGTGCATCGAAACCCGCGATGAAGTCTATTATGTGATGGATTCCGCCAACACAAAGAACCTGAAGTTTGCCCCCGATGTGGGGCAGCTCCAGAAGGGTGGCGCAGACGCGGCGAAGGTTGTGAAGGATTACGTCTCCATCCTGAATCACATGCACCTGAAGGACTACAAGGGCTGGGAACACTACGCCGGTTACTGTCCTCTTGGTGAGGGCAAAGTGGATCTGGTTGCCATCCTCGACGCTGTCGAAGCGGCGGGTAAGAACCCGAACATCATGGTGGAACTCGATTCTTCGCGCAATCCCCCGATGACCCCCCTCAAGACGGTACAGATCACCAAAGCCTTCCTGCTGTCGCAGGGCTATAAATTCCGGACATAACGCCATGACAAAACGCTGCCTGCTTTCCCTTACGATCGCGCTGCCACTATGCGCACAGGTGATTCCCACGCAAGCCGTTCCGGTTGCCGGGTCTCAGTCGATCCGGACCAACGGCACACTCGGCACCATCCGCCTGGGTGTCTCCGACGATGGTGTCTGGTTCGGCTGGCGCGTAGGCATCCCTGCAGCCGCATTTCGCCGGATGACCTTTTCAGAGGCAGCGGCAAAGGCCGATGCACTGGGGCTCAGCAGCGTAGTCGGTTTCGATACTCAGACCGTCAGCGCGGAAATTCCGAAGAAGCTCACGTCCGGGCTATTGCGCGGGGAACGCGCCGCGATTAAGTTCCGGCTGACCGAACTCTCCGTTGGGATGCCCGCCTACCACGTGGAGAGTATTCCAGCTGACGATGCCGGTCGGCGAAAACTGCTGGAGTTCGCGAAGGCAGTTGGGGTCCAGACGGTAATTGGTGCGGCGCAGCCCGCCGACTTCGCGGCACTGGATAAGCTGGCGACCGAGCTGGATGTGCGAATTGCCATCGACAGTAAAGGTGACCCGAAGGCAGTTATCAGCGCAATGTCCGGCATGGGTAAGAATCTCGGCGTTGCAGTCGATACGGGTTCCTGGGCTAAGGCCGGCATCAAGCCCGGCGATGGTCTCGCCATCGTCAAGGATCGCCTGATGGCCGTAAATATCCCCGGAAACGTGGCCTTGATGAACGATTTCTTTCTCGGGGCTTTCCGCGCCACAATCAAGCCTTTAGTGATCACGCTCGACGTGACGCCTGGTGCGCCGGATGCGATGGCGGATCTGAAGCGCTCTGTGGAAGCGTTCGAACGTGCGATGCTGCCCGCAATGGCAGCGCGCGTGGCGCAGGTTGTGGATTCACCGGTGGGCAAAATCCAGCGCGGAGACCGGCTTACCGCCGACATGCGGCAGCAGATCGACGCCGCCGTTCCGCGCCAGCCCATTGTGCAGCCGAAGAAGGCACGTAAGCTTCTGGTGGTGGATCTGCAGATGTACTCGAAAGCGCAGCCACAGGGCCACGCCACCATTCCTCATGGCAACTGGATGCTGGAACTGATGGGTAAGTACACCGGCGCTTTTGAGCCCGTGTTCAGTAACGACATGGACAACCTGAAGTATCCGAAGATCAAGGAATTCGACGCCGTATTTCTGAACAACGTTTGCGGCATGGTGTTTCCGGATGCAAAGGTTCGGGAGGGCATCCTGCGCTATGTTCGCGAAGGCGGCGGCATCGGTGGCAATCACGCGGTGACTTACGCGAACCTGAACTGGCCCGAATTTACTGACATGCTCGGTGCCTGGTCCGGAGCCCATCGCACGGAGCCACAGGTTCTGAAGCTTGATGATCCGGGAAGTCCCCTCACGAAGATGTTCAACGGTAAGGGTCTGGAACACACCGACGAGTTCTACCACATGCCTGCTTACTCGCCCTACACGCGAGAGAAGCAACATGTCCTGATGAGCGTAGACGTCGAGAAATCCGATATGGCCAGTGCCGGGAAAATGTGCAAAGAGTGCACCCGTCCGGATCACGACTACGCCGTTAGCTGGATCAAGAGCTATGGCAAGGGTCGCGTTTACGTCACGCCTCTGGGTCATACAACAATCCTCTACACGTCACCACAGTGGGAGCAGCACCTGCTGGCGGCCATTCAGTTCATGCTCGGTGATCTGGATGCCGATACTACCCCGAGCGCCAAACTCACCGCCACCAAACTGGCACCCAAATGAAACGTCACGTCATCCTCACTTCCGCGGCTGTTGCGGCCATGGTGTTTGCCGCGCCACCGCCTCGCATCCAGCCCTATGGCAACTGGAACGACTACGCCGGAACTGCCGACTCCATGCAGTATTCGAGTCTGAAGCAGATCAACAGGGCAAACGTGGCGCAGTTGAAGCTGGCCTGGCAGGTGAAGGCGCCGGGTCCGAATGGACGATTCTCCTTCAACCCTTTGGTCATCGACGGCAAGATGTATCTGGTGGGTGAGAACAATGCGATTTATGCGCTTGATGCGGCCACCGGGAAACAGCTCTGGGTTCATCAGGTGGAGGGCCGACCGACCAACCGTGGCTTCAATTATTGGGAAAGCGCGGACCGCTCGGACCAGCGGCTCATCTTTGCCGCCGACAGCTACCTGCAGGAGATCAATCTCAAAACGGGCATCACTATTAATACGTTCGGTAATGATGGTCGCGTCAACCTCCGGGAGGGTCTTGGACGCGACCCGAAGCTGGTTGGCGATGTTCAGAGCGGCACGCCCGGCCGCGTATTTGAGAACCTGATTATCCTGGGATCGGCCCCGGGCGAGATGTATGGTTCACCTCCCGGCGATATCCGCGCTTACGACGTTAAAACCGGCAAGCTCGCATGGACTTTCCACACCATCCCCCATCCTGGCGAATTTGGTTACGAATCGTGGCCGAAGGACGCCTGGAAGTACATCGGTGGGGTCAACACATGGGGAGGCCTCTCGGTTGACGAAAAGCGGGGAATTGCGTATTTCCCGCTCGGCTCGCCCACCTACGACCTGTACGGCGCGGACCGCCAGGGCGACAACCTTTATGGCAATTGCCTGCTGGCTCTTGATGCCCGCACCGGCAAGCGCCTGTGGCATTTCCAAATGGTCCACCACGACCTGTGGGACTACGATCTGACTGCGTCCCCCAACCTGCTGACCGTGAAGCATAACGGTAAGAATGTGGATATTGTGGCGCAGGCAACGAAGTTCGGTTTCCTCTACGTGCTTGACCGTGTAACCGGCAAACCGCTGTGGCCCGTTGAAGAGCGCCCCGTGCCGAAGTCTGACATGCCCGGCGAGCACGCGTCACCAACGCAGCCCTTCCCTACTCTGCCGGCACCTTTCTCTCGCCAGAAGTTCACGGTGGACGACATCAATCCCCATCTGGAGCAGGCGGAGAAAGAGCAGTTGCGCAAGACCCTGATGGAGGCATACAACGAAGGCATCTTTACGCCTCCCGCGTATAACCGAAACCAGATTGCCGTTCCGGGCGAAATGGGCGGGGCCAACTGGGGCAGCACGGCTGGCGACCCTGCTACCGGCATGCTCTATGTCCGTGCCTATGATGCCCCGGCAATTCATAAGCTGACGGCAGAGCCTCCCGGCAATCAGCGGAATTCTGTCGCGGTAACCCCGGAACAGCGGGGCTACGCTCTTTATATGCAACAGTGCATCGGTTGCCACGGGCCCGACCGGGAACGAATCCCGTTCCCGAAGGAGATGAGCAAGGCTCAGTTCTCCGCCTCCCTGCGCAGTGGCAAAGGCGAAATGCCCTCTTTTTCGACCACCAGCCTGGCGGATGCGGAGATCGACACGCTTGCCGCATTTTTGACCGATCCGGCCAAAGGCACCTTGCCGCCGCCAGCGAATGCCGCCGGAGGCCGCGGTCGCGCCGGCCTGCCTCCACCCCCGCCTCCGCCTGCGGGTCAAGCTCGCTATTACGGGCCCTTTGGCAATATCTTCAAGGCTGGTAACGGTCTCATCGCGATGGCTCCACCATGGTCTTCCATCGTTGCTTACGACCTGAATGCGGGCACCATCAAATGGCGCGTACCGATTGGGACAACGCCTGGTCTGGCCGCGAAGGGCATCAAAGATACGGGAAGTTCCGCCTTTATTCGGAACGGTCCGGTAGTGACCGCTGGCGGCCTTATCTTCATTGGTACCGGACCCGACCGCATGCTCCATGCGCTCGACAAGGATACAGGGAAGATGTTGTGGGAAGTGGAGATGCCGGCGAATCCCGACGGCATTCCCTCGATCTACGAGGTCGCCGGGCGACAGTACATTGCATTCTTCGGTGCCGTCAGCGGGGCCAAAGAGTCAGTGAGTTACAAGCCCGGCCTCCCCGAGTCTCAGGGCTACTACGTCTACGCTCTGCCCTCAAAGTAGGGCGGGGCGCGGGCGTACGATGACACCGGGGTTCTTCATGTCACCTGCTCGAATGGGCGTCAGCTTATTGTTGCTGGTGTTGGCTGCCGGAGACACTTTTGCCTCGGCTCTTACCGCCGCCTACCGGCTGAATGCCCTGCGACTAGCCGAGTTCCTGGGCAGGTTGACACCCGGCGATGACTACAGGCGGCTGATCCCTCTGATGGAGGGTCTCCCTCTGTGGCTCCATGCGCTGTGGCTGCTGGCGGCGGCGTGCTATCTCCTGTCGATTACGCGGTTGCTTTCGCGAGCCTCGTTTGCGTGGGTTCCGGTGCTCATCGCGCTTGCCCTGGAGGTCACGGCAGAACGTTACGCAAAGCCGCTGATCCTTGCGATCGGTGTAGCGGCAAATCCCAATCCATCTTCCCTGGCTCTCGCCTTGCCTGTTCTGCTTCCCCTCCTGCTGGCTGCGGCAATTTGGAATGCAGACCTGACCTGCCGGGAAAAACTCACCCATTGATAACTGAAAATTTCAGCCGCCGGAAGGGAAGGCGGCTGACTCCAATGAGCGTGCAGGCCTGGCGTTCGTTCACTATGTCCTGCTGGCAAACGAACGCCACGCCGAGGCTGAAATCCACCTCAATTATTTTGAGGCCACGCGTGACCTGACCCTGAAGGCGGCTATTCCTGAACGATAGCGACCGCGCGGACCGGTGCAGCCGAGGCGCCGCGCCACTTGATCGGCAACACGCTCACCAGGAATCCATGGCCCGGCCCGGGGATCTCATGCAGGTTGCACAGATTCTCCAGGTGGTACCACTCGCGCTCCAGCATCACCCGGTGGGCTTCCCAGAACTTTTTGCGCTCAAACATTTTCGCGACCGGGGGATCGAAGCCAATAGCATCGATGCCCATCACCATCACGCCGCGGTCCAGAATGTAATGGACGCTCTCCTTCGTCATACCCGGGTGATTGGTCAGGTATTCTTTCTCGGTTCGTTGTTTCGCAGCATCGGTACGGAGTAAAACAATGTCGCGAGCCTTGATTCGATACCCGCCCAGCTTCGCTTCCGCTTCTTCAATATCGGCAACGGTAATTTCATCGCCCGGACCTTTGTGAGTCAAATCCAGAACCACACCATCGCCGTAACAATACTCAATCGGGATTCCCTCAGCTCGCGGCGCATCCGGCTTGACGTGGCCCCACGAATCGATGTGCGTTCCGATGTGGTCGCCGGTTACAACCATGCAATGGTTGGTAATTTCGTGGATCCCAAACTGGTCGGTCCCCACGCTCCTGGCCATCTCGCTGTGGCTTTCCATCTCCACGATAACGGGCTTTGCAACATTGGGGTAAGTCATCATACCCCGGTACACTTCCATGCTGAGATCAATCAGTCTGACGCTCACTTAGTCTCCCTGTTCTACTTTCCTGCCCAGCCGCCATCCACGTGGATGGACTGTCCTGTAATATAGCTTGCTTCGTCTGACCCAAAGAAGGCCACCGCTCGGCCGAGTTCCCGGCAATCCCCGGAACGCGCCAACGAAATCTGTCCCAGAACCATGTCCGTAGCCCCCGGGACATCTTTAATCCAAACCGTCATGTCTGTCTCGAAATATCCAGGGTGGACTGTGTTCACGCGAATCCCGAGTGGCGCAACCTCGGCAGACATGTTCTTCGCGAGGGCTTCCAGGCCAAGTTTGGTCGGAGCATAGTGTGTGCGGCCGGGTAACACCTTGGCGGCCTGGATCGATCCGATGTGCACAATGGCCCCCTTGCGCTTCTCCGCAATCGCCCGGCGGCAATAAACCTGAGAACAGAGCCAGGGACCACGAAGGTTGACATCGTTCAGCCGTGTCCACTGTTCGTCGGTAAGTTCGAGGAACGGTACGATCGTTTCGATTCCGGCATTATTGACGAGCAGATCGATAGGTCCCAAAGTACTCCAGACTTTATCGATCATCGCCTCAACATCGGAGCGTTTCGAAACGTCGCCCTGAACGGTGATGGCGCGGCGACCACGGGCACGAACCCAGTCCGCCACCTCCTCGGCCTGCGCGAGGTTGCCGATGTAGTTCACTGCCACATCGGCGCCTTCCTCAGCGAGGATCTCAACTATGCCTCGCCCGATCCCGCGACTGCCGCCTGTTACAAGTGCAAGTTGTCCTGCAAGCTTCATAATTTACTCCTTCTATGAATGAGCGGTTATCATGTCACCGGGGCCCGTTGGGTTAGGCAACGCGCCGCTCAACATGACCTTCTTCTTAGGCCTCTGAGTTGAGAACGATGTGAATGTCTTTGGCTATGCGCATTACTTTTTTCCCGATCATCTCGCAGCGTTCGTCCGACATCCGTGCCAGTGGCGCCGAGATTCCGATTGCCGCCACGATGGTACCTTCTTTGTCCCGGATCGGCACTGCCACGCAGCGTATCTCCGAATGATATTCGCCGTCGTCAAGTGCATATCCCGCGGTCCGCACTTTCGCGCACTCCGCTTCCAGTTCCGCAACGCTGTCGACGGTGGTAGCGGTGTGCTTCTTAAACCTGGTATCGCCCAGGATGGACTTTAGCCCCGCGGCGCTCATGTCTGAGAGCAGCGCCTTGCCATGGGCCGTGCAATACAGGGGCATTGATTCGCCTGTTCTGCCGGATACGTAGATCACCTGACTGTGTCCACTCTGGTGAGCAATAAACAAAGCCTGGTCGCCTTCGCGGACTCCCAGGTGAGAGGTCTCTCCCGTTTCTTTTGACAGGGTCTGCAAGTGAGTCCGACAAAAAGTGACCAGCATGCTCCAGTCATAGTTCCGGAATAACCTCCAGGCCTCCGGTCCAATAATGTACTCATTGCTGCCGTTGGGATTGGCCAGAAAGCCCCGGCGACGAAGCGTATTAGCCAGCCGGAAAACACTGCTGCGATTGATGTCCAGCAGTTCGCGCAAGTCCGACAGAGGAACAGGGGTCTTTGACTTTGCTACCGCCTGCAGGATGGCGAGCCCCCGGTCGAGGCTTTGAATCGAAGGGGTTTCCGGTGCCGTTTTTTTCATGTGTTCTCGGAACCTTCCCGTTGTTGCCAGGTTCAAGTGAAAGAATACGACGCTGGCGGCAAAAAACGGGCGACCAGCCAGGAGTGGCTGGTCGCCCTGTTAGTTAGGGGACTTGAGCTAGAAGACGAACTTCAGGCCCATCATCATCTTCCTGCCATCGCGGGCTGCCGTCGCCTTACCGAAAGTGGTGTTGGTCTGGTTGCCCAGCGCATCGAACAGCGCCGTCGTGCCGATGGAAGCCCACTGCGTGTGGTTGAACGTGTTGAAGGTTTCCAGCTTGAACTCCAGATAACGCTTTTCGCCCATGACAGGGAACACCTTGCGGAGCGAAAGGTCATGATTGTTGAAGCCGGGCAGTTTGAACTTGGCGTTATCGCAATTGTTGCCGATATCGCCGCGTCCGCTCGGGCGCTTGAACACACTGGTATTGAACCACTGGTCCAGAGACCGATCTCCCCGGGCCAATGTGGCGTTACCCGTCTGCACAATGCCGGTGCCGCACACTTCGCCACCACCAGAGAAGTCGAAGTTATCGCTCGTGGAGAACGAAACGTTCGACACCTGGCCGTTGGCGAAGGTGGTTACTCCAAGAATCTGCCAGCCATCCAGAACCTGTTTGCCAATGGCATTCGGCATGATCTTATGGCTCATCTTCGGAACATCGAAGGTGTAGCTGAAGACGGCTGAGTGCTGGTTGACGAGCGTGTTCCGGCTGCGGTTGGTGGTGGGCGCGAGCTGCTGCATCAACTGAGTCGCGCTGCCGTTGGCAGAGTTTTGCGTCCCACCGGCCCAGGTATAGGCGGCGGAGAACATCAGGCCCTGGCTGAACCGGCGATTCGCCGACATCTGGAGCGAATCGTAGCGGCCCGTGTAGCCGTAGCCGGAGATGTTGATGTCGCCGAAGCCAAGGATCGGGCGCAGGAAGACATCGTCATACGCGCCGGGGTTGGCGGCTGTCGCTGTCTTCGTAATGTCGCGGCTGGAGGGCAGGAAGCGAATTCCGCGCGGCAGGATATTCGGATTGTAGTTGTAGGCCTGGTGGTGGGTGTTGCTACCGGCATACGCAATATCCAAAACCGTCTTGAAGCCAATCTCGCGCTGAATGCCGAGGTTGTACTGGTAGGTAACCGGCAACTTCTGGCCGGTCCGGTAGGTGCCGGCAACGCTGCCCGGGCTCGTGGGGCCGGTGCCCAGATAGAACGAGTTCAGATCCGTGTACCGAATCGTCTGATCGAACAGGAATGAAGGACCGCCAGTGAAGGTGTTGCTGTAAGAGGCGTCATGATAAACACCGCCACCGAGGCGAACAGCCATCTTGCCGTCTGAGAAAGGATCCCAGGCGATACCAAGGCGTGGATCCCACTGGAGCGGGATCTGATCCCAGAAGCCGTGACCCACGTTGGTGAAGGTTTTGTCGTCCTGCTGCACCACACCGTTGATCTTGCAGGGACTCTGCGCGGTAGTTGGGCCGCAGGTGTAACCCGTGCCGGGAACCATCAGACCGATGAAAGAGGCGGGCAGGACTTCGTTCGTGAGCGGGTTAATGGCGCGACGCGCATTGCCAACCAGAGTCGGCTGGTAGAGCTGGGGCGCCTTGCCCCCCCACTTCGGATCAAACCGTTCGAAAGCGAACGCGGAGGCTTCGCCGCCACCCTGCAGAATGGGCGACCACTTGTACATGCGGAGGCCGAAATCGAGCGTCAGGTTCTTGCGTAACTTCCAGGTATCCTGCACGTACCAGGCCCACAAGTACTGGCGACGATTCGGATTTGGCGGACGGCCCATGGATTCTGTGTACGTCTGCACATGGCCGATGAAGGCATTTGCATAAGCGAAGTTGGTGTTCAGCGGGTCGTTGGAGTCGGTCTGGAAATTGAACTGACCGGCGAACGTGCTGGCACGTGCCTGGCGAGTCGCTTCGAACTCACGCAGCGCACCAGCCTTGAAGGTGTGGTTACCGCGGGTGTACGTCACGTTGTCGCTGATGGGCATCGCGGTGTCTTCACCGGTGAGCGGGTAGCGGTTGTCATAGCTGACTTCCGGGACCGACTGACTATTGTTCTGCAGCGTACCGAAGAACGCTTTCGGGATAATACCGAGAGGGTTGATCGCCGGGTTGATCTGCTTCAGGCCAGCGAGCGGTCCGGGCTTCAGCGAGCCGTTGGCGGTGCAGGCCTTGGGCGGAGCGCAGTCGCCGAGTGCGGCGGCGCGGTCATAAGCCTTCTGGATGCTGGCAAGCGCCAGGTCATCTTCGGGAGGGCCGCTCTCCGTGCTGTAGAAGATTCCGATGGAGGCTTCGTTGATCAGGCGCGGAGTAATGATGCGCGTGTACTCAATTTTGCCCTGATCGCTGCTGAAGTCATACCGTTGTCTCGTAGCACCCCAGCGGGAGAGCCCAGGAGCCTGCGCGACCTCCCAGCCGACCGAGCGCGTAAACCAGGTCTGCTGTTTAATGCTGATCGTGTCTTTGCTGGTGGGACGAAGATCCCAGCGGAAAAGCTGTGCTCGCCTTGGGTGGGCGATACTGGTTTCCTGCGACGTATAGTTGTAGCCAGAGGCACCTGGGGTGTTCGGCAGCGGGAACATGTTCATGTAGGCAGCGCCGATATTGTTCTTCAGCGACTGCGGAATAACATTTCCAGGGAACGGCGCATTGTTGTTGGCCGGGTTGACGACGGTGATCAGGGCGCCGGCGGGCGTTCGGGTCTGTGAATAGTCACCATTGCGTTCGAGCGCCGTCGGCATCGTAAAGAAGCGCAGCGGATTCACGTCCTTTAGCCGCATGTCTTCAACCGAGTAGAAGAAGTTGAAGCTTTTTCCATCCCGGTTCAGGATCGGAATCTTGAAGGGCACTGGACCACCAAATGTGCCTGACCAGTCGGAATACCGGTAGATCGGCTTCGCCGTGCCGGTCCGGTTGTTGAAAAAGTTCTGGGCGTTGAACATCTCATGCCGTTTGTACCAGGCAGCGGTGCCGTGGAATTCGGAACCGCCATGCTTGGTAACAAGGTTGATCTGCGCTCCGCCCTTCAGGCCATATTCCGCTGTATAAGAGTTGGCCTGAATATTCACTTCGGCGATGGCATCAATGCTGGTGATGCCGCTGTAATTGTTGCCGGCGTTGCCGTCGCCGCCATTCACGCCATCCGTGTAAATCGTGTTGCCGCCGCGGCCCTGGAACTGCGGAACGGTGGACTGAAAGCTGCCGCCCCACGTATCCTGGTCGCCGATGATCTGGACGCCAGGCAGCGTTTTGAAGACCGACATCGGGTCGCGACCGCGTACCGGCACTTTTTCCATGCGGCCACTGTCGATCGTCGACGTTTGTGCGGAAGTGGCTGTAGCCACCGTCGCGGCTTGCGCCGTAACTTCAACCGACTCCGTTACATTACCTACTTCGAGTGGCATCTGCCCAAGCTCGAGCCGGGCGGCCGTTAACAGATTGTTGCCCTTCTGCTCTCGCGACCGGAAGCCGGCGGCATCGACGCGCACCGTATATGGACCGGGAGTGATTGCCCCGAAGAAAAAGACTCCGGCTTCATTTGACTTGACAGTACGTGTCTCGCCATTGAGTTCCGAAATTAGTTTGATTGTTGCGTTTGGCACCACGCCCCCACCTGGGTCGGTGACGGTGCCGCTGACTGAACCTGTTGAGCCGAGCTGTGCGTACGCGCAGAGCGCAAGCAGCAGCGTCAGCCCAATTCCCAGAAACATACTTCTGGAGATCCCTGACATCGTGCGAAGTATCTTAAACATTCTCCTTAACCCCTTTGTGTTTATTACGGGCCGCCGTGCACCTTCTGCATCACCAAACACCGGACCGTGTTGCGTATAGTGGAACAGCCTGTTCTAAATTCGGCTCAGATGCTATCAGTACGCTCCGGCAGAGTCAAGGGACAAGCATCACTTTTCAGCGGAAAGTAAACGATCCAGTTTTGAGAAATTGCAGGCAAAGCTGGCTGCCGCCGAACAGACGGCGATTCCATTTATGGAATCGCCAAACTAAAGTTAGGGGCCGAGTATATGGCTCCGCCAATGGTCTGATGACTGGCCTCCCCGGCAACTACCTTTTTGGCAGTGCGAAAACGTAGTAACCCTGCGCTTCCGGGCGGCCCGCTTTCCACGCAAAGCCTTCGCCCGGTGCGCTCTCCGGCGGTCGCGCCGCAGCGCAGAAGACTACATACTCCCGTCCGCCAGCCTCGTAGACCGCAGCCAGACCCTCCGGGTTCGCGGGCAGTTCCTTTTCCCAAACGACTTTGCCTGAGGCCTTATCAAAGGCCCGCACCGTGCGGTCACTCCAGGTTCCGATGAACACCAGTCCGCCCGCCGTTACTACCGGACCGTTGCGATTTGATGCCAGCGTTACCTTGGGCGCACCTGTATTTGTGATTCCCTTTGCTGCCAGCCCCGGGGCAACACCCAGGGGAACCTGCCATTTGATCGTGCCGTCGTTCAGATCGATGGCTGACAGCGTTGTCCACGGGGGACTGATGATGGGCAGGCCGGTGTTCGAGAGAATCCGGTTCTCATAGGTGCCGAAGTAGCGAGTGACACCCGGAGGGGGAGGCAGGCGCTCCATACCTCCACCGCCGCCCTGCCCGGCGCGTGCCGGTCCCGCGGCACCCGGGTTTGAAATGAACGCCGCCAGGGCGTCGAAGTGTTGCGGGGACAGATCGGTGAACGCGGGCATCTCGCCCTCGCCGTTGGTCACTATGGAGCGGAACTTCGCAAGCCCAATGTCTTTCGGCGACATGACGCCATTACGATCCGGCCCGTGGCAGCCCTGGCATAGCTGCGTATAGATCGCCCGGCCCTGCTGTTCCGGCGTCCCGGCCGGCACTCGCAAAGGCAGTTTTTTCGTTAGCTTTAACTTCAGTTCCGGTGAATCCGCCGAGCGGATGTAGACAATGCCCGTGGTGGGGTCTGCCGCAGCATTGCCCCAGTTGGCGCCACCATCATCGGCAGGAAGTTGTATAGTGTCCTGTTTGTCGTTCGGAGGCGTGAACATCCCTTCATAGCGAGCGTTCTTCAGGATCTCCCGGAAACGAGCCTTCTCGGAATCTTCCACGTACGGATTGATGTCCGCCAGCGAAAACTTTTGCCGGGCAAAGGCTGGAGGCCTGGTTGGAAACGGTTGCGTCGGCCACGACTGTTCTCCCGGTGCTTCACTCTTCGGCACGGGACGCTCTTCAATCGGCCAGAGCGGAACCCCCGTGACGCGGTCAAAGACGAAGAGGAAGCCCGACTTCGTCGGTTGCGCCACAATATCCGTGTCTTTGCCATTGTGTTTGACGGTCAGCAGCTTTGGGCCGGTCGTGGGGTCGTAGTCCCAGAGGTCGTGGTGGACAGTCTGGAAGTGCCACAGTCGCTTTCCGGTCCGCAGATCCAGCGCCAGCAGGCAGTCGCCAAAAAGATTCGCTCCCGGGCGTTCGCCACCGTAGTAGTCGTAGGTCGGAGACCCCAGCGGGAAGTAGCCAATACCGCGCTTCTGGTCAATCGACATCTCGCCCCAGGTATTTACGCCGCCGATATACTTCCATGCGTCCTTCGGCCACGTCTCATAACCAAACTCGCCGGGTTGCGGAATAGTGTGGAAACTCCATGCAAGCTTTCCGGTGAGGACGTCGTAAGCACGGATATCGCCCGGTGGCGAACCATAAGCCTCGCTGGTGGCCGAGCCGAGAATAATCAGGTTCTCGAAAACGTGGCCTGGCGTTCCGGTCTGAATCTGGGGAATCGTCTTCGGATCGCGTCCCAGTCCTTCTCGCAGGTTTACCTTTCCATCGTTGCCGAAGGAAGGAATCGTGACACCGGTTTTGATATTGATTTCCTGGAGATAGCTGTCGGCGGAGAAGATCAGGCGTTTGTCAGAACCGTCCTTACTCTGCCAATAGTTGATGCCACGGTCGGTGGGCCGGCCATCTGTGGCATGGGACCAGATCTCCTTTCCCGTCGCCGCATCCAGTGCCACAATGGCGTCATTGCGGCCGAGGACGTACATCACACCATCCACCACAATCGGGTTGTAACCGAATCGTGCGCTCGTACCGGGCACGGGATAGAACCAGGCCTGCTGCAGTTGATTCACATTGCCGCGGTCGATCTGAGTCAGACCGGAATACTGCATGCCTTCCGCGCCGCCGCCGTAGTCTTTCCAGGTGTTCCATGAATTGCTCAGCGTCTGAGCGACCAGCGGGATAAAGACTACCGCGGCCAGTGAGGCTCCCGTAATAAGTCGTTTCACGAAGTTAACCTGCCTTGGATTCAGTTGTTGCGTATCATGCATCAAGCTGTGCGAAATTCGTGCGGAATGGTATCAGGCGCTGCTCTGGAAGTCAATCGCCCCACGGCAAATCTACTGCCGCTATCGCTGGTGGCTCAGAATGAAATCCACCACCGGCTTCGGATCCTTGCGCGACAGTGGGAAGTGACCCTCACCCTCGGTCACCAGCACCGTGATCTTCCCGCCGAGATCCTTATAACGTTTCTCCACCACCCGTGTGTGTTCCTTCAACCACGGGTCGAGACTCCCGCAGTCGTGCAGAAGCGGCACCCCGGCCCTGGCCAGCGGTGCCAGGTTGTCAATCGGCGGCGTCTTCGACATCAGGCTGCGCATGAGGGGATTCCGGGCGTAAATCGCCGTGACCTTTTCGGCGTTGGCGATCGCCCACGCGTAAGACTCTCCCGCCTTCGCCCCTGTCCCCTCCATGACAACCTTCTTCGCGAATCCGTTGTCAACCATTCGGTTATACAGTTCGTCCCAGAGCTTTTGCACCGCCCCCGAGCCAGAGATTGGCGGCAGCACGAGGTGATAACCACTGGCCAGCAGCGCCAGCGAGACCGCGGAGTCGCGTTCGAGAAAGCTTGGATGGAACACCCACGGCTTGCCTGGCGCCGGTTTCTGCGGCACCACAATCGACATGGCATCCGCGTGGAAATTACCCGTCCCGGGACTTGTATAGCGATCGTAGGAGGGAACGTATCCCGGTCCGCGCACCGTCGCCCAGGTATCTTCCTTCTTCAGGTAGATATAGGAACTTTCGAGGCTGTAATAGTGTGTTTTGGTGTAGGTGGCATCGGCAAACGCAGGTCGGTTCGCCTCTGCCGGATACATGTGCCCTTCGATCCAGTCGGCGATCGGCGTCGCGTCTTCCAGGCTATGCGGGTGATGTGCAACGCCTTCCTTCATGATCACAGTGATGGAACCGCCCAACTGGTGATAGAGCTTCTCCACTGCCATGGTGTTCCGCAGGACAAAATCCTCGGTGCCGACCACGTGAAGGAGCGGTATGTCATGCTTCGCAAGTTCCGGGATGCCGGCGTAGTCTTCGTCGTAGACCGCAGGATTATCGGCGTAAATACAGGCCACTTTGTCGGGGTTGACCACACCCCAGTTGAACTCGTTGACTCCGCCCTTGCTCATCCCGACGAAGGCCGATTTCCGGGCAAGACCGTGGGTCTCCGTCATGAACTTGTACCATCGATCCCATGCCTTGCCCTGTTTGCCGGGGTCGGGTGCCACAAAGGCAATGTGAAATCCGCGTTTCAGCAGTTCGACTTCGGTCTGAGGCTGATGATTCCAATAGCAGCCTTGCCATGACCAGGGGTTGCCAGGCGCCGCTTTCCTGGGGACGACTACGACGCAGCGCCGCTTCCCGTCCTTTAGACTCACGTCGATTCCGAAGCTCGTCACCTCGCTCGCCGGGGCTTTCATGGGCGTAATCGCCCCTGTGGCATCGTCCATCAGGAAGTCACAGCGGTCGAACCCTTCGTGCCAGGAGGTCTTCTCGCCTTCGAAGGGGATATAGCCGTCGGCGGCCCCGGCCCTGCCGGCGGTCCACACGGCGGCTGCTGTCAGGAACAACTGTCTCCTGGAACTGTTCATGGCGCATAGTCTATCTCCTTTCCCGATAACCGGCCCAACTGAACGCAGACTTTGATAGAGTTACCGTGGTTCCAGCATGATAAAAGTCACCAGGCGTCAGGCACTGCAGGGTTTGGTTGCGGGGATGGCCTGCGCGGCCTCTGCCGTTGAGTTGTTTGTCAGCCCTTCGGGCAATGATTCAAATGCGGGGAGTCGGGCGAAGCCGCTCCGGAGTTTTGCAGGGGCGCGGGCGAGAGTTCGTCGGCTCCGGACGAAAGGCCCCGTTACGGTGTGGTTTCGTTCGGGCGTCTACTATCTGCCCGAGACGCAGATCCTGACTTCGGAAGACTCGGGCACCCGGGAACGACCAGTGACTTACGCGGCATGGCCGGGTGAAGAGGTGGTGATCAGCGGGGGCGAGAGGCTTGCGCTGCAATGGGTACCTTATCGCGATGGCATCATGATGGCAAAGGTTCGTCCGGGGTTCACGACGGATCAACTGTTCGTCAACGGGACGAGGCAGGTCCTGGCGCGGTATCCGAATTACGATCCGTCGGCGACCTACTTTGACGGGTGGTCGCCCGAGGCATTCGGTCGGGAGCGTGCCGCGAGGTGGGCGAATCCCAAAGGTGGTTACATCCACGCCATGCATCGTGCAATGTGGGGCGATTTCCACTACCGGATCACCGGCAAGGATGCACAGGGAAATGTGACGTATGAGGGCGGCTGGCAAAATAACCGCCGGATGGGGATGCATCCGCAGTACCGGTTCGTCGAGAACGTGTTCGAGGAACTGGACGCGCCAGGTGAGTGGTTCCTGAATGAGGAGACCTCGACGCTGTATTTCTATCCTCCGGCTGGAACGGAACTTTCGACCGCCAGAGTGGAAGCGGTTCGGCTCAGGCACCTGGTGGAGCTTCGGGGTGACGAGAAAAATCCAGTCCGGTGGGTGAACCTGCGGGGCTTTACGTTCCGGCATTCGGCGCACACTTTCATGGAAAACAAAGAGCCGCTGCTGCGAAGCGACTGGACCACCTATCGGGGTGGTGCGATCTTCTTTAATGGCGCGGAGAACTGTACGCTCGACGACTGCTTCGTGGATCAGGCTGGCGGCAACGCGGTGTTCGTCAACATGTATAACCGGGCAGTGGAGATCAGGCGCTGCCACATCGCGGGAGCGGGTGGAAATGGCGTTGCTTTCGTGGGTGACCCGAAGGCAGTGCGAAGTCCGTTATTTGAGTACCAGGAGCGGCAAACGCTTGCCGAAATCGATCGGACTCCGGGGCCGAAGAGCAACAATTATCCGGCGGAATGCACGGTGGATGACTGCCTGATCTACCGTACGGGGCGGACCGAGAAACAAACCGCGGGTGTGCAGATTTCCATGTCCCGGCGGATCACCATACGGCATTCTTCGATCTACGACATGCCGCGGGCCGGCATCAATATTTCAGAGGGCACCTGGGGCGGACACGTGGTGGAGTTCTGCGATGTTTTCGACACGGTGAAGGAGACGGGCGATCACGGGTCGTTCAATTCGTGGGGGCGCGACCGCTACTGGGGTTTGAAGGATCTGGATCTGAATACGATCGCGGACGGGGAAAATCGCAATCTGCCGCTGCTCGACATGACGGAGCCGAACACGCTGCGGAATAATCGCTGGCGCTGCGATCACGGTTGGGACATTGACCTGGACGACGGGTCGTCGAGCTACCGACTCTATAACAACCTGGCTCTCAACGGCGGGATCAAGCTGCGGGAGGGGTTCTATCGTGAGGTGGAGAACAACATCATGGTGAATAACTCGTTCCACCCCCATGTGTGGTTTCGCCACAGTGAGGACCTGTTTCAGAAGAACATTGTGTTCACGCCGTATCGGCCAATTCGAGTGGAGAAACCGTGGGGCAAGGCGTGCGGCCTGAACCTGCTGCATACGCCAGGTCAGAGTACGCCCTTGCCCGCGAAATCGCTGCAACAGCAAAGCGGACGCGATGAGAATTCGATCGCTGCCGACGCCCTGTTCGTGGATCCGGCGACGGGTGATTACCGGGTCCGGGATGGTTCCCCTGCGCTGGCGCTGGGCTTTCGGAATTTTGCTATGGACCAGTTTGGTGTCCGGCACGCGAAGCTGAAGGCGATTGCGAAGACGCCGAAACTGCCCGGGGGCGCGGGGCAACCCTCGACCTTGAGTTCCAGTCGCGATCCGCAGCCAGCCGTCTGGCGGGGTGCGACGGTTCGGAACGTTGTGGGCATGGGTGATGTATCGGCGGCGGGCTTGCCGGAAGAAATCGGTGTGGTGGTGCTCACGGTGCCGGCGGGAACCGCGGCTGCGCAGGCGGGGCTGAGACCGGGCGATGTGATTCTGCGATTCGCGGGTATGCCCACCCGTGCGCTGTCGGATCTGTTAAAGCTCGCCCCGGATTCGGCGACCGGCACGCTCACGGTGTTTCGGAATCAGCATGAGGAGCTGTTGGGGCGATGAGAAGAACCTTTGTTTCGGCGTGCGGTGTGCTGCTGGTGGTGGCAATGCTCCTCCCGGCGCAGGTGGAAATACGGGGTTCGGAGTGGGTGCGGCTACGCAGCGCCGCCCGGCTGATCTTCGGGTGGCAGGTGGGAGTGGCAGCGCGGAGCTTGCCGGGGGCGACGTACTTCAATGCCGTGGATCGTGCGGCCGATGTCCTGTTTCTCCGTGTGATCGAAGGCTCGGGCGAGCAGACGGTCAGCGCGGATATCGCGAAGAAGCTTGCTCCCGGCCTCAGTGAGGCGGAGCTCGGGGCCGTCAGCCGCAAGATGCAGGAAAAGGGCGTGCGGATGATCACCTATGCGGCTGGCCCGGTTGGCAACGATGAGGCCGCGGCACGGAAGCTGTTTGGGTTTGCAAAAGCGCTGAACGTCGGAGTGCTTGTTGTGAAGGCCACGCCGAATACCCTGCCGATGCTGGACAGGCTGACAGAAGAGTATGGGGTGCAGGTGGCAATTGAAGGCGTCGCCAGCCGCGAACTGGAGGGGCGCAGCGACCGAATCGGCCTGGCTGCGGATCTGACATCTGTTCCGCTGTCGGATTTGGCGTCGATGAAGGGCAGACTGCGGAGCGTGCATCTGCAAGCCACGAAGGATCTGCCGGCAGTGGTGGCGGCGCTGAACCGGTTGGATATTCAGCCGCTCGTGATGATGATGGACTCTCCCGGAGCGGGCGACACCACCGCGAACCTGTCGCAATCCCTGCGGGATCTGGAGACGGCTCTGCAGAAGCCGGCGGGTGAACGCGTCGCCACTTTGTCGCGCGAGGCGCCGATCAAAGGACAGGAGCGATTATCCGCCGATGTGCGGGCGAAGATCGCGGCAGCTGTTCCGGATCACGCCGTTGTGAAACCGAAGAAGACCCGCAGGATGCTGGTAATGGATCTGACAGTGGCCTATCCGCCGACCGATCATCTGGACAGCGGGTCAGCCGCCAATCTGGCGCTTCGGTTGGCGGCTGAGAAGACCGGAGCCTATGAGGCGGTGTTCAGCAATGACATCGCAAACCTGCGCTACGAAAAGCTCAAACATTTCGACGCGCTGTACCTGAACAACACGGTGGGCGAAGTATTTCCGGACCCCGAGATTCGTGCCAGTCTGCTGCGCTTTGTGCGGGAGGGTGGCGGGCTTGCCGCGCATCACGGCTCGTCGCATGCGGGACAGGACTGGCCGGAGTTCAGTGACATGCTGGGCGCGCGCGGGGGCACACACAAGACGGATCACGAGACGGTGGCGATTCGGCTCGACGATCCGGCGAGCCCCATTAACGCTTCGTTCCACGCGAAGGGCTTCGAGTTCAACGACGAGTTCTATCGGTTCCCTGCAGGACCACCCTATTCACGCGAAAACCTGCATGTGCTGCTGAGTTTCGATGTCGCGAAAACAGATATGAATCAGAGTCCGGTGTGTGTGGGATGCGTGCGGGCGGACAATGACTACCCGATCAGCTGGATTCGGAGTTACGGGAAAGGCCGGGTGTTCTATCTTTCGCTGGGTCACAATCCGTGGATCTTCATGACCCCCGCGTTCTTTGAGCACGTGCTGGCCGGGATTCAATTTGCGCTGGGCGATCTGGAAGCGGATACCACGCCGAGTGCCCGGCTTAGCAGGCCGCGGTGACCCGCAGCTCCGGAAACCGGACGCTATGTCGCCGGAGGAACGTAGGCGATGGTCTGCGAAAACAGCCAGCACAGGAAGAACACGATGGGAAGCAGTACGAGGAGCTGCAGCATGCCATACCCGACCAAATCGCGGGCCCGCAGCTTCAGGATCCCCAGGAGTGGCAGCATCCAGAAGGGATTGATCAGATTCGGAAGCGACTCCGACGCATTGTAGATCTGGACCACCCAGCCGAGGTGGACCCGATTCGCAACTGCGGACTGCAGCACGTAAGGCGCTTCAATCACCCATTTGCTGCCTCCCGAGGGAATCAGTACCCCCAGACTCGCTGAATAGGCTGCAACGAACAAGGCGAAGGTCCGATGCGATGTCACCGCCGACAGTAAGTGCGCCAGTTTCTCGTTGAGCTCTGTGCCCGCGATCATCCCCAGAATCATTGCGTAGAAGGGGAATTGAAGGATGACTCCGCCGACGGAAGGGATGCTTGCCATCGCGCTCTTCAGGAAATTGATTGGCCTCCAGTGCAGCAACAGGCCAAGCACCAGAAAAATCAGGTTGTACGTGTTCAGATCAAGAGCCGCGAGCGCCCCGTTGGGCGAGTTACGAAAGACACTTACCAGATAACAGACCAGGAGTCCGCCGACCACGATCGTGAGTATCGGTCTATATTCGGGCCAGTCGCCGGGCCTTGCGGGAGGACTCGCGACATCGGCCGCTTCCGCCGTGGCGATCCCGTAGTCAGCGGCGGTTCGCGCGTTTTCAGGCGAGGGAGCGGACAGATAAGCCACGGACACCGCGGCGAGAATCAGAATGGCCGTGGTCACGAGGCTCGGCCAGAGAAAGATGGTCTGAGAGAGCGGAATGATACCACTGATCGCCAGCAAAGCCGGAGGCATGGAGGCCCTGGTGGCCATAAGCATCGCCGCCGATGACGAGAGGCCCATTGCCCAGGTGGCACCCAGGCCCAGATACGCCGCCGCCCCTGCCGCGCGATAGTCGAGACCTTTTATGTGTCGCGCCATTTCTCGTACCAGCAGGCCGCTGAAAATCAGGCTCAGTCCCCAGGACACGAGCGAAGTCGACATGGAGAACAGGGCAATCCAGGCGACCGCGCTCCGCGCGTTGCGCGGCAGCCGTGCCAGTCGCTGAATCATCCCGCGCACAGCGGGTGTCGAGGCAACCAGGTGTCCGCCTACGATGACCATGATCATCTGCATGGTGAACGGAGCCAGTGCCCAAAAGCTCTTGCCTCCCGCGACCACCAGTCGGCCAGGGTCCACACCACCGAGAACGCCGAGCGCGAAAGTTGCTGTGACACCGAGCAGCGCAATCACCAGGGGATCGGGGAACCAGCGCTCGCTCCAACCGGCAAGGGCGAGGCCAACCCGCACGAGCGTTCCATCCCGGCTGCGCGGAGTCACTTCCCGACGTGCCCTGTATACTCCGGTCCGTTCAATTGCACCAGGAAACCGTCCGGATCCCAAAACTTGAAAGACTCCTTCGTCCCACCCGGTTCAATTCTAAGATTCCGCGCCCGGAGCTTCGCCTGAACCGCGTCGGCGTCAAATCCTGCGATTCCGAAATCGTAGTGATCGAGCTCTGCCGCAGTACCCTTTTGCTCGATGCCGAAGAAACTCTTCCCGACGCCAAGGATATGTGTCTTATCGGAGTGCTGCTTTAGCGGCATCCCAAAGAATTTCTGATAGAACTTAGACGTCTTTTGAACGTTAGCCACCCTGACGGTGACGTGATTGAGCGTCACCGCTTTCACGCCGTCTGTTTTGGAAGCGGCCTGGGCACCGCCAGTTACGAGAGCGGCCAGAGCGGTGGCGAGTTGACGGCGGGTCAAGGTCCCGCTTTCAAAGTCGTTCAGCAGTTTTTCGATAACGAGTTGCATGGATATTTCCTTTCGGTACCTGGACTGAAAATCATACAGAGATTCGCACGGGTCCGCAATTAAGATCCGCCGACTCTTGCTCCATACTCCCGTTTATCGCGTCGCAGGTTTTGAACGTAGTCCGGCGCTGTTGACGGTGATGACGGCGTAGTGATGCTTCAGGCCTGCGCTGGCCGTCCGGTCGACATATCGCATCTCGGCCACCGGTGGCTCCGGAGTGTCGTGATACGACATCTCCTGAAAAAGCCGCCGCCCGTAAGCGTTCGCAGGCGCCTTCTCCGGCAGCTTCGCCAGTTCCTGCCCATCCCGCAAAATGACGAACCCGCCGACGCCGCTCTCAAAGTCAGCTGCGGCATCCCACGTGATCTCGATGCCGTCGCCGGCGTTTGACGAGACCCGCACGTGTGCCGGTGCCGGCGGCGGAGTTGTGTCGCTAACAGTGCCGGTCTTCACGTACTCCATCCAGGCCTTTGCCACTGCTTCATTCGGCAACCACACCGCCTCATTCGGATTGCCCCTGTATTCCGCGGCGGGTAGTGCCGTATCTCCCATCAGGGGAGCCAGCCATGCCTTCGATGTGTCCTTCGGCCGCAGTGTCTGGTCCCTGCTGCCCTTCACGGGCAGACGCATCGCCATCACAGCGTCGAAGAATGGAATCGCCAGATAACGCGAATCGCCACACTCGTGACCGGTTCGCGGATCGGGTGCGAAAGCGATCAGTCCTCCCCTGGCCCGGTACTCCTCGAAGATCGTCTTCGAACCCTCCCACGGCCCGATGCTCCCGTCCGCCTTCCGCTCCTTTATGCCCGCATTTGCCACGATCGGGATAGCGTAGGCGGCGGCCGGAACCTTCGGTTGTGGGAAGACCCGGCGGCGGAACATAGCGGCGGCTCCGGAGCGAAGGAACATTGCGACCACCCGGTCGGGATGCAGGTCAGCCATTACGTCGGACCAGATCCCACCCCCCGAATGACCCCATAAAACCCAGGGAACCGCGCTCAACTCAGCGTGGCCCGACCGGGACGCCAAATCGCCGAGCGCCTTTAGGAACGCCTTGTCAGAGCCCATTCCGGGATCAAACCAAAGCTGCGAGCCACCTGGCGTCGTGTCGATCGCGTCGTTCAGCACGTGATACGTCGGACCGAGCAGGGCGCAATCCCATTTCTTTGCGAGGGCCTGCCAGTGGAGATCGTACGACGCTGTGGCACCGTGACTGGCTGCATTCCGGCCCGCCCCGTGCTGGTGCACGACGATGCAGCGCAGGCGAGAGATCGCCTCCGGAATCCAAAGCGTATAGGTTACCCCCACCTGCAGTTCGCCAGGCACCACCGACGGTGGGTACTCCACCTCGACATAGCGTCCCGCGGCCCGAGCCGCCGGGGCGGAAGCAAACATACACGCGAGTGTAGCCACGACGAACAGCGCCCATCGTGATCCCTTAGTTGCCTGCGAACCCGGCCTCAACTCGACCACCGCGGGGGGCATGCTCACTCACGTTTCTTCGTCGGCTTCGGAGCAGAAGTCGGCAATGCAAAAACGTAGTAACCCTGGGCTTCCGGTTTGGTAATTTTCGTGACAACCCCATCCCCGCCGCCACCGGCGAAGAAGGCGACGTATTGACGCCCGGCGACTTCGTACACAGCCGGAATCCCGTCAGGAGTTGCCTCAAGTTCGATTTCCCACAAAACCTTGCCGGTGTCCTTATCGAAGGCGTGGATATAGCCATCGCCATTGGAGCCGACAAAGATCAGGCCGCCGGCAGTTACGATTGGGCCGTTTCTCGGGCGGACACTGCCGGTATTGCGGATTCCCTTCGCGGCGAGGCCGGGAATGGAACCGAGCGTGGTGCGCCATTTTATGGTTCCCTCGTTCAGATCGTAGGCCACAAGTTCGGTCCATGGGGGACCGATGGCGGGCATGCCGTTGGTGGCTCTAAAGGGATTTCCGTAAGGGCCCCAATATCGGGTCTGGCCCGGAGGGGGAGGTGACATGGGAGGCCGCAGAGATTGCGTGGGCTGGACGACTCCGCGTCCGCCGCCGCTGCCCGGATTTACCAGATACGCAATGATCGCGTCGAGGTCCGGGGCCGAGAGGTCTCTGACCGGGATCGGCGGCATTTCTCCCTTCCCAAGCCGTACCGTCTCTCTAACCAGGTCGGCTTTGATATTCGCGGGAGCGGGCAGGTTGGCTCGATCGGGTCCATGACAATCGCCGCAGTTCCGGGAGTAAAGCGCCCGGCCCGATGAACCACCCTGAGACTCCGGCTGCCTTTCCGTTAGGACGCGAGTATCGGGACCGTTCCATGCGCGGACGTACAACATACCAGTGGCCGGGTCCCCGGCCGCCCCGCCCCAATTGCCGGAGCCATGTGCGCCCGGCACCTCTATTTGTGTCTTCCCCACGACAGGCGGCGTGAAAATGCCCTCGTTCCGGGCATTGAGCATGATATCTCGTATCCGCGCCTTTTCGGCTTCGTCCAGATAAGGATTGATCTGGTCTACCCCGAACTTCTGCACACCAAATGGTGGCGGCTTAGTGGGGTAGGGCTGGGTCGGCCAGGACTGTTCTCCAGGCACATCGCTCTTCGGGACCGGACGTTCCTCTATGGGCCACAGGGGTTCACCCGTTACACGATTGAAGACATACAGGAAGCCTGTCTTGCCCGGTTGCGCGACGATGTCAACCATCTTTCCTTCGTGCCGAACGGTGAGCAACTTCGGGCCAGTCACCAGGTCGTAATCCCACAGATCGTGATGGACAGTCTGGAAGTGCCAAAGTCGTTTGCCGGTTCGCGCGTCGAGTGCAAGCAGACAGTTACCGAACAAGTCAGCTCCGATCCGGTCGGCGCCGTACAAATCGTAAGTTGGCGAGCCCAGCGGGAAGTACGCTATACCGCGCTTCTCATCAATGGCAAACTCGCTCCAGGTGTTCGCTCCGCCGGCATACTTCCAGGCGTCTTTGGGCCACGTTTCATAGCCGTATTCACCCGGACGGGGGATCGTGTGAAACGTCCAGACGTTCTTGCCGGTTCGCACGTCGTATGCGCGAAGATCTCCGGGAGGTGAATCATATAGCTCGCCTGGAGCAGACCCCAGGATAATCAGATTCTCGAAAACGTGTCCGGGCGATCCGGACTGAACCTGACGGACATTCTTGACATCGCGCCCCAGGCCCTCGCGCAGGTTCACGCGGCCATCGTTGCCGAAGGTGTTGATGGTGACACCCGTGAGCGCGTTCACTTCCTGGAGGTAACTATCGACAGAAAAGATGATCCGGCGGTCGGACCGGTCCGGGCTCTGCCAGTAGTTGATGCCCCGACTCGTGGGTGTGCCGTCTACCGGGTGTGACCAGAGCTGCTTCCCCGTGGCGGCATCCAGCGCAACAATGGCGGGGCCATCACCGATCACATACATGACGCCGTCCGCGATCAAGGGGCTGAAAGGGAATCTGCCGCCGCGTCCTGGTGTCAGGTGTGTCCAGGCACGCTCCAGCTTCGTGACATTTGTTTTGTTGATCTGGGTGAGCGAGGAGTACTGCATCGAATCCATGGCTCCGCCGAACTCGCTCCAGCCGGCATACGGCCGTTTCGGAGCGGTGGATTGTGCAAGCACAACCACCAGCCCGAGGCCCAGTAGCGAGAGTGCAGTTTTCGCCGCCAGCCGCGGCGAGATACGCGGGACTTTATTGTTCATAGAAACCCCCTA
>CANIHR010000025.1 GCA_947467185.1 Bryobacterales bacterium
CTCACCGGGTTCTGGATCTCCCATCTGCTGCCGCACAGTTACGTCAGTAAGGTCACCCTTCGTTTTGTTCATACACCAGGCCTCCCCGCGGACATGTATGAGCGGGAGTCAAAGACTACGCTGGAGATCGTCACAGCCAGCCTCCTCTCCGACGAGAACCTTACTGTGTTCATCAGCAGGAATGCCCGTCTGCGCGAGATGATGGCAGCCGACCCCATCGCCGACATCATGGAGCGGCTGCGCAAGGGTACCCACATTCAGCCGGTGAAACTACCGGGCGGAGCCAGCGGAGCCGTCATTCAGTATGAAGATGAACTGGCAGAGGAAGCACTGGATATCGGGCGTGAGCTGGCTGTGCAAATGAGCCGATTGGCCCGGACCTCAAACTCGCTGAGTGACGGAAAAGAGGTGACCGAACTGGCCGGATTTCCCACCGTGGAACCCGCTGGAGCTACCGTCCCTGTTTGTACCGCAATCGGTTTACTGTCGGGTTTGGCCCTGGGCGCAGTTTTGTCCCTATTACCAAAGAACAAACGTTTGCAAGAACCCGCAGCAGATTAAGACAGTGTCCCATTTTCACCGGTTGACATACCACTGACAAAACGTTACCTTTTTCACCAAGGGGTATTACAACCAGAATGAAATATTTCCGTTCGGCGGCCGCCACGTTGGCGCTCGCTATCCTCACGGCTGGCCTCAGTTTTGGTCAGGCGGTGAACTCCACCATTCTCGGTACCGTCTCAGATGCGTCCGGCGCAGTAATTGCGAACGCCAAAATCACGGCAACCGAAACCTCCACTAACGCAGTTCGAACCACGCAGACCAACGACAGCGGCAACTTCACGTTCCCGGACATCACGCCGGGCCGCTACTCAGTGGTCGCCGAAGTCACCGGTTTTAAGCGCGAAGTCCGACCCAACGTCGAAGCAGTTGTAAACAGCACGGCACGCATCGACATGCAGTTAACGCCCGGCAACGTCAGTGAATCGATCGAAGTCACCGACACACCGCCCGCCCTGCAGACCGACCGTGTTGACGTCGGCCGCAAACTGGACGCGGTACAAACCGAAAACCTCCCCCTCGGTGGTGGCCGCAACTTCCAGAACCTGATCAACCTTGTTCCGGGAACGACACGCGCCTCCTTCCAGCACTCGGAATTTTTCAACGCCGCCAGTTCCCTGCAGACGCAGGTCAACGGCCAGATGCGTATGGGCAACAACTATCAGATTGAAGGTATCGACGACAACGAACGTACCGGCCTTCTGCAGGTTCTGATTCCACCAATCGAAGCCATCCAGACCGTTGACGTTTCCACCTCGAACTTCGATGCCGAACTGGGCCGCGCCACCGGTGCCGTCACGAACGTCATCTTCAAGTCCGGCTCCAACCAACTCCACGGCGGTGCCTACGAATTCCTGCAGAACAGCGAATTTAACGCGCGCAATTTCTTCGAACCCGCTGTCAGCCACCGCGTATATAACTACTTCGGCGGCAACCTCGGCGGTTACATCAAGAAGAACAAGCTGTTCTACTTCGGCGACTACCTCCGCACAACCGACCACAAGGGCGCGGGCAACCTGCTGACGATCCCCACCGCCGCACAGAAGTCCGGCGACCTGAGCGGATCCGCCACTGCCATCTACGACCCGAACTCGGGTTCTCCGGATGGCTCCGGCCGCACGGCTTTCCCCGGCAACATCATTCCGAGCAGCCGGATCAACTCCATCTCCACCAAGCTGCTGAACCTGGTGCCGAATCCGAATCTGGCCTCCAGCAGCGGTGCCAACAACTGGTTCGCTCTGCTGCCGTTCTTTAAAGACACCCACCAGTTCGACGTCAAGATGGACTGGGTTATCAGTGAACAGGACCGCCTCTCCGGCCGTTTCAGCTTCCAGCGTCCCGTTATCTTCCAGGCTCCGGCATTCGGTCTGGCGGGTGGCGCGGCTGCTGGCGCATTCGCCGGCACCGGCATCCAGAAGACCTACTCCGCAGGTCTAAACTACACCCACGTCTTTACACCGACTCTGGTTGGTGACCTCCGTGTCGGTGTCGCTCACTACAACAACGTGGCTCAGCAGACCGATTACGGCACCAAGGCGTCAGAAGCACTGGGAATTCCCGGCATCAACATCGACCCGTTCTCCAGTGGGCTGGTCAGCATCAACATCGGCGCTTTCTACTCCAATCCGCTGGTGGGTTATACCGCCAGCCTCCCCTGGAAGCGCGCGGAAGCCAACATCGATGTGGCCAGCACCTTCACGAAGATCCTCGGCAACCACACGTTGAAGTTCGGCTTTGACATTCGCCGCGTCCGCGACGATTTGCTGCAGCTACAGACGATCAACCCCCGCGGCCAGTACACGTTCGGCTCCGGCCAGACGGCTCTGAAGCAGGCCAACGGCAGCGCCAGCGCCACCAGCTTCCTGAACAACTTCGCCAGCTTCCTGCTCGACGTGCCCAGCACCGCCGGTCGCGATCTCGGCGGCTACTTCCCCGCCTACCGCGCGTGGCAGGACTTCTTCTTCGTGAACGACAAGTATCAGGCGTCATCGAAGCTGACCATTGACATGGGCCTTCGCTGGGAACTCTATCCCCCCGGCGTACCCCGCTTCAAGGGTGGCTTCTCCAACTACAACCCGGTGGACAATACCCTCGTGCTCGCCGGCCTGGGCAACAACCCGATGAACCTGGGCATGAAGAATCGCCTGAATTACTTTGCGCCTCGCCTCGGCGTGGCTTATCGTATGACGGCCAAGACCGTTATCCGCGCCGGCTTCGGCATCAGCTACACGCCGTTCCCGGATAACAACTACGCCTACAACTACCCGATCCGCCAGAACAACGTGTACAACCCGGCGGTTGCCAGCTACGGCCCGGCGCTGTTGCCGGACGGTTCTCTTGCCAGCTTCCAGAAGGGCTTCCCCGCCCCGGTTCTGGCTCCGATTCCCTCCAACGGCATCATCACCAATCCGGACCGCAACACGGCTTACCTGACGATCAATCCGAACTTCAAGAATCCGTACACCGAACAGTGGAACTTTGCTATCCAGCAGGCTCTGCCGCTCGGCTTCACCCTTGATGCCTCCTACGTTGGTAACCACGGCGTGGATTCGGTTGTAACTTACAACCTGAACGCCACCACCACGGCCACCAACCTGGGGAACGCCGGTCTGCCGCAGTTCAGCAATTTCGGCCGCACCGCGTCCACCAACCTGTACTTTGCCGGTTACAACACCCACTACCATGCGTTCCAGATGAAACTCGATCGCCGCTCGCTGAACGGCCTGACGGTGACCACTTCTTACACGTACGGTAAGGGCATGGGCTTCCAGGGTGGTGACGACGGTGGTCTCGCACAGAACTGGTACATCAATCCGCGCCGCAACTACGCCCGGAACGATTTCGACCGGACCCATACCTTTGTTCAGAGCTACGTCTATGACCTGCCCTTCGGCAAAGGTAAGCCGTTCCTGAACAACGGCATGATCGCCAAGGCGCTCGGTGGCTGGAAGGCCAACGGCGTCCTGACCCTGATGACCGGCACGCCGTTGACCATCAGCGCCAACGGCACCTCGCTCAACACTCCAGGCAACAACCAGACGGCCGATCAGGTGAAGCCGGTGCAGATTCTGCACGGCATCAACATCGGCAACCCCTGGTTCGACCCGACCGCCTTCACGCAGCCGACCGCGGCCGGCGTGTTCGGCAACACCGGCCGCAACATCATGAGTGGCCCCGGCTTCTTCAACCTCGACGCTTCGCTCTTCAAGATCTTCTCGATCACTGAAAAGTACAAGCTGGAAATTCGCGGTGAAGCCTTCGGTGTGACGAACACCCCGCAGTTCAGCAACCCGAACACGGGTGTCAACAACTACAACCCCGATCCGTCGAAGAACACCTTTGGCGTGATCACTGGCTCGGGTGGAGCTCGTACCATGCAACTCGGCGCACGTCTGACCTTCTAAAGTCCGGCGAAACGCAGTAACAGGCAAAAGGCCCTCTCCACCCGGAGAGGGCCTTTTGTATTTCGGCAGCTTATAATGCAGCCAATGCGTAAAATTGTTGTTGCTGTTGCCCTGCTGGTCACCACAGGCTGTTCCCACAAGCCCGCGGCGGAGTTCTCGAAGCTGGCAGGCGAGGCCACGTACAAGATACTCAGCTTCTCGCCTGTTAACGCCTCGGCCCAGGGTCTGCACAAGTTTGAAAACGTCGACCTGGATTCACAGCTTGACGACTTGCGCTACAACAACTCCATCCGCAAACAGCGGGATTACCTGGTCGAACTCCACAAACGTATGCTGGACTTCGACAGGGCAACGCTCTCGCCAGAAGATCGCGCGGATTACGATGTCATCGAATCGCAGATTGGCCTGGCGCTGTTTGAAACCGACATTGCCGAGACGTGGTCGCGAAGCCCTCAGATGTACGTGGAACTGATCGGGTCCGCGCTGTTCAACCCCCTGGTATTGGAGTACGCACCGAAGGAGCAGCGCTTCCGCCACATTATCTCCCGCCTGGAGAAGGTGTCGGGCTACCTCGAAGTCGCTCGTCGTCAGCTTTTTGACTCCCCACAGATCTGGATTGACGTGGCGAAAGAGGAGAACGAGGGCAACATCGCGCTGGTGGATAAGACTCTGCGCGAGGCAGTACCGGCGAACCTCAAAACGCAGTACGATACCGCCGCTGCCGGTGCGCTGGACGCGCTGCGGACCTTCAACCGCTTTCTGGAAACAGAGCTTCCGGCGAAGCGCCGGGGGCGCAGTCGGGAGTGGCAACTCGGTCCGGAGAAGTACGCAACGAAATTTAAGCTGGCGCTGGCAACGGATCGAACTCATGACCAGGTGCTGGCCGACGCCGAAAGCCGCCTGAAAGCGGTCCGGATGAACATGCTGGAGCTGTCAAAGCCGCTACATACGAAGTGGTTCGCCGCCCACGGTGAACACGGTGACCTGAAGGCCGAGGCGCTCGAAAACAAACTCATCCGCGAAGTCCTCGACCACATCGCGCAGGACCATTCCACTCCCGAAAGCTACTTCCAGGACGCCGACAAATATCTCGCCGAAGCCCGTAGTTTTGCCCAATCGAAGAATTTGCTTACGCTCCCGGCGGGTTCCAATTTGCAGGTGATTCCGACACCGGAGTTCTTCCGCGGCGCTTTCGGAGTGGGCGGCTTCAACCCGGCGCCTGTACTGGAGCCGAACCTTGGCGCATTCTTCTGGATCACGCCCATCCCGTCGAACTGGCCGAAGGAGCGAGTGGAGTCGAAGCTGCGCGAGTACAACGCGTACAACCTCCGGCTGCTGGCCGTCCACGAGGCAATGCCCGGCCACTATGTCCAGGGCGAGTTCGCCAATGCTGTGGAACCGAAGCAGCGCCGCGTATTGCGTTCGCTGTTCTCAAACGGTCCCTACGTGGAAGGCTGGGCGCAGTACATTACTCAGGTGATGCTCGACGAAGGCTATCTGGACAATTCACCCGAGATTCGTCTGACGCTGCTGAAGCAGGAACTTCGTGTGGATGCTAATGCAATACTCGACATCCGCCTGCAAACCAACCGCATGACCGACGACGAGGCCATGACCCTGATGGAGTCCCTCACCTTCCAGGAACACGAAGAAGCGGTCGCCAAACTGCAGCGCGCCAAGCTCTCATCCACCCAGTTGCCCACCTATTTCATTGGCTGGCGCGATTGGCTCCGCGTTCGCCAACACGTCAAAGCTACCGGCAAAAACTTCAACCTTCGCGACTTCCACGACCGCGCGCTGAAGGAAGGCGCTGTACCGCTGCCTGTGCTGGCGCAATTGCTGACCGGCAAGCCGTTAAACTGAGATCGGTGCCGCCACTTACTTTCACTGAAGCGCGTTCAACAGTTCTGCGGGCAGTCCGTGGCAGCGGGTTCCGTCCGGCTGTGGAAACGGTCCCCCTGCAGGAAGCGCACTTGCGCGTTCTGGCCGAAGACATCGCAGCGGATCGCGATCTGCCGCCCTTCCACCGCTCGGTCCGCGATGGGTTTGCCGTCCGCGCGGCGGACCTGCCCGGCACACTGCGAATCATCGGCGAAGTGGCCGCCGGAGCCGTCTTCGAGGGCACGGTCGGCAGAGGAGAAGCCGTCGAGATCATGACCGGTGCGCCCAGGCCGGATGGCGCGGACTGCGTCGTGATGGTGGAGCACTGCACAGTCTCCGGGCAGAACGTCACTACCGACAAGAGTCTGACACCCGGCACGCACATCGCACCAAGGGGCTGCGAGGCCTTGCAGGGGGCACCGCTGCTGCCCGCCGGCACCCGGATCGAGTACCCTGCCATCGCGCTGCTCGCGTCCACCGGGCACCCCACCGTTTTGGTCTACCGTAAGCCGCGTATCGCCATTCTGGCCACCGGCAACGAAATCGTCGAAGTGGACCAAACGCCCCTCGCGCACCAGATCCGGAATTCCAACGCTCAGTCGCTGGCCGCGCAGGTCTCCCGGGCCGGGGGCGAACCCGTCATCCTCCCCATCGCCCCTGACACGCTGGAAGCCACTCGCGCCCTCATCGAACAGGGCCTGGAAGCCGATATGCTGCTGCTTTCCGGTGGAGTTTCCGCTGGCAAATACGATTTCGTGGAACCCGCCTTCGCTGAACTCGGGGCAGAATTCTTTTTCGACCGCGTGAAAATCCAGCCGGGCCAGCCTCTCGTCTTTGGTCGGGCCCGGGACAAGTTCTTTTTCGGACTCCCCGGCAACCCTGCCTCCACTATGGTGACGTTCGAAATTTTCGCGCGAGCCGCTATCGAACTCCTGAGCGGAGCCACCGACGCGCCCCTGCACCTCACCCTTGCGAAACTCACCCAGCCATTCCGGCATAAGACCGGTCTGACCCGCTTCCTGCCCGCCACCGTCCGTTGCACCGAAGTCACACCTGTTGTATGGCAGGGTTCCGGCGACGTGCCCTCGCTGTGTCGTGGCAACGCTTATCTCGTCGCCGATTCCGAGACGCCCGAATACGCAACCGGCGACTTGATCCCCGTCCTTCTCAAATAGACAATATGAGCAAACTCTCGCATTACGATGCCGCTGGCAACGCCCGCATGGTGGACGTCGGGGCCAAACAGGAAACCCGCCGCACCGCGAAGGCGCACGCTTTCGTAAGAATGTCCCGCGAAGTCCTGGATGCCCTGCCGGCCAACCCCAAGGGCGACCCGCTCGCCGTCGCAAAAGTGGCCGGAATCCTCGCTGCGAAGCGCACGTCGGACCTGATCCCAATGTGCCATTCCCTGCCTCTTTCTTATGCCGATGTGGAGACGACCATCGAAGCCGAGGGCATCCGGGTTATCGCCACCGCGACCACCTCCGCGCAAACCGGCGTGGAAATGGAAGCACTGACGGCCGCCTCGGTCGCCGCCCTCACAATCTACGACATGACCAAGGCCCTTGATAAGCGCATCGAAATTCAGGACATCTACCTACTGGAGAAGACTGGCGGCAAGAGCGGAGATTTCAAGCGATGATCCGAGCCGCCGTCCTCACCATCAGTGACAGTTCCTTCCAGGGCCTTCGCGAGGACCGCTCCGGCCCCGCTGTCGTGGAACGCCTCCGGGCGAACAGCTTTGAAGTGGTCGAGCATCTTCTGGCACCCGACGAGCGCGACCAGATCGCAGTCACGCTGCGAGCGCTGACCGAAACACCGGAAATCGCCGTCTTCACTACCGGCGGCACCGGAGTCACACCGCGCGACGTTACGCCCGAAGCCACGCGTGAAGTCATCGAACGGGAGATCCCCGGTTTCGGCGAGCTGATGCGGGCTTCCGGGCTGAAATCCACGCCCAAAGCAGTCCTTTCGCGAGCACTGGCCGGGACCCGAAACGGCTGTCTGATCGTCAATCTACCGGGCTCGCCCAAAGGCGCGGTGGAGTCTCTCGATGCTATTTTGGGATTGGTCCCCCACGTGCTGGATCTGATTAACGGACGCACTGGTCACTAGAGGAGATGGCATGAAGTTATCCGCGCTGGCATCACAGGCTTTACTGGCCGTAGCCGTTTTCGCCCAGGCACCGCAGCAAGGTGGGGTCAGTGTCGACATCGACACGCCCATCATTAAGACGTCGGTCACCAACATCGTCGCTCCGGTGCTTGTTACCGATCAGAACGGCAACATCGTGGACGGCCTGCAGCCCAACCAGTTCCACCTGTTCGACAACGGCAAGGAACAGAATATTCAGGTAGACGTGGCGTATGAACCAATTTCACTGGTCATCGCCATCGAGTGCTCGTCGCGCGTGGAAGCCATTCTGCCCCAGATCAAGCATTTGGGTTCGTTAGTTCAAAGCATCATCGGCATCCAGGGTGAAGCCGCCGTTCTGAAGTTCGATGGCCGAATCATGGTCACCCAGGACTTCACCAACGACCCCGATAAGGTCAAGGTCGCCATCAACCGAATTCAGGCCGGCAGTTCCGGCAGCCGCATGATTGACGCCGTGGATCGTGGTGTTTACATGCTCAAAAATCGGCCGAACAAGAGCAACCGGAAGATTGTCCTGGTCGTCAGCGAGACCCGCGACGAAGGCAGCGAAACACGGCTGAAGACGGCCCTGATGGACGCGACCCTGCAGAACGTCATTGTCTACAACGTGGATATCACCCAGCTTGCCGTCCGCCTGACCGAAAAGCGTCCGGACGCCATCGCGCCCCGCATGGATGCCAGCGCCATGCGCGCGCCTATGGGCATGGCCAACACGCCGACCACGATGGAACAGAACTATGGCCAGCAGAATCGGGTCCAGTTCGTGCCGCTCCTCAAGGAAATCTACATCGACGCCAAGGGTATCTTCATTAAAGACCCGGCCACTCAGTTTGCCCGCGCCACGGGCGGTCACGAGTTCGTCTTTCTCAGCCAGAAGGGCCTCGAAAGCGCAGTCCAGCGCATTGGGACCGAACTGCACAGCCACTACATGATCAGCTACAAGCCAAGCAATGGCAGCGAGGGCGGATATCACACGATTGAAGTGGGTGTAAACCGCTCCGACCTCATCGTGAAGACGCGCCCGGGGTACTACATCGGCGGCGGCCAGAACTAACGGATGCGTCTTTCACCGGGTTTGAGTCGGGGAGAAGGGCGGACGCATCACAATAGACACATGACACCTGCGCACGCTTCCGACGCCAAAGGCGCTCCCGCCAAAGCGAAGAAGCCACCTGCCGCAAGACTGCGCAAGGTCTGGCCCGAAGTCCGGTCCCTGATCGCACCGCGCCGCAACCTGCTGATTATTGGCTTTGTCCTGATCGTGATTGGCCGTATCTGCGGCCTGGTCCTGCCGCTCTCGTCCCGCTACCTGATTGACGACATCATCGGGAAGAACCATTTCCAGAACCTGGTCCCCCTCACTCTTGCCGTTCTTGCGGCCACGGCTGTCCAGGCCGTCTGCGCCTTTACCGTGTCGCAGTTACTGTCGGTGGAGGGACAGAAAGTGATCTCCGAGCTCCGTCGCAAGGTCCAGGAACATATCGGACGCCTGCCGGTCACCTACTACGACGCCAACAAAACCGGCCAACTCGTCTCCCGCATCATGACCGACGTAGAAGGTGCCAGGAACCTTATCGGCACCGGAATTATCGAGTTTTTTGGCGGCATTCTGACAGCTGTGGCATCACTGGTTGTGCTGCTCCGCATCAGTCCGCTAATGACCGGAATCGCATTTGCCATCGTGGTCTCGTTCGCGATCGTGATGGGCAGCGCGTTCAAGAAGATCCGCCCCATTTTCCGGGAGCGCGGCAAGATATACGCCGAAGTCACGGGGCGGCTTACGGAGTCGCTCGGTGGTGTCCGGGTCATCAAGGGTTACCACGCTGAAGAGCGCGAAGCAGCCAGCTTTACGGTCGGCGTGACGCGTCTTTTTGAAAACGTCCGCAGCAGCCTCACGGCCATGTCCCTGATGTCTCTCTCGGCCACGATTCTGATGGGCTTTGTCGGCGCGCTTGTCATGTACATCGGCAGTAAAGAGATTGCCGCCGGCAGCATGACGCTGGGTGGTTATGTCACGTTCGTCGCTTTCCTCGCCTTCCTGGTTGCGCCCATTATCGGCATCGTCAATATCGGCACGCAGCTGACAGAAGCGCTGGCGGGGCTGGAACGCACTCACGATGTCCTGATGGAGCGCCCGGAAGACGAAGATCCGGAACGCGTCCGTAACCTCGGCCATATTGCCGGGGACGTCGAATTCCGCGACGTGAAGTTTTCCTACGCGGAAGGCAAGGAAGTCCTCCACGGCATTTCCTTCCATGCGCGTCCCGGCACAGTGACCGCGTTCGTCGGCCCGTCGGGCTCCGGTAAATCGACCACAATTGGCCTGATCGCCGCCTTCCACAAGACCAGCGCGGGTGCGATCACGGTGGATGGCCACAATCTGAATGAGCTCAAACTGGCCAGCTACCGTGCCAATCTGGGCGTCGTTCTCCAGGAAACTTTCCTGTTTGACGGCACGGTGCGGGACAACGTGATGTTCTCACGCCCGGAAGCGACCGAGGAGGAATTCCTCGAAGCTTGCCGCATTGCACGTGTCGACGAATTCGCCGAAAAGATGGAACTGGCCTACGACACGATCGTCGGTGAACGCGGCGTGAAGCTCTCTGGCGGCCAGCGCCAGCGCCTCTCCATCGCCCGCGCGATCCTCGCGAACCCGCGTATCCTGATCCTTGACGAAGCCACCTCCAGCCTCGATTCTGAGTCAGAAGCCATGATCCAGGAAGGCCTCAGCCACCTGATGAAGGGCCGGACCACTTTCGTCATCGCTCACCGCCTCTCCACCATTCGCCGCGCCGACCAGATTTTGGTTATCGAGGGCGGCAACATCGTGGAAGAAGGCACGCATCGCGAACTCTTCGCCATCCGTGGCCGCTATTGGGACATGTATACCCGCCAGCACAAACTGGACGAAAACCTGTTCCTGGCACCAGGCGAAGGCGACCTGATCACGGAACCGGCGTGAGCCTGGTATCCTGAAGTACGCCATGCCTCTCAGCATCAACACACGCACCGTTGAGCCCGATATCACCGTGATTGAGCTTTCCGGCAAGCTTTCCCCGGGGTCGGACGCCCAGAATATCGAGCACCTGACCAACAATCTGATCGCCGAAGGTGTCCGCAAGCTGATTTTTGATCTGAAGGGCCTCGGCTATATAGATTCCGCCGGTATCGGCCAGATCGTCTACTCAGCCAGCAAAATCACGCAGGTGGGTGGCCACTGCCGTGTCACTGGCGCGAAAGGGCTGGTGATGGACGTATTCCGCATCACCCGGATCGACCAGCTCATCCCGTTTTCCGATACTCTTGAGGAGGCTTGCGCCGCGCTCAGCGCCGCGTAACCACTATGCAGGTTCTCCAGGCAGGTCGCTTTAAGTTTCTCTTCCTCGAAGTGGAGGCGGAACTGATCACCGCAGCCGCCGCCCAGCAAGGCTTCGAGGCACGTATTCAGGATTCCGACCGGAGCCTGACCCTGGATCTGACGCTGCTTGACCGCAACGCCCCACTGCTGCTGTTCGATGCCGCCGACCCCGCCAATCTGGGTTGGTTCTCGCGTTGCCAGTTCTATGTGGATGGCCGTACCGGCAATGTGCTGCAGACGCCGATCAGCATCGCCAACAAGAAGGACCGCTCCGGCCGCACCGTAAGCAACGGACTGCGCCTGCGCATCTCTCGCGAATTGCCGGCGTCGTTCCGCCTGCCCGGCAAGATGCCCATCACCGAGCAGGTTTTCTACGGCATGTTCTCCAACTTCCTGCAGGCTCTGACGAAAACCGGAGTCGCGGTCTGCGGTGGCCCCACCGTCACGCCTCTGGCCGGCAGAACCGAAGCGCCCGGCTCGCGAATCTAAGTCCCGGCGAACCAACCCCGCTCAGGGTACGTATCCAGATAAACAAGATGTCCGCCTTTGCTATTGAAACCGAGGGTTTAACGCGCGTCTACCGGAATCGCTGGGCGAATACGGAACTGCGCGCTGTCGACGACGTCTCGCTTCAGGTCCCCGAGGGCTCCACCTTCGGGCTGCTGGGAGCCAACGGCGCGGGTAAGACGACTTTCGTGAAGATGCTGCTCTCCAGCGTCCACCCGACCTCCGGCACCGCCCGCATCTTCGGCCGCAACTCCTCGGAAGCCACCAGTCGCCAGTCGGTTGGCTATCTGCCGGAAAACCACCGCTTCCCCACGTACATGACCGGTTGGGGCATGCTCGATTTCTACGGTGCGCTCTCCGGCATGGATTCCGCCACCCGCCGCCGCAAGATTCCGGAACTGCTCACCCTGGTCGGCCTCGACGAACGAGCCTGGAACACCCGGCTCGGCAAGTACTCCAAGGGGATGTTGCAGCGCGTCGGGTTGGGTCAGGCGATGATCCACGCGCCGCGCCTCCTGGTGCTGGATGAGCCCAGCGACGGTGTCGATCCCGTGGGCCGCAAACAGATCCGCGACGTGCTGCAGGGTCTGGAGCAGCAGGGCGTCACCATTTTCCTGAACTCACACCTCCTGGCCGAAGTGGAACTGTTCTGCCATGACGTCGCCATCATCCAGAAGGGTAAACTCTCTCTGGCCGGGTCGGTGAAGGAACTCACCAGTAGCGGCGGCTACCGCGTTACCGCCTTTGAAGTGCCGGAAGCGCTGATTTCCGAACTGGCGACTTCCGCCAAAGCCCATTCGGTGGAGCACAACCTCCTCGACCTGCTCTTCAACACCCGCGAACAGGCCAATGCGGCAGTGGATAAACTCCGGGCTAGCGCCTGCGAAATCGAGTCGCTCGGGGCCACTCGCAGCACCCTCGAAGAAGTCTTTATCCGCACGATCTCGGAGAAAAAGGCATGACAGGCACTTCGTTCAACGCCACTCTCGCCCTCATCCGCGATACCTTCCGGGAAGCGTTCGCGCGCCGTATCTTCTGGGGCTTTTTCGGCTGCTGCTCTGCACTGTTGCTGTTCCTGATATTCATCCTGCGCGTGGATGTGGTTCAGGGTGCCCTCGCGACGGTCTCAATCTTCGGCAATAGCCTGCCCAGCGCCAATGTCGAAAATTTGGTCGAACAGACCCAGAGCGTCATCGCCATGGTCCTCTACTTCGCAGGGATGGCGCTATCGGTTTTCGCTTCGGCTGGCCTCGTCTCGGCAGTCTTCGAACCCGGCCGCATCGAACTATTGCTTTCCAAGCCCGTTTCCCGCACCCACCTCCTGCTGGGCCGCTATGCCGGCAACGTGGCGGTCGTCGCCGCCAACATCCTCTATCTGGTCGTCTGCTCGTGGATCATTTTCGGCATTAAGACGGGTGTCTGGGGTGCCGGCTTCCTCATTTCCAGCCTCTGCACCATCTTCGTTTTCTCGGTCCTGCTGGCCGTCATCGTCCTCGTAGGGGTCATCTGGGATTCCGCCGCGGTCGCCATCATGGTCACCTTCGCCATCATGATCATCACGCCGATTCTTGCGCAGAAGGCAACCATCGAGCGCCTGCTCAGTTCGGAATGGTCCCGCGACGTCGTCCGCGTTCTGTATTACACGCTGCCGAAGATCTCGGAAATCAGCGTCATCATCCGCCATCTCATCCTCAACCAGCCAGTGGAAAGCTGGATGCCTGTCTGGAGCACCGCGCTGTTCGGCGTCGGCGTCCTCAGCCTCGGTATCTGGCGTTTCAACAAACGGAGTTTCTGATGCGCACGATACTTTGCCTTCTGGCGGCCCTGCCGCTCTTCGCACAGCCGAAGATCGATAACGTCCTCGTCCGCATGGTCCCGCCCGGCAGCACCTCACTGGTCGGTGCCAATATGGACCGCATGAAGGCGACGCCCTTCTACAAAACACTGGTCGATCAGCAGCGTATGCCCCAGGTAGACGCCTTCGCAACGGACACAGGTTTCGATCCCCGCCGCGACGTCCGCGAACTTCTCTACGTCAGCACTCCCGAAGGCAGCGTTCTGCTCGCCCGGGGCCACTTCAAGCTGAAGTCTGATCCCTCCAGCCGTGCGAAACTCGTCCGCCACGGCGTCTACAACATCTGGACCATAGAAAACTCCGGCTTCTGCATCCTGGATGGCTCTCTCGCCGCCGCCGGACAACTGAAAGCCGTCGAAGCCGCCCTCGACGAGTGGACAAAAGGCCAGCACAAAGCTGCCCAGCCTCTTTTGGCCCTCGGCAAGGCGATCCATCCCACCACCAACCTCTGGGGCATCTCCACCGGCTTTGCCACCTTCCTCGCGAGCGCCCTGCCGAAAAGCGGTGGTCCGGGCGGCATCGACTTTTCAAAGATCTTCACCGGCATGAAGTCCTCCTGGTTCCAGGCCGACTTCTCCACCGGCCTCCGCATCGACCTCCACGGCAGCACCTCCACCGACCAGGATGCCATCGCCCTCCGCGACATGGCAAAGGGTCTGATCGGCTTCGGCAGGCTCAGCGTCCCCGAGAATCAGCCCGAGATGTTGAAGCTCTGGGACGGGTTTTCGGTGGAGCAGGCGGCACGTGAGGTCACGATTCAGGCCGACATCGCACTCCCGCTTCTCGATAAACTCATGCAAATGCTGAATTCTGGTGCAAATGGTCGTGGCCGTGCCACTTCTGGACGTGATCGGAGCACGCAACTGTAGTACACTAAAGGATTAGCGCGTCAATTCGAGATTCAGATCGTCCGATTCGTTAGCGCCGATCACCCCAACAGGCAAGGTTTTCCCAAAATGCAGAACCAGTTGTTGTCCAAATACATCGCCAAGCACCGCAGAACCGACACCCCGGAATTTCGTCCCGGCGACACGATCCGTGTCCACGTAAAGATCAAGGAAGGCGACAAAGAACGCCTCCAGGCTTTTGAAGGCGTTTTGATCGCCCGCAAAAACACCGGGATGGGAGAAACCATCACGGTCCGCAAGATCAGCTTCGGCCATGGCGTGGAACGTATCTTCCCGCTCAGCGCTCGCGTTGTGGATCACATTGACTTCGTTCGGACCGGTAAGGTTCGTCGCGCCAAGATCTACTACATCCGCGGTCTCAAGGGTAAGGCTGCTCGCCTGAAAGAGCGCGCACAGCCCGCACGTACCACCAGCAAATAGTTCCCAGATGGCACGAGGCGCGCCCCCGCACTCCGAAAAAAAATGGAAGTGCGAGGGTGTGCTGGAGGCCCAACTGCGTTCTCGCGGGTATCGTCATGTTGCCGGCGCGGATGAAGTGGGTCGTGGTTGTCTATTTGGTGCTGTGGTGGCCGGTGCCGTCATTCTCTCTCCGGATGCCCCCATACGGGGTCTGAACGACAGCAAGCAACTCGACGCGGAAAAGCGTGAAGTTCTTGCCGAGAGAATTCGGGAACGTGCCATTGCCTGGTGTGTCTCGGCCGTAGACGCCACAACCATAGATCGGATCAATATTTACCAGGCCTCGCGGCTCGCCATGAAACAGGCGATCGCGGGGCTTTCTGTTCAGCCCGACTTCGTCCTCGTCGACGCCGTGCCACTCGACATCCCGTTCCCCCAACAGCCAATCATTCAGGGCGATGCTCGTTGTCACGCCATTGCAGCAGCTTCGATTCTGGCTAAAGTCCATCGCGACCAAATGATGCGCACCTGGGATACTTTTTACCCCGAATACGGTCTTGCCAACCATAAGGGCTACCATGCTCCGGAGCACATCGAGGCGCTGCACAAATTCGGCCCCACCCCTCAGCACCGGCTCAGCTTCGATCCGATCGGCGACCTTGCATTTTTCTCCCCGCTCGCCAGCACCCAACTGGAGATGTTCGCCTCGTGACTCCCACTGAAGGTTCATCCATGCCTGACGCACCGATGGATGACGAGCGCCCGGAGACAGGTTCGGAGCAACCGGAACCGCCCAGACGGTCGGTCTTCGGCTCCAATTGGTTTCGTCGCCTCGCTTCTATCGTCTTCGTGGTCTTCTGTTTTGAAATCGGCCTCTTCCTGCTGATTTACCCCTGGACCGACGCCTGGACCGACAACACACTCTCACTTCTGGGCAGGGGTGAGTATCAGCTTCCCCTGCGTCAGCTTTGGAACGACCCATACTTCCGCGGGACCGTCAGCGGCTTCGGTATTCTGAACTTCTGGATCGCGATCTCCGAACTCTTCGACCTGTTTCGGGGCCCATCTGAAACCAAACCTCATTGAAACTAAACCATTGACCGGGACATCCAGTTAGGTAAGGGGTATCGTAAAGATCTGTATGAGGAAGCTGCTCGCCACGTTATTGTTCGTCACCGCGCTGACCGCGTCGGGGGCGTCCACTTATGAGCAGGCCCTGAACCTCTACAACCGCACGGACTACCCGGGAGCAATCTCCATCCTGCGGACCCTCCCTCAGAATGGCCAAACCCTGGAACTGATGGGCCGCGCGTACCTGATGGACGCCGAGTTCAAAAAGGCGACCGATGCCCTCGAAAAGTCCGTCGCCCTCACTCCCGACAACTCGCTCACCTGGACCTGGCTGGGCCGAGCCTACGGTCGCCGGGCCGAGACTGCGTTCGCGCTGAGTGCCCTGCCCCTCGCCAACAAAACCCGCGATGCCTTCGAGCGCGCCGTGCAGTTGGACCCCAAGAATACTGAGGCCATCAACGATCTGTTCGAGTTCTACATGCAGGCTCCCTCAATGATCGGTGGAGGCCGGGATAAGGCCCGTAATCTGCTGCCCCTGATCGCGAAGAACGATCCGGCAGAACTTGAATTCGCCCGCGCCCGTATTGCCGAAGACACTAAAGAGCACAGCAAGGCCGAAGCGCATCTCCGGGAAGCCGTAGCGAAGGCGCCCATGCAGGTCGGCCGCTTCCTCGATCTCGCCGCTTTCCTCGCTCGCCATGGCCGTTTTGAAGAGAGCGAGAAAGCCTTTCTGCAGGCCGAAAAGATCTCTCCCACTGCTCCCAAAGTCCTCTACGCACACGCTGAGGCCCTGATCAAGGCAAACCGGGATCTGGCTAAGGCCCGCGACCTTCTCACCCGTTACCTCGCGTCGCCCAACCTGACGCCCGATGACCCCTCTCGCGAAGAAGCGAAGAAGCTTCTCCGCAAGGCCCAGGGTAGCTAAGCAGATGAGGTTCGGGGAAGCCCTCAGCTTCAGCCTCCAGGCCCTGCGTCAGAACCCCGTACGGTCGCTGCTGACCGGCCTGGGCATGATGATTGGCACCGCCTCCGTCATCCTCGTCGTCACCATTTCCCTCACCAGCCAGAGCTACATCCTCGAACAGATCGAGGGCGTCGGCTCCAACATGATCTTCGCGTCGTATGAGGTGGGCAGCCAGCAGTCGTCCTCGGAAGTGAATGCCGACTTCATCAAGATGTCGGATATTCAGGCCGTACGTGAGCAGTTTGCCAATCGCATCGTCGCCGCAACGGGCATCGAGAGCAACATCGACTCCATGTTCATCGATGGCCGCGAAGAGCGTCTGCTCGTTCTCGGTTCGGACGAATACTATCAGCCAGTCCGTAACCTGGCGGTCCTCGCCGGACGCTTCCTCGAACCCGGTGACGTGAGCCTCCGCCAGAAAGTCGCCCTGCTCACCGATAAGCTCGCTCGGCGACTCTACGGCAGCCAGGAAGCAGCCATCGGGCAGAAGATCAAGATCCACGGCCTCCAGTTCACGGTCATCGGGACGTTCAAGGAGAAAGTGGAGAGTTTCGGCCAGTCGGAACTGAACTCGGAGACCGTCCTGATCCCCATCACCGTCCTGCAGTACTTCATTCGGGTGGAGCGGATCGACCCCATGTACGTGCAGGTCCGCCAGCCAAAGGACGTGGAACCGCTGACCCGCCAGGTCACACAACTTCTCGAATCCCGCCACCGCGCCGGCGCAAAGTATAAGGTGGAGAACCTCAATGCGATCCTCGAAGCCGCCAAGTCCATCGCGGGCATTCTGAGCCTGGTCCTCGTTCTGGTGTCGACCATTGCGCTCGCGATTTCCGGCATCGGCATCATGAACATCATGCTGGTGACGGTGACGGAAAGGACGCGTGAAATCGGTGTCCGCATGGCCATCGGAGCGTCGCGGCGAGAGATTCAGGTTCAGTTCCTGACCGAGGCGACCCTGATCAGCCTAACGGGAGGCATCGTCGGTATCATCGTCGGAGTCGCCGGCCCCCTCAGCGTCCAGCTTTTCGTGGACAACATCAAGATCCCGATCTCCATCTGGTCCATCGTGATCGCCTTCGCCGTGTCCTCGCTGGTAGGCCTCGTCTTCGGCATGCTCCCGGCCAACCGAGCCTCAAGACTGAACCCAACCGAAGCACTGCGCTACGAGTAGTCTCCGCAATTTTCCCGAACCTTCCCCGCCCCAACTCCGTAACCAACTAAGTAAGTACTTGCTTGCAAATTAAGTAAGTGTTTGCTTACACTGGAACTATGACCCCGGCATCGCCCCCAGTCTCCGGCGCTCCACACCACCGCATGGCCGCGGAGGACCGCAGACGCCAACTCATAGAGACCGCTATTGACCTTTTCTCGAAAAAAGGCTTCGCCGGCACCACCACGCGTGAGATCGCGGCTGCCGCAGGGGTCAACGAAGCCATCATCTTCCGCCACTTCGCCACCAAACAGGATCTATACAAGGCCATCCTTGACTACAAGTGCAATGCTCCCGACAAAACGGAGTGGATGGATGAGATCAACACACGCATGGAAGCCAATGATGACGAAGGGCTCTTCCGGACCCTCATCGGAAAGATGATCGCTTTCAACCGCGAGGACCCACGCTTCCAGCGCCTCATGCTCCACGCCGCACTCGAAGGTCACGAAATCGCCATCATCCATCACAATCAGGTCAAGCTCCCGATCGGTGCCAAGCTGGTCGACTACATCACGCGCCGTCAGGCCGCCGGAGCGCTCAAAGCCTGCGATCCGAACGCTGCGCTTTATGCATTAGCCGGAATCCCGCAATTCTACGCGTTACAGAAATACATCTATCAATCGTCCGACATCCCGTTAACCGATGAACAGGTCGTCGATTCCTTCGTCCAGATCCTTTTACATGGACTTCGCAACAGCACCACAGGGGAAATAAAGCAGTGAAATTAACCAAAGCATTCGTTCTCATTACCTGCCTGATCGCCACACTCGCGCTGACCGCCTGCGGCAGAAAATCCGCGGAAACCAAGTCAGCCGCAGCTGAAAAGGCCGCACCCGTCGCCGTCACAACCGCCGTGGCCGCAGAAAAGATGATCGCCTCCGGCTTCGAACAGACCGGCTCCTTCGTGGCCGACGAAACGTCCGATATCGCCCCGCTGGTTGCGGGCCGCGTGCTTTCCACCCCCGTCGATGTCGGCGCGTGGGTCAGGAAAGGCGATGTGGTCTGCGAACTGGACCACAAAGACGCGCAGCTTCGCCTCGACCAGGCCCGTGCTCAGCTTGCCCAGGCCAACGCCGCCATCCGCCAGGCACAAACCCGCATTGGCTGGAGCGCCGGCACCTTCGACGCAGAAAAAGTCCCGGAAGTAGCCGCCGCCCACGCCAACTGGACCTCGGCCCAGGCACAGGCCCGCCTCGCTGCAGCCGATGCCACCCGTTACGCGAACCTCGTAGCCACCGGCGATGTTTCCAAGTCTGCGGCCGACAAGGCCCGTACCGCGCAGGAAACCGCCGAAGCCCTGGCCAACGCGGCAAAGCAGCAGTATGAAGCCGCTGCCAACGCCGCCCGCCAGAGCTTCGAAGTCGTCTCCACGCAGCAGTTCTCCCGCGACAGCGTGAATTCACAGTTGGCGATGGCGGAAAAAGCTCTCGCCGACACTACTATCCGGGCCCCGTTCGACGGTTTCATTACCGCCCGCCCCATCGCTGCCGGTGAATACGTCGCGGTTAGCAACAAGATCGCAACCATCATGCGGATCTCCACCCTGAAACTCGAGATTCAGGCACCGGAACAGCGCGCTTCCCAGGCGAAGGTCGGCAACACGGTTACCGCCCGGGTCGCCGCCTACCCCGACCGGGAGTTCACCGGCAAGATCGTCGCCATCAACGCTTCAGTGGACCCCACATCCCGCGCCTTCGTGCTCCGCGCCGAATTCAACAACGCCGACTCTGCGCTGAAGCCCGGTATGTTCGCCACTGCGTTCCTGCGCCAGCCCGGCGAAACCCCGGCCGTGTTCGTTCCGAAGGCCGCCGTTGTCCGCGACAAGACCACCGACTCTAACCAGGTGTTCGTCATCGAGGGCAACACTGCACACCTCCGGGTCACCCAGATCGGTGAGGAGACCGAAGGCCAGATCCGCATCGTCGCCGGCGTCAAGACGGGCGAGACCGTCGCCATTACTGGTCAGACCAATCTCTTCGAAGGAGCCCCTGTCTCCGCGAAATAGCGGCGACGTCTCCCCATGCACGCACTCGCTAAACTCTGCATTCGAAGACCCGTCTTCGCCACGATGCTGATTCTGTCGCTCGTCGTCGTCGGCATCTTCTCGTACTTCAGTCTCGGCGTCGATCTGTTCCCCAAGGTCGACATCCCCACGGTCGTCGTCACCATCGCCAACCCCGGCGCCTCGCCCGAGGAAGTGGAAACAGAAATCACCCGCAAGGTGGAAGACGCGGTCAACACCATCAGCCAAATTGACGAAGTCCGCTCCGTTTCGTCCGAAGGCCTCTCCACCGCCGTCATTACCTTCGCCCTGGCAAAGGACGGCGACGTGGCACTGCAGGAAGTCCAGAGCAAGGTCAATCTGATCGAGAACGACCTGCCGCAGACTGTGAAGCGCCCCGTCATCCTCAAGTTCGACCCTGATGCTGCGCCGGTCATGCAGATCGCCATCTCGGCCCCCCGGAACCTGCGCGACCTGACTGCCATCGCCGACAAGCTGATCAAGCAAAAGCTGGAAAACTCGAAGGGCGTTGGCCAGATCCGCATCATCGGTGGTGCGCGCCGCGAGATCCATGTGGACGTTGATCCCAGCCGCCTCAAGGCCTGGGGTCTAACGATCACCGACGTCTTCAACGCGGCCCGGACCCAAAACCTGGAACTACCCGCCGGGAATCTCCAGACCGGTGCCCGCGAACTCACCGTCCGGACCACCGGGCGCATTACCAGCCCGTCAGAATTTAATCAGATTGCTGTGGCCCAGAAGGGACCCTACGTCGTGCGCATCAACGACATCGGCAATGCGGAAGACAGCTACGAAGAGCCCCGCACTGCGGCGCGTCTCGATGGCACGTCGTCGGTCACACTCCTCATCGCCAAGCAATCGGGTGAAAACTCAGTCGCCACCGCCGCCGGCATCCGGGCGCGCATGAAGGAAATTGAGCAGACCTTGCCAAAAGACGTGAAGATGAGCATCGTTGCCGATCAGTCGGTCTTCATTGAAGCCGCCATCAGCAATATCAACCATCACCTTGTGCTGGGATCGATACTCGCCTCGATCATCATCTTCATCTTCCTCGCAAACTGGCGCACCACCCTGATCGCCTCCATCGCGATCCCAACCTCCATCATTTCCTCCTTCGGGCTGATGGCGGCTATGGGCCTGACACTCAACCAGATCACCATGCTTTCGCTCACCCTGATGGTCGGTATCGTCATCGACGACGCCATCATTGTGCTCGAAAACATCTTCCGCTTCATGGAAGAAAAGGGCATGGGCCCGGTGGAAGCGGCCATTAAAGGTACGAGCGAAATCGGCCTCGCTGTTATGGCCACCACACTGTCGCTCCTGGCGGTATTCCTGCCCGTCGGCTTCATGGGCGGTATTGTTGGCCGCTTCATGAGTTCGTTTGGTTTCACGGCCGCCTTCGCCATCGCGGTGTCGCTGCTGGTCTCCTTCACTCTGACCCCGATGCTCACATCGCGCTTCGTGCCGGCGCCGAAGCCGGGCCACACTTCCTCCAAGGAAAGTGTCCTGTACTCGTGGATCGACAAACACTACACCAGCATGCTCAAGTGGGCGATGGCCCACCGGAAGACGATGCTGGCCTTCAGTGGCCTCACTATTCTCAGCATCGTGCCCTTGTTTATGTTCGTGGGCAAGAACTTTCTGCCGACCGATGATCAGTCGCAGTTCAACGTCCTGGTCCGCGCTCCCGAAGGTAGTTCGCTTGCCGCAACCACGGCGCTGACGGAGGAAATCGCCCAAAATATTCGGAAACAGCCCGGCGTTCTGCACACGCTGTCGACCACTGGCGGCACAGCGGACCGCTCCGCCAATAACTCCAGCATCTTTGTGAAACTCACCGATGTTGATCAGCGCGATCGTAACCAGTCGCAACTGATGCAGTCCACCCGTGACCTCCTCAAGAAATACCCGAAGGAAGTTCACACCGGCGTGGAACTGGTGTCCGCCGTCGGCGGTAACCAGAGCAATGCCGAAATTCAGTTCTACATCGAAGGTCCGGATCTTGCCGTGCTCGGCAAGTACTCGGATCTGCTGCTCGAAAAGATGAAAGGCCTGCCCTACGTGACCGACGCCGACTCAACACTGCGGTCCGGCAAACCTGAGGTCCGGTTAACCATCAATCGGTCCAAGGCAGCTGATCTCGGTGTGTCCGTACTCGACATTGAACAGGCGCTCAACACCCTGGTCGCCGGACAGGTGGCTTCTACTTTTAATGCCGGCGACGAACAGTACGATGTCCGCGTCCGCGCCTACGAGAAGTTCCGCAGCACGTCAGAAGGTCTGGCCGCGATGAGCGTACCATCCCGAAGCCGTGGCTCGGTCCGGCTGGATGAGATCGTCACGCTGGAAAACGGCAACGGCCCGTCATCGGTCAACCGCATCAATCGCCAGCGGCAAGTTACGCTGACCTGCAACGTGTTGCCGGGCGGATCCCAAACCGCTGTCCTGAGCGCACTACAGGAAGCTGCCACCAGCCTCAATATGCCGCCCGATTACCATGCCGGGATCACCGGACCCTCGAAAGAACTGGGGAGGGCCGGGTACTACTTCATGCTGGCATTCGCCCTCACGTTCATCTTCATGTACATCGTGCTGGCTGCTCAGTTCGAGTCGTTCATCCACCCCATCACCATCCTGATGACGCTGCCGCTCGCGGTTCCGTTCGGCATCCTCTCGCTGCTGGTGACGGGCCAGACAGTCAACATCTTCTCGGGCCTGGGCCTGTTGCTGCTGTTCGGCATCGTGAAGAAGAACGCCATTCTGCAGATCGACCACACCAACGGGCTGCGTGCCACCGGGATGAACCGCTACGACGCGATCATTCAGGCGAACCGCGACCGTCTGCGGCCCATCCTGATGACCACCATCGCGCTCGTCGCCGGCATGTTGCCGCTCGTGCTTTCCAGTGGCACCGGCGCCGCCACCAACCGTTCCATCGGCGTCCTCGTCGTGGGCGGCCAGTCGCTCTGCCTGCTGCTCACCCTGCTGGCAGTCCCGGTCTTCTACTCGTTCTTCGAAGACCTCCACGAGATGTTTGTCCGCCTCCGCGGCAGGGTCTTCGGGATTTCTGAAATCCCCGCCCAGATTGAAGGAGAATCTCTGTGAAGAATCGGTACCTGATTCTCCCGTTCGCGCTCGCCGCCACCGTTTTCGCGCAGGACGCTCCGCGCATCGGCATCCTCGGCGAAGCCAAGCTCACCGTCAACGAAGTAATCGAACGGGTCCTCGCCAGCGATACGGAACTTGCCGTGTCGCGCATCACCAAACAGGAAGCCACGCTCAGCCTGAAAGCCGCGCAGGGCGTGTTCGATCCGAAACTGGGTTTCACCGGGCGCCAGACGCGCGCCATCACGCCCGTCAGTTCCTCGCTCGGTGGGGCTACTAACGGGAAGCTCACCAACAAGGAGTTCCTGAGCGATCCCTCGGTGAGTGGCCTGTCGCCCTTTCTCGGCGGGTCGTATAAGCTCGATTTCTCGAACACGCGCCAGCAGACGGACAGCACCTTCGCCACGCTGAACCCGCAGTTCCTGACGTCGCTCTCGCTCAGCGTGAATCAGCCTCTGCTGCGTGGCCTGCGGTACGACGATAACCGTCATCGCATCCATGTCGCGCGCAAGAACATTGACCTCAGCTCGGAACAGTTCCGCCAGCGTGTCATCGAAAGAGTGACCCGTGCGGTGCAGGCCTGGTGGGAACTCGATTTTGCGTACCGGAGCCTCGATGTTCAGAAGGAAGCGGTTCGCCTCGCCGAGCGCCAGGACGCCAGTAACCGCCGTCTGGTGGAACAGGGACTTCTTGCACCGGTGGATGTGGTGCAGACCCAGACCCTTCTCGCCACCTTCCAGCAGAACGTCTATGCGGCCCAGAGCAATCTGACGGCGGCGGAGAACGCGCTTAAGTCCTTGATGCTGCCCGAACGCACCGACCTGATGTGGGGTATGGCCCTCATCCCGGAACGGACCACAGCGGCGGCCGCGCCCACCGTGACTCTCGACGAAGCCATCAAACAGGCTCTGGCTAACCGCCCGGAACTGAAGCAGAGCGATATCGCGCTCGAAATGAACCGTCTGGACGTGAAACTGGCGAAGGAACAAACGAAGCCACAGGTAGACGCCTTTGCCACGGTTTCGGCTAATGGTCTGGCTGGCACCCAGCTCGTCCAGACTGGTGCGAACCCGTTTACGTCGGCGTTTGGGCCGGTGATCAACCAGATCAACCAGCTTTCCGTACTGAACGGTCTGCCTCCGCTCCAGGCGATTTCATTCGGTGGCGGCGGCGTCCCCCCCATCTTTGTTGGTGGTTACAGCCAGTCGCTGAGTGCGCTCGGTACCGGCCACTTTACCACCGCGGTTGCCGGCGTCACCTTCAGCCTGCCCCTCCGCAACCGGACAGCGACCGCTCAGGCCGCCATCTCCGCTGCGGAAGGCAAACGCCTCTCCACGCAGCACCGTCAGGTGGAAATGGCCGTCGAAACCGATGTTCGGAACGCGCTCCAGCTTGCTGCGTCTAACAATTTGCGGCTTGAAGCGGCTCGGAAAGCACTTTCGAATGCGCAGGAGCAGTACGATAGTGAACAGCGGCAGTTCCAGGCGGGAACCTCTTCGGTCTTTCTGGTCCTGCAGCGCCAGACCGATCTGGTGAATGCCCGAACCCGTGCGGTTCGCGCCGAGGCCGACGCCGGAGAAGCCGCCGCCAACCTCGACCGCGCCCTCGCCACCACTTTGGAGACACGCAAAATTGAAGTCAAATAGCGCCCTGAAAAACGTCATCGTCAAACTCACCCCCGAGGCCAACCGCGACCTGTCCAACCTGTCGCGGGACCTCGGCTGGAGTTCGTCGCGCGTCATCCGGGGCGCTCTGCGTCTGTTGGCCGAATCGCGCCGCGGGAATGTCACCCCGCGCGCGAAAGGTCTGCGAAAATTCGAACCCAAAGTGCCTGGTCCGGGACCGACCGCAAAGCAACGCGAAAAGTTCGGCCAGTAACCTCGCACGCGCAGGTGCTACCAATAGTTCATGCGCAAATTCTGCCTGCTCGCCGTACTCGCGTCCCTGGCGCACGCCGAAACCTACACGCTGAACCTGAAACAGGCGCTTGACCGAGCACTTTCCCAGAGCCCCGAAGCTGTCATCGCCCGCATGGATTCGCTCAAGGCGAGTCACGCCGTACAGATCGCCAAGGACCCGTTCACGCCACACGTTGGTGCCGGCAGCGGCCTGGCCTACAGTTCGGGCTTCCCTCTCAGTATTGAAGGCAGCGCCCCCGCCATCATTCAGGCGAAGGTGACGCAGGCGATCTTCAACCGTCCGCTGAGCCTGGAAGTGGCGCAGGCCAGGGAAAACGCCCGCGGTGCCAGCTTTGCTTCCGGGGAACGCAGCGACGAGATCGCCTTCCGGGTGGCTTCGTTTTTTCTCGACGCTCAGCGCGCGACCCAACTCGCGGAAGCGGCCCGCCGTCAGGCCGACAGCCTGACCAAAGTGGCTGCCTCGGTGTCTGCCCGTGTGGAGGGGGGCCGGGAATTGCCGGTCGCCAACTCCGAAGCGGCAGTCAACCGTCTGCGCGCCCGGCAACGCCTGATGGCTCTGGAAGCCGACCGGGATTACGCCGAACGCAGCCTGGCGGCTGCGCTGGGGTATGCGCCGACCGATTCGGTGCGGCCCTCCGAAGAACGGCTGCCGGTCGTGATCCCTGATGATGAGCAGGCTGCCATCACAGCCGCCCTCGGGGAGAGTAAAGAGCTGAAGCGACTGGAATCGAGCTATCAGGCGTCAGCGCTGGAGATCCGGGAGAACCGGGCGCAGCGGCTGCCCAAGGTCGATCTGGTGGCGCAGTACGCGCTTCTGGCGCGGTACAGCCACTACGACGAATACTTCTCCAAGTTCCAGCGCAATAACTGGCAGGTGGGGGCGTCGATTCAGATCCCGATCCTGGCGGGTGGCGGGGTGGAAGCGGCAGTTTCGACTGCCGAGGTTGGGCAGCAGCGGATCCGAGCGGAACTGCAGCAGGCTCGCGGTAAGATAACGCTGGCGGTCCATCAGAGCTATCAGGAAGTGGAGCGGGCGAAGATGGCAACAGAAGTCGCCAAGGCAGAACTCGACCTGGCGCACGAACAGTTGTCCATCCTGCTGGCCCAAATGAACGAAGGCCGGGCAACGCTGAAGCAGGTGGAAGAAGCCCGCTTCGCCGAAGACGAGAAATGGATCTCGTTTTATGACGCGCAGTTTGGTGCCGAACGTGCCCGGCTGAATGTCCTGCGCTCCACCGGCAGCTTAGTGGCTCGTCTGCGCTAACACCTTTTGGGCTGCGGCCAAACCGCCGGCGAGTTGGATCGACGGCACGTTGAAGTACTGCAGAAAGTCGTCGTCCGTACCCATGAAGTTCTTCAGGTCGGCCTTCAGGTTCACTTTGATCGGGGCGATGGCGGCGGCGAATTCCGCCCAGACAGCGCCAGCAGTACCGACGCCAGTGAGTTCCACGGTCGCCCCGGGGTATTTGGTCCCGAGCCAGGCCAACCCGGTCAGAATATCCTGCACCCGTGCCTGATCATCGGACTGGTTGAATGCTGAGAAGTGCTTCACGTTGCGGTCGCGAGCGAGGACGGCGCGGCCGGTTTGGAAGACATCGAGCACAACGCCGGGGCGGCCAACGGGAATATCCGCCTTCGTCCCGCCGATAACCAGCACCGGACTTCCCTGCCCTGCCACAAACGTATATGGCACCCGGGTGCCTTCCCACAGCAGCACAGAACCGTCATCTGTGACGGCGGAACCCGGCCACTTCGCTCCGATAGCACGGGTCAGGGCCGCTTTGGGTTCGTTTGTTCCTGTCCAGTTGCGCCACATTTGGGCGACCTGCGCGTAGGTAGCCGCTCCAGCGGGCAACGGACGCCGGGAAGTAGCCAGCATGTCCTGCAGCATCGGAACCGGGGCGTCACGCTCACTGATTTCTCCGGCCGCCGAGTCCTGAAGCATGTGCTTCCCGAAGAAGCGGTAAACGAACTCGCGATTCTGCTTGTTGTAGTTGTGAGGAGCGTCCAGATGGACGTTCGCGACGTTCTCCGGCTTCCCGTAGAGCGCGTAGATGCTGCGGATGGCCGGGAACTCCTCAGACGGCACGTTCTTCGTCCAGTCGCCTGTCGCCGACACCAGCATCATCGGCCGAGGAGCTGCCATCGCGGCGATCTCGACGTTGTTCGTCTGGTAGCGGAGGCCGGGGGCGTTCTCGCAGAAATCGCCGCCCTGCATGATGCCGGACACCATGTTGACAGGAGCCAGGAACTGCACACGGTCGTCCAGCGCCGCGGTCAGAAAGGTCTGGGTCGCTCCACCGGAGGCCCCGGTCAGGCCCACGCGCGAGGTGTCCACGTCATCCAGAGAAGTGATGAAGTCGATGGCCCGAATGGTGTTCCAGATCTGCAGGCCAGCGGGACCGAAGCCCCAGAGCCGGTCCGCCGGAGTGCCAAAGGCGTGGGGCGTCTGCAGCGTATCGTTGTAGCCCACCATGTCCCAGGCGAACACGACGTACCCCTGGCGAGCGAAGTTGGAACCGAGCTGCGGTCCGGAATAGAGCTGCTGATTCTCCAGGCGGCCGTACTGCCAGTGGCCGTGGGGATTCAGGACAGCCGGATGCTTGCCTGGAGTGAGCGGACGATACAGATTCCCGCCCACGTAATACCCCGGCATGGTCTCAATCAGGACCTTCTCAATCGTGCAGTCCCGCATCACGATCCGGTCGAAGATCTGCGCGTGGAGGGGGTTCTTCGCGGGCATGGGATCCAGCCCCAGCGCGGTCTGGATCTGTGCTTTCAGGACGACTTTCCGTTGTTCCCACTCGGCGCGGGTCTTGTAGACCGGCATCGTCAAATGGGAGTCGGTATGGAGGACACGCGTGTTCCGAATGTCCTCCTGACCGAGCAGGGAAAGAGATAACAGAAGGGCAAGAGCGCAGGGCTTCATCCCTTCGAATGTACTACCGCAGCAGATCTTCCAGCTGAATCCGCGTGCCGGTCTTCTCATCGCGGTACTTCACGATGACGGGAGTGTAGAGAGAGATGCCCCACTCTTTGCCGGTGCCAGAGGAAACGGGACGAGATCCGGCGACCACCACAGCGCCCTCCGGGATGATGAGCGGCTGCTCGTCGGTCGCACGATAGACTTCACCGCGAACCAGATCGTAGACGGGCGTGGAGCGGTTCAGGATTGTGCCTGTGCCGAGCACTGCACCCTTCTTCACCACCGTTCCTTCATAGACGCCACAGTTGCCGCCGATCATGACGTCATCTTCAACGATCACTGGCATGGCGCCTACGGGCTCCAGAACGCCGCCAATCTGGGACGCCGCCGAGATGTGGCAGTTCTTCCCGATCTGGGCGCAGCTACCCACGAGGGCGTGCGAATCGACCATGGTCCCGTCGCTGACGTACGCGCCCGCGTTGATGTACATGGGAGGCATGCAGGTCACGCCGCGGCCGATAAAGCAGCCGTCACGAATGCTGGAGCCGCCGGGAACGATGCGGACACCGTCGGACAGACCAATCTGGCGCACCGGGTAAGTGGATTTATCGAGGAACGGCTGACGCGCCGAATCGATCGACATATCCACAATGCCTCCCAAACGGAAACCGAGGAGAATCCCTTTCTTCACCCAGGCGTTCACCCGCCAGCCCGTTACTGTTGAGGCATCCGGTTCGGCAGCGCGAATCTCGCCTGCGTTCAGCGCCGCTTTGAAGCGGGCAAACAGCGCGAAATGTTCCGGCGTGTACTGTTCCGGCTTGTTATCGAAAATATGCTCAATGGCTTGCTGCAACGCTACCCTCCAGGAGTCCAACTTCTTCCAGTACGGCTTCAATCTTCTTCTGATTCGCTTCGGTGGGCGGCACCATCGGCAGGCGGAAATTCGGCTCCAGCAGGCCCATCTTGTACATGCCCCACTTCACGGGACCGGGGTTTGCTTCCACAAAGTTCACCTGCATCAGCGCGAAGTACTTCCGCTGAATCGCGCGCGCACCGGCGAAGTCACCCGCGTTGGCGAGGCGCGCCAGTTCTGTCATCGCGCCAGGAATCTGATTCGAAACTACAGAGATGATGCCGTGTCCACCGGCGGCGATCAACGGGATGGTGATCGAGTCGTCACCCGAAACCATGATGAAGCGGTGGGGCAGGCGGTGGACGATCTCGGCCATTTGCGAGATGTTGCCGGACGCTTCCTTCACACCAACGATCTTGTCGATTTCGGCCAGGCGCAGCATCGTAGTCGGATCGATGTTGATCCCGGTCCGGCCCTGAATGTTGTACAGCAGGATCGGGATGTTAATGGCATCCGCAATCGTTTTGTAGTGCTGATACAGGCCCTCGGGCGTGGGCTTGTTGTAATACGGCGTCACCGAGAGGACGCCATCGGCGCCCAGCTTTTCGACTTCATGCGCCAGTTCCGCCACTTCCCGGGTGTTGTACCCGCCGGCACCTGCCAGCACCGGAACTTTTTCCTTCGCTTCTTCGATGGTGATTGCCACCACACGCAGATGCTCTTCACGTGTCAGCGTGGGGCTTTCGCCCGTCGTGCCACACGGAACTAAGAAATCAATACCCTGCTCTATCTGGCGACGCACCAAACGGCGCATCGCAACTTCATCAAGTGACCCATCGGCCAGGAACGGCGTAACAAGCGCGGTTCCGCATCCAGTGAACATGTACCACCTCCAGAACGGCTCCCGCCGTTAGAAACAAATATCGCCGAACTCGTGAAAGCCGGACTTACCAACTACCCACTCGGCTGCCTTCACGGCGCCCAGCGCAAAACCTTCTCGGCTCCTCGCGGTGTGGCGAAGAGTAATTGTATCGGCCGCACAATCGAAGCCAATCTCATGCGTACCGGCGATGGTGCCTGCGCGATTGGAACCGACATCGACAGGCTTCGGGTATCCTGCCTTTTTCATCTCATCGACGATCTTCAGCAGCGTCCCGGAGGGCGCGTCCTTCTTTGCCGAATGATGAATTTCCCAAGCCCAGGCCTCGTACTCCGGAGCGCCGGAGAGCAGCTTAGCCGCTTCCGCCACGATCCGGAAGAACGCATTCACGCCGACCGAATAGTTGGGGCTCCAGACCAGCCCGATACCGGCCCGATCCACTACGCTGCGAACGTGATCCATCTGCCCCAGCCAGCCCGTGGTGCCGATCACCTGATTGACCTTCAGGGCCGCGATGCGTTCGATGTTCTCGACCGCCGCGTCGGGGATCGAGAAATCAATCGCCACATCGATGCCGCGAAAGTTTTCTTCGGTGATGCCGGAGAACCCGGCATTATTGAACTCATCCAGCTTCAGGCCGATCTCATGGCCGCGCTCCAGCGCGATCCGCTCGATCATCTTGCCCATCTTGCCGTAACCAACGATTGCGATGCGCATTAGTCGAACACCTCGGGATCAGGATCCTGGAAGAATTCAGTATGCAGCGCTTCCACCGCCGCGCGAACGTCTTTGCCAGCGACCACAACGCCCAGATTCAGCAGCGACGCACCCTGGGAGATCATCCGAACATTCACGTTGCGCAAAGCCTGAAACACACTGGCGGCGACGCCCGGAGTGTTCCGAATGTTCTCACCCACGAGGCAGACAATCGCCTGATCGGGTTCGGTGGAAACCTCGGAGAACTCGCTCAGCGCCGCAGTAACTTCGGCAATCCGCGACGGATTGTCGATGGTCAGGGAGACGCTGACTTCGCTGGTCGCAATCATATCGACCGACGTTTCGAAGCGATCAAACACTTCGAAGATCCGCCGCAGGAAACCATGCGCCATAAACATACGGCTCGACTGAATGCTCACGAGCGTGATGTTCCGTTTGCAGGCAATCGACTTGACCGCGTTCCGGCAA
>CANIHR010000026.1 GCA_947467185.1 Bryobacterales bacterium
CCTGCGCCCGAAAAGCCGATGTTCATCGACCCGTAAAACTGCCGGTCCGCATACAAGATCCCGTAGATAATCGCGTCCGATTTCTGCGCTGCTTCAATCGCCGACCGCTCCGTCTCCGTGCTGCCGAAATCCTCACCGTCTGTGATGATCACCAGCGCTTTGCGCCCCACTTCGTGCGCCAGCATATCCTTCGACGCCACATAAACCGCGTCGAACAGCACCGTCCCCCGCTGCTTGGACATCGTCGGCACCGGTCCCGGATGAATGCCCGCCACGCCCGTATTCGGCTTCAGCCGCCGCAACCCGTCCTGCAGCAGTCTTGGGGTCCCCGTCATGTCCTGCAGCAGTTCCGATTCTGCGCCAAACTGAATCAGGAAAGCCATATCCTTCTTTCGCAGCATCGAGGAGAAGAACTGGCCTCCTGCCCGCCGCTCCTGCTCAATCAGATTGATCTGGCTGCCCGAAACGTCAATCAGAAGTCCCAGTGTCAGCGGAATGTCCGTCTCCCGTGAGAAGTACTTGATCGTCTGCTTCTGGCCGTCTTCAAAAACATCGAAGTCGTCCTTCGTCTGGTTGATCACAATGTTGTTCTGCTTGTTCCGCACCGAACAGTAGACGTTCACCACATCCACGTCTACTTTGATCGGGTCGCCCAGATCTTCGTCCGGCTTCTGCTCCTGCTTCTGCGGCGCCGGTTGTTGCGCCCGCACCCCAACCTGCATCTGGGGCAGTAAAATCAAACCAGCGAGAAATAAGCGAAATATCTTCATACAATGTCTGGGCGCGGGCTTCCTGACTTCAGGACGTGCGCCACCTCAACTCTGTTTCATTATGCGTGCCGCCCTTAAGCATCTCAAAAAAGACCCGGTCCTCGCCGGAATCCTGAAGCAGGCCGGACCCTTCGCCATGCAGTATCGCGAACCGACCTTTGAAACCCTCGTCCGCTCCATCGTCTACCAGCAGCTCAGCGGGAAAGCGGCCGGGACCATCCTCGGCCGGCTCCTCGAAGCCGTCGGTGACGAACTGACGCCCGCCCGCATCATGAAACTCCGCGTGGAGCGCATGCGGAAACTCGGTCTCTCCGGCCAGAAGACCCTTTACATTCGCGAACTGGCCCAACACACCCGTAAAGGCACCGTGGTCTTTGAAAATCTGCCCCATCTTCCCGACGAAGATGTCATTTCTCACCTCACTCAGGTGAAGGGCATCGGCGTCTGGACCGCCCAGATGTTCCTCATGTTTGCCCTCCGCCGCGAAAACGTTCTGCCGGTCGCCGACCTCGGCATCCGCGCCGCCATGAAGAAGGCCTGGGATCTGCCTGAACTTCCCAAACCTGCCCAAATGGAGGAGCTTGCCGCCGCCTGGCACCCGTACCGCTCCATCGCCTGCTGGTATCTCTGGCGCTAGCTCGATGGTCCCGCCGAACTCTGAAACCCCGCATATGCGGTAATGAAATCAGTGCCCCGCAACGCCCGCTGTTACGTCGAGATTTCCCGGTCCCGAATCGCCGCCAACTACCGTGCCGTCCGTGACGCCGTCGCCCCAGGCAGCGGTGTGATCGGCGTCGTCAAGGCGGATGCCTACGGCCATGGTGCCGTTGAAGTCGCCCGCGTCCTCGCTCGTGAAGGCATCGAATGGCTCGCCGTCAGCTCCGTTGACGAAGGTGTTACCCTGCGCACTGCCGGGCTCACCCAGCGCATTCTCGTCATGGCCGGAGTCATGCCCTGGGAATTCGAAGCCGTTCGTGAGTACAGCCTGACCCCCGTCGTCCACACGCTCTCGGAACTCCCCCGTTTCGCCGAAGCTCGCATCCCGAAGGTACACCTCAAGCTCGATACCGGCATGGACCGCCTCGGCACTCTCGCGGAAGCCACCCGCATCGCGGAAGCCCTCGCCGCCACGCCCGATCTCGCCGTCGAAGGTCTGCTCTCCCACTTCGCCTCAGCGACTGACTTCACCTCCGACCAGACACCCGAACAGATACGGCTCTTCCACGAAAAAGCCGCAGCCCTCCACGCCCTCGGCATTGACCCTCCCCTCCGCCATTTCTCCAGTACCAATGCGGTCGCCTACCCCCGTCCCGGAGCCTGGTTGTCGCTCGTACGTCCGGGCCACGCGATCTATGGCTACGTCTCCCCGGCCCGCGGTGCCGCGCCACCCGCTACCTTCCGTGTCCAGCCCGCGCTCCAGTGGAAGACCCACATCGTGGCCATCAAGGACGTCCCGGCCGGAGCCCGTGTCGGCTACGGCGGTTCCTGGAAAGCCGAACTCCCCACCCGCCTGGCCATCCTCGCGGCGGGCTATGCCGACGGTGTCCCCCACCGCCTCTCGAACAAGGGCAAAGTCATCGCCGGAGGCCGTCTCGCCCCCATCGTCGGCACTGTCTCGATGGACCTGACTACCATCGACATCACCCAGTCCCCCCAGCTCCGCCCGGGCGACGAAGTCACCCTCCTCGGCACTGAAGGCGACGTCTCTCTCGACGCCCAGCAAATCGCCAAAACCGCAGGGACCATCTCCTACAACATCCTCTGCAGTATTAGCGCCCGGGTGCGTCGGTTCTACACCGATTAAGCTGCCACCGGGAGCCGTAGCCGGACCCACGTCCCCTGTCCCGGCGTACTCTCCAGGTAGAACGTCCCGCCCAGCTTCTCCATCCGTTCCTTCATCCCAATCAGCCCATAATGCAGGCTCGTTCCCGACGCCTCGCCCGCCCACTCAAACCCGTTCCCGTTGTCGATCACGTCTACCGACAACCAGGCCCCGTCCGACCCCGCCTTCAACACCAGCCGGCTCGCGCCCGAATGACGCACGGCGTTGCTCAGCGCTTCCCGCGTCGAGAGCACCACGCCCCGCTCCGCCTCCGCACTCAACACCGGAGTCTCCCCCGTCAACTCCAGCTCAATCGGCAGCCCCGACTCCGTCCGTACCCGCTCCACAAGCTTTCCGATGGCGTCCCCAATGCGTCCGCCCTCCTCGCTGTGCCGCAGGTTCCAGACCGCCGACCGCGCGTCTTCCACCGTCGTCCGGATCTCCTTCCGGGCCCTCTCAATCATCATCCGGCTCACGTCCGGAGCCGACTCTCCGGTACTCGCCGCCGCCTCCAGCAGCGTCGACACGCCAACACAGCCCTGAATCACCGTGTCGTGCATCTCTCGCGCCACGCGGCTCCGCTCTTCCAGCACCGCCTCAAACTGCCGCCGAACCGTCCGTACCCGGAACCGGTACACGCCCCAACCCGCACCCAGCAACGCCGCGCCCGCCAGCACCGCAAACCACCACGTCTGGTAGTACGCCGGCAGCAAGACCACCTGGAACGTCTTCTCCACCACCCGTGCCGGATTGTCCATGTCCCATGCCGCCACGTGGAACTGGTACCTCGCCGGCGACAGGTTCGTAAAGTAGGCGATTCGCCGGTCGCCCACCAGATTCCAGTCCTTCTCCGCCCCTTCCATCCAGTAACGGAATCGCAGCCGCTCCGGCGACCGCAGCCGGATTGCCGTATAGTGCAGCTCCAGCTTGCCCGTCCCCGGCTGCACTTCTATCGGCTGTCCCTCGGAAATCTTTAGGCTGTCCTCTCCGGAAATTGCCTGCTCCACCAGCAGCGGCGGCAGGTCGGTCGACCGCATCGAATCCGCCGTCACCACCACCAGCCCCGTCGTGCTCGGCGCCCACAGTTCCCCGGTTGGCGAAATCGCTCCGGCTGCCTGAATCCCGCCATTCATCTGGTTCGTGGGTAAGCCGTCCGACGTGTTGTAAAGCCGGGCCCCCAGCGCCTTTGCGCCACCGTCCAGGTTGCTTCGTGGCACCGACACAATCCCCGACGAACTCGTCATCCAAAGGTTGCCCCGGCCATCCTCCCCGATGAAATGGATCTTATCGGGAATCCCCTGGCCTGCCGGAAAATGCGCCAGCTTCCCCTCGTGGAAACGGTACAGGCCATTGCCCAGCGTCCCGATCCACATGTCGCCGTCACGGTCCTCAAACAGCGCCCAGATCTTCTGGCCCTCCAGCACTCCCAGCGGTCCCGCCGGGAGCAGCGCCCCGTCGCCAAACCGGGTCACGCCGCCATCCGTCCCCACCCAAACTACGCCGCCCACGTCTTCTGTCAGGCTCCGGACGCTGTTATAGGCCAAACCATTGTCCGCGTTGAAGCTGTGAATCTTTCCGCCCTGCAGATGGCTCACACCGCCATTGGTGCCGATCCACATGCTGCCGTCCCGGGCTTCGCAAAAGCCCCGCGTGAAGTCGTTGATCAGGCCATCACTCACCGACAGGTGGGTTACCGCGCCGGACGCTGCCAGTCGGTACACCCCGCGTCCGATCGTGCCCAGCCACAGTGCCCCGTCACGAGCCCGGAACGCGTTTCGGATCGGGACATTCGCCACCTCCGCCGGCAGTCGGTGCGGCGTCAGCGTCAGGCCCTTCGCGTCAAACAATCGTCCGTTGACCGATGTCGCCAGCAGCGCTCCCGCGGGGTCCGCGTAGACTGTCGTGATACTCTCCGCGTCCCCGTCCGGTACCCGCAGCGTCCGTGCCGCCGAAGGACTAATCCTCGTCAGCCCCCCCTGCGTCCCTATCCACAGGTTGCCCTCCCGGTCCGCCAGGATACTGAGGACATTGTTATGCGGCAAGCCACTCGGCGTCGCCATCCGCGCCATGTGGCCGTTTTGCCAGCGGATCACCCCGTGGCCATGCGTGCCAATCCAGACTGTCCCGCCCACTTCATGGATCTCACTTACCCGGATATCCGTCAGCAGTGTCGGGCCGCTGAACGGATCGCCCCGCAGCCCGTCCGGCAAGCGGCGCAGCCCCGAGATGGTTCCAATCCAGAGCGCGCCATCATGGCCCTCTTCCATCGCCCGGACCGAATCGGCAGCTCGGTCCTTTCCAATCGCGTAGAACTCGTGGCCGTCCTTCTTCAGCACGAGGAATCCGGTCCCGGCAGCCAGCAGCCGCCCCTCCCGGTCTTCCACGATGGCGTTCAGGCTCATTGCGGGAATGCCGTCGCGGCCATCCACGCGCACCAGCCTCTCGCCCTCCATCCGGAACAGGCCCTTATCAGTTCCCACCCAGATCCCACCAGCTCGGTCCTGCGTAATCGCCCGCACAAAGCCGTTGGTCAGGCCCTCTGCCTGCCCGTAATTGCGGAACTTGCCCTTCTGGTAATGGACCAGCCCGCCGCCCTCCGTGCCAATCCATAGCGACCCGTCCTTCGCCGCCAGCAGGCAGAATACGCTGTCGTCGTGGAAGGCCGGTTCATTCACCGGATTAAAGACAGTGAAACGGACGCCGTCAAACCGGACCAGCCCACCGCTTGCGCCAATCCACAGGTAGCCATCGGGCGTCTGTGCCAGCGACTGCACCAGGTCTTCCGGCAGACCATCGTCGCTCTGCCAAACCTTGCGGCTGTAGCCCAGTTCCTCCAGCGAGGACGCCGGCGGCAAAGTCGCCGCAAGCGCAGCGGAAGCCACCAGTAGCCCGATGCCAAATCGCATCATCGGTGCCGCCCTAATCCAGGTGCACGATGCCGCGCTTCAGCGCTGCCACCGTCGCCTGCGTCCGGTCCGTCACATGCAGGCGGCTCAGGATGATGTTGACGTGCCACTTCACCGTGGCTTCGCTGATGCCCAGCGCCTCGCCAATCTCGCGGTTGCTCCGCCCGTCCACAATCAGGTTCAGCACCTGGAGCTCCCGTGGACTTAGTTCCGACCCCGGCATACGGTCGCCCAGCGTCTTCGAAATCGTCTCCGGCAGGAACTTCAGGCCCGCATGGACCTTGCGGATGGCGTTGGCCAGCTCCACATGCGACATCGCCTTCAGCAGATACGCCTGCGCCCCTGCCGCCAGCGCCCGGAAGATGTCTTCGTCGCCGTCATATGTCGTCAGAACAATGAACCGCAGCTCAGGGGAGAATTTCCGAATGGCCGTAATCGCGTCCACTCCGTTCATGCCCGGCATGCGCAGGTCCATCAGAACAATGTCGGCCTCGTTCTTCACGCAGAACTGGCAGGCCTCTTCGCCCGAATTGGCCTCGCCCACTACTGCCATATCCGGCTGGCTGCCGATGATGGCGGCAATGCCAAACCGCACTACCGGATGGTCGTCGACGATCAGGACTCGTATCTTTCTTCGCTCAGCCATTCGCCTCCATACTATCGAACCAAACGCCAAAAGGGCCGGACAGCCCCAAACTGCAGGGTGCCCGGCCCTTTTGGCTCGGAGGAAACTCCAGCTAGAAGATGACCTTCAGCTGGTAACGAATCACGCGTCCGCCGCCATCCATAAACGTCGGATTCAGGAAGCGGCCCGCCGCACCCGTACCGGCATTCGAAGACAGCGTGCCGGCGCCAGGCGAGAACGGACTCACGCTGGGCGACCCAAGCTGCGCATGGTTGAAGGCGTTATACAACTCGGTCCGGAACTCCAGCTTCAGACGTTCGGTGATCCCGAACTGCTTGTTGATGTTCACGTTGAAGTTGTTCTGGCCAGGTGTGCGTTCCGTGTTGCGGCCCGCGTTACCCGTTCGGCCCGAACCCGCCGGCAGCACAATGTACCGAGCCAGGTTCTTGTCGATCGGAGTGTTGCCAGCGTCCGGGTTGATATAACCCGTCGGGCTGGTGGAACTGGGCACGGCGCGAACGCCAGACTGCCCGCTCGGGTTCACGTCCGGGCGATCATTGTTGCCACCAATGCCATCGGCGTCGAAGCCATTGACCACGGTGTACGGCACTCCGGACTCGATCGAGTAGATACCGGCTAGCTGCCAGCCTCCCAGGACCTTACCCGCCAGGTCTTTGCGGTTCAGCAGGAACGGCAGGTCATAGATGACAGTCGCGACGAACCGGTGCGGACGGTCAAACAGCGACGGCCCTTTTTCCCGGGGCAGGCCGCCCAGGACGGTCGGCACAGCCGAAGTAGCCAGCACATTAATGCCGCTCGTCGAGAATGGATCGCTGACGTAGTCAATGTTGCGCGACCACGTGTAAACGGAGGTGGCCGTGAAGTGGTTGGCGAAACGGCGGGTGCCGTTCACCTGCAGGCTGTGATAGTAAGACGAACCCCCGTTGGTGCGGATGCCGCGCGAACCCTGCAGCGGATCCAGACGGCCGGAGTTGATCGGCAGCGTCGCGATCGTGTAACCCGTCGGCAACACCTTCAAACTGTCCGGCACCAGCGGATTCAGATCTTCCGTCATGAACAGCTTCGTCCCCTTCGTGCCGACATACGCCACATCCAGGATCACGTTCTGCGGCAGTTCGCGCTGGAAGCCGAACGACCACTTCTGCGTATACGGATTCAGCAGGTTCTTCACCACCAGGCTTTGCGTCGTGTTCGGACTCAGGGGACGAGGTGTCGGGAACGCCGCCGAGAAAGTGGACTGGCCACGCGGATTCGCAGTAGTCACCGCGAATGGCAGCGATACGGCGTTCACGTTCGGAGACGAAACCGCGGCATTCGACGCCAGGTTGTTGTAGAACGAGTCGTACCCAATCTGATAGCCGGTGCGGAACGCTGTCTTGCGGTCGCCCAGCAGCTTGCCCAGCAGGCCGCTGGTGGCCGAAGGCGAGTACGCCAGACCCACCGAAGGCCCGAAGTTGTTGTTGTCGGAATTGACCGAGTTCGGCTTATTCCAGGGACCATCCAGCGTCACCGGATTCACGTTGAAGAGACCAGCGTAAGCAGCGGTCTTCACCGAGTTGATCGGCACGCCAAAGTTCTCATAGCGAAGGCCGAGCGTCACCGTCAGCGACTGCGAGAAGCGCCACCGGTCCGTGAAGAAGTACTGCTGGCGGAACAGCGACGGGTAGTATGCCGGGGTGCCGAAATCGCGGGCGGCTGTGCCGTTGGAACCCGAGAAATCGTCCACAAAATTGGCGAAGCCCGTGTACGCCTGCGTCACACCATTCACCAGAATGTTCGAGGCGTTGTAGGTCAGCGAGCCTCGTTCATTGATCGGCGCAAGCTGGCGCGAGCGCTGGTTCAGAAGGTCCATGCCCATGCGGAAAGTGTGGCGGCCCTTGACCAGCGAAAACGTATCCTGCAGTGTGTAGTTGTTCGCCACGCGGCCTTGCGGCAAGTTGGTGGCAACACCCAGGTTCACGATGTTCGCGGTCGGTACGCCGGCGATCGTGTAGTTGGCCAACGTCTTGCCGAGCGGGTTGTCCGTATCCACCGGGAACGCCAGATCGATGCGGTTGTAACCGATGCGGAATTCGTTGGTACTGGCCGCATTGAACACGTGCGTTTCAGATGCAACCGCGTTCTTCAGGCGGCTGTACTGATTGGTATTCATTCCGGGGTAACCGAGCGAAGCGGGCAGCGACGGGCGCGTCTCGTTCGAGTAACGTGCCGAGAGCGAATCGTTGTCGCTGATGCGGTGGTCGCCCTTGATGGAGAACAGACGGTCGCCGATGAAGTTGGCGTAAGGGATGGTCGCAGTGCCGAATTCCACGGCTGGACGGTTATTCCCCAAGGCAATGTTGGCAGGCTGCGCCGTGGCTGTCGTGCCGGCGAGAACCTGACGATACAGATCCACGCGCGGATTGGCGCCCGTCGGGAACAGCGAGTTCAGCGTTGCCCAGCCGGCAGCCGTGGGGGCCGCGGCTGTGGCCGAACCACTCGACTTCTGTCGGTCTTCCTGGAAGCCCGCGAAGAAGAACGTCCTGTTCTTCACGATGGGACCACCGAGGGTCGCGCCCCATATATTCTCCGTGCCAGGCAGCGGCTTGCCGCGCTTCACCACGACTGGGTCCAAACCCTGCGTGTTGGTGATCGCGTCATCGTTGGTCACATCGAGCAGCCAACTGGCGGTGCCGTGGAGCGCATTGCCACCGGACTTCGTGATGACGTTAACGACCGCACCGGCGGCGCGGCCAAATTCTGCGTCGTAGTTCGAAGTCTGGACGCTGGTTTCCTGAATCATGTCCGGCAGAGTAATGGTGAACGCCTGTCCTGCGACCGAGATGTCATTGTTCTCGGTGCCGTCGATCAGGAAGTTGTTCGAGCGGCTGCGCGAACCGTTCACCGAGAACGAGCCGGTTCCACCCACGCCGAAACGGCTGGTGGAAACGCCCGGCACCGTGAGTGCGAGTGCGACCGGGTTACGGCCGGAGAACGGCAGGTCGGTGATCTGCTGCGAGTTGATGGTGCTGCTGCGGACAGGAGAATCGACCTGCAGGGTGACGGCGTCGGCCGAGACTTCGACGACGGACGACTGCGTGCCGATCTCGAGCTTCACGTCAATGGACGCAACCTGGGCGCCCGCGACGTCAAACGCATTGCTTTTCGTGGCTTTGAAGCCTGTTTGGGAAATAGTGATTTCGTACGAACCCGGATCGACTGCATCCAGGCGATAAAGCCCCGCTTCGTTGGTCGCCGCGGAGCGGGTGATGCCGGTGGTAACGCCCTTGAGTTCGACCGTTGCCGCCGGGATGACTGCGCCGGAAGAGTCGGTCACGAGTCCGGTGACCGTTCCTCGGCTGGTTTGCGCCAGGGCAGCAGCTGCGATCAGCAGCAACGCCCCGCTGGCGCGGAGTACTTTGTTCATGGAACCTCCAGTTGGGATACAACCCCTGATGCTTACCCCCAATTGTTTCCATCGGATGGCAGGAGGGGCCATTCGAAAGGGGCAGAACGCGTGGTTTGAGGGGCGAACGTGGCGAGGCTGGTGGCCAAATCCAGGTTCCAGGTGGCGAGGACGCCGAATGGAGGGGTGATTTACAGGGGCGAAGGGGTGGGCTTACCGCTTCCCATTGGCGGCGACGACTTTACGGAGGCGGGCGAGAATCTCGGGCTTTTCGGAGGCGAGGACGTCTGCATTTGCTTCGAGGTCGTAATGCCGGACGGTCATGTACTCGTCTTCGAGGTGGTAGGCGAGGCTGTCGATCATGGTTGAGGGCAGTCTAAGGTAGCTGGAAATGACGAAACGATGCGGTTCGTAGTGGCTCTCATTCCGCCCCCATACGTACTCTGCTGTGACGAAGATCTGCGAACGCGAAATTGACGGCTCACTCCAGAAGGCCTGTTGGCTTTGGTTCGACACGGATGGGTCCGACAAGAACAGATTGTCCAACGTAGTGCCCGACCCGGGGCGAAGCAGGGCGAAATGAACCATCCAGCCGCTGACGCCACCGCTCGCCACTTTGAAGAGGATGGCTGGCGTATCATTGTCGACCTGCACGAGTGACACTGCGGGGCGCAGGCCATACTGCTTCGGCGGAGTGTAGCACTGCTTCTGCGGTTTCAGGTCAACGCAGACCCTTGCGGTCCCTTCCGGGAAGAAACCGTCCTTGTCCGTTGGCGGTTCGGTAACGGTAACCTCGGCACCGAGGAACTTCGGCAGGTCGCGGTGGACCTTTTGGCCTGAAACAAGGCCCGCCGCGAGCGTCAGAATGACGATTCCTGTCGTGACCTTCACTGGGCTGATTGTAGCGGATTTCCCGCTCAAATCAGAACGTCAGACGGGCACCAATCTGCAGGGTCCGGGGGCGGTTCGCCTGGGCGGTGATGGTGCCGAAGGCGGCCGAAGTCGCCGTCGTGTTGGGGGCCGCGAACGTTGGATGGTTCAGGACGTTATAGCCCTCCAGGCGCAACTGCAGCGCCACGTTCTCCTTGTACCGGAAACGCTTGGAGATTGACGGGCTCCATTCGTTGATCCCGTCTCCGCGGAGGTTCGGGAACGTGGTCGAAAGGGTCCGGATGTGGTACTGGAATTGATTCGCGGCCAGCGTATCGAACGCCGATGTATTGAACGCCGGACTGTTGTTGTTCCGGTTGTTCAGGATAATTGGTGTCCCCTGGTAAATGTAGTCGCCGGGCGAGGTGGTGCTGCCGTTGACCCAGGTCAGGGGCGCGCCCACCTGGAAGGTGTAGACGCTGTTCAGACCCCAGTTGCCGGCGAGGACATTGACGACCTTCGAGCCACCGAGCGTAAAGCGTTTGCCCTTGCCGAACGGCAGTTCATATGTGGTCGCGAGGACAATGCGGTTCGGGCGATCGTTCGGTGAGATGCGCTTCTCGGGCGTCAGGTCCGTGTCGTTCAGCCATGTAGTCCGGTCGATCGTCTTCGAATGGATGAAGTTCGCGACCACCGTCATGCCACCCGAGAAGCGGCGCTGGAAACGAGCGTTGAGGCTCTGGTAGTAGGAACTGCCCGCCGTGTGGTTGAGTTCAATGATGCCGTTGCCGCCGCTGCCCGTCCCCGTGGGAAATTGCGGGAACTTCGAGAGAAGCTGGGCGACAGTCGCCGTTGTGCCATTTTGCGATGTGGCGAGGCCTGCGAACGGGTTCGGGTTGGTGGCGCTGAGGGCCGTGATGAGAGGCTGGTCGCGCGTCGTGGTGGTGCTGAGGTACTGCGAGGGGATACCGTTCAGTTGCGTCACAAAGATGGGCAGATTGAGAGCATGGCTGCCGGTGTAGACAACCTCCATCATCATGTTCGGCGTGAAAGAGTGCTGCAGGCCGATGTTCCAGCGGATCGAGTAAGGATCGCGGATGTTCGGGTCAATGAACTGGATTGTCTGGCCGACGAAAGTGCCGAGACCGGCGGTCGAACCAACCGGGAGTTTGATGCCCGTCGGGAATGGGTTACTCAGATTCGCGGCGGGCGTAAGAAAGCTGTTGTTGGATGCGATGTACTGGGTGGTCTGGCTGAAGCCATACTGCTGCAGGATGGGCTTGGTTGAGTAGGACCCGTTGATACCTAACTGGGAGATCCCGACGGGCTGTACGAACATCGCGAAGCCACCGCGCACGACGGTCTTGCCCTTCATCATGTCAGGCGTCCAGGCGATGCCAACGCGGGGGCTGACCTTATGCGAAGTCTGCGTGTACAGGGCGCCATCTTTCGGGAACGTGAGGCCACCGTTGACCCTGAAGTTTGCAACGGGGATCTGGCTGATTGGCTTGGCAGCATAGGCGGTGAGAGCGGCGGTGGAAAGGGGGCTGACGGCGTTCGCATCAAAGCCGTTCACGGTCCGGCCATTCTTTTCGTGATACGGGGCGTCGTAATCGAAACGGGCTCCGAGGTTGACGGTGAGGTTGCGGCGGATGCGCCAGTCGTCCTGCACGAAGACGGCACCGTAGTGCTCGAAGTAAGCGGCGGAGGCATTCACGTCATACGAACCGCTGGTCGGCAGGCCCAGGAGGAGTTCGGCCAGGTCCTGACCCTGCACCACGGTAGATGATGCTGTGCTGCTGGACTTCACCCAGCTGTTGGCGCTGAATGAGAACGACCCGGCGGAGTTGGCGAAGCTGATCGTGTTCAGGACGTACTGCCGAACCTCCGCGCCGAACTTCATGGCGTGGTTGCCCTTGATCCGGTTGAGAACTCCGAACAGTTGCAGGGACTGGGATGGGAGTTTATCGGCACCAGTGAAGCCCATGGTGGTGAAGGCGGTCGCGCCGGCGAAGGATATGTTCGGCATCTGCAGGTACTGTGAGGTGGAACCCATGTACGCAGGGAATCCGAGGCTCACGGGATCAATGCTGGCCGAGGGGGAGGGGTGGGCTTCATCCATGCGCGTGAAGTTGAAGCGCACGTCGAGTACGTTGGACGGGTTGATGGTGAAGATGTTGTCGAAGCTGGTGCCCCAGTTGGAACGCGTTAGGACGGAGCCAGTGGCGGCGTTGCCGAAGTAGTTGTTCTTGGTCTGGATGTAATCCGTGTGACGGACATCGAAGAAGAGACGGTCGCGGTCAGAGACGTTGTAGTCGATGCGGCCCAGTTGGTTGCTGAAGTCGTCGGGTGTGGGCGCGGTGCTGCCGTAGTTGTTCAGGCCGTTCGGCGAACCGGGCAGATTCGGCAGAGGCATCAACTTCAGGTAAGCCGCCGCGATGGGGCTGAGCTGGCTGGAGGGGATGATATTGCCGGGGTAGGGGGAGCGCGTGATGGTGGTGCCGTTCTGCACGGCGCTGTAGGGGTTGTAGAGCTGGTACTGGGTGCCGAGCTTGAGGAGGTCAGAGAAGTCGCCGGTGCGCTGCTTGTCTGTGGCGACACTGAGGAGGGTCGTGTTGGGCTGGCTGTCCTTCAGGCTTTCCCAGGCGAAGAACCAGAAGAGCTTGTTGCGGCCATCGTACATCTTCGGCAGGACCATGGGCCCCCCGGCGGTCAGGCCGTACTGGTTGTAGTGGGTGACGGGGGGCAGCAGGCCGTTCTTGTTGTTGAAGTAGTTATTGGCGATGAGCGTGTTGGGCTGGTTGAATTCCCACGCCGAGCCACGGACGGCGTTCGTGCCGCTCTTCATGATCTGGTTGATGGTGCCCGAGGCTGTATGGCCGGAGGAAGCGTCGGTATCGAACGCCTTGACGCTGACTTCGCGGACAGCGTCGTGGGGCGGGCTGTAAGCAAGACGGCCATCCCAGGTGGCATCGGGAGAACCGTTGATCTGGATTTCGTTGGTCTGCGCGGAGGACCCTGCGATGCTCCAGCCGGCGGCGGCACCGCTATCGAAGGGGTGAATCAGTGAAGGCTGGCCCGTGGCGAGGACACCGATGGAGAGCGAGGCCAGGACCAGGGGCGTGCGGCCATTCAGGGGGAGATCCTCTACCTCTTTGGTGGTGATGTTCTGGCCAACCGAGGCGCTCTCGATATTGAGTAGCGGGACATCGCCCGTCACTTCCACAGATTGCGAGGTGTTCCCGACCTCGAGGGCGACATCCACCGTGAGCTTCGCTCCGGAGTTGATCTGGATGCCTTTGCGAATAGATTCCTTAAAGCCAGTGACGCGGACGGTGAGGTCGTAGCTGCCGGGCGCGAGGAAAGGGAGGGTATAGCCGCCGGTGGATTCCGAAGTGGTCTGGACGCGGGTGCCGGTGGTGGTTTCCACGGCAAGAACGGTTGCATTGGCGACAACCGCACCGGCCGGGTCTGTGACCGAGCCGCCGAGGGTGCCGCGGAATTCCTGGGCGGTAGCGAAAGTGGTGGCCAGACAAAGGCCGAAGGCGAGCAGCGCGGTTCGCGTGTATAGCTTCATTGTGAGAAAACTCCCTACTGTCACGCGATTGTAGCGAACTGTTATACAGGTAAAAAGGCTAAAGATCAAAAGATATCGTTTAGTATTACTTAACGATTTGGTACGCTGGCGAGCGATGGAACTGCGGTAACTGGAAATCTTTCTGGCGGTGCTGGAGCATGGCACAGTAACTCGCGCCGCCGCGATGTTGCATCTGTCGCCAGGGGCCGTGAGCCTGCAGTTGAAGGGTCTGGCGGAGGAACTACGGACGCCGCTGTTTGTGAAGGCGGGGAAGCGGATTGCGCCCACTCCCCAGGCGTTCCGTCTGGCGGAACACGCTCGGGAAGTGGCGCAGCGGATGGGGGCGATCCGGAGAGATTTTGCGGACAAGCCCGAGGTTGATTCGAGACCCTTCCACTTTGCCTGCGGAGCGACGACTCTGATTTACCGGCTGGGTGGTCCGATGCGGCGGCTGCGGAAGAAGTTTCCTCATGCCGATATCCACGTGACGGTAGGGGCGACCGAGCGGATTGTGGCCGGGTTGCTGGACCGGCAGTTTGATCTGGGCCTGATCTCACTGCCCTGGACGCAGGCGGAGCTGAAGATCATTCCTCTGTACGAAGAGGAGTTGCTGGTGATCCGGCCCGCGACCGACGGGGTGCAAGAGGGGCTGGTCACGACGGTGCAGCCGTCTGAGATGGCGTCCGCTCCGTTTCTGCTCTATCCCCACGGCAGCAATATGCGGGACATGATCGATGGTTACCTGAGCGGAATGGGGATCACTCCGCACGTGATTATGGAGGCGGATGATACCGAAGTGATCAAGCGGCTGGTGGAATCGGGGTTCGGGTATTCGATTCTGCCTCAGTACGCGCTTGCCGGGCGCGGGCACCGCTTTCAAAAACTGCGGGTGACTGGGAAGCGACTGGTGCGGACCCAGGCGCTGGCCGTACCGAAGACGGAATATCCGCGCGCCCTCACTACCATGGTGACGGAGTTTCTGTCAGCCGCCGTGATGGAGAAGCGGCCCTAATCGCCGGATGAAGCTTTGTGTGAGGCGAACCAGGCCTGGCTGTCGGTGGCGCCGGTGAGGACCGAGTCATAGGTGCCGTCGGGGCGGCCAATGCGGACTTTGCGGTTGTCGGCAAGATACTTTTCCAGGACGACGTCGCGGAGGTAGCGGACGAGCTTCTGGTTGAGAATCGGGAACAGGAGTTCCACTCGGCGGTCGAGGTTGCGGGGCATCAGGTCGGCGCTGCCTGCGTAGATTTCTTCCTGGCCACCGTTGCGGAAATAATAGACGCGGCTGTGTTCCAGGTAGCGACCGACGATGCTGCGAACAGTGATGTTTTCGCTGACTCCCGGAATGCCGGGACGGAGACAACACAGGCCGCGGACGAGCAGATCCACCTTCACGCCGGCGCAGGAAGCCTCGTACATCAGGCGGATCATTTCTTTGTCCTCGAGGGCGTTCATCTTGAGGATCATGTGGCCCTTGTCGCCGAGGGCGATTTCGCGGCGCATGAGGTCCAGGAACTTCTTCCGCATGGTGAGCGGGGCGACGAGCAGGCGGCGGAAGTCGGACTGGTGGCCGTAGCCCGTCAGGTAATTGAAAAGATCGGTTGCGTCGGCGCCGATGTCCGGGTCCGCGGTGAAGAGGCTGACATCGGTATAGAGCCGCGCCGTGACTGGGTTGTAGTTACCCGTGCCCAGGTGAACGTAGCGGCGGATCTGTTCGTGTTCCCGGCGCACGATGAGCGCGATTTTGCAGTGGACTTTGAGGCCGACCAGGCCATAGACCACGTGGACGCCTTCGCGTTCGAGGGCGCGGGCCCACTCGATATTGCTCTCTTCGTCGAAGCGGGCTTTGAGTTCCAGAAGAACGGCGACCTGCTTGCCGTTTTCGATGGCTTCGAGGAGGGCTTTGACGATGGGCGAGTTGCGGCCGACGCGGTAAAGCGTCATTTTGATTGCGAGAACTTCGGGGTCGTGGGCGGCTTTGCGGAGCAGGTCTACGATGGGCTGGAAAGTCTGGAACGGGTGGTGCAGGAAGCGGTCTTCCCGTCGGATGACGGAGAAGATGTCCTCTTCGGCGTGGATGGAGAACTCCGGCGGCGTATACGGTTCGAGCGGTTCGTCGCGGAGATCGGGCCGGTCGAGGGAGGCAAGCTGGCGAAGACGTGTGAGGTCGAGGGGGCCGGAGACTCGGAGGACGTCGTCAGGGCCGACATCCAGGTTTTCAACGAGGATTTCGAGAATCTCGGGCGAGATGGCGGTGTCGGTCAGCAGACGGACAGGTTTGTGGAAACGGCGGCGCCAGACGGCCTCTTCGACGGATTCCAGCAGGTCGTCACTCTCCAGTTCCTTGATGGCGACTTCGGCGTCGCGAGTGACGTGGAACGGATGGGATTCGACGAGAGTTAGGCCCGGGAAGAGGCTGCCCAGGTTGCCGGCGATAGCCTGTTCAATCCAGACGAAGCGCTGGGGTGGTGCGGCTTTGCGGCGTGAGGGCGCGGCGGGGACGGAAATGAGTTGGGGTAGCTGCTGCGGCACCTTGAGGCGCGCGAAGTGTTCCTTTCCAGCGGTGTCGCGGAGCACGACGGCCAGGTTGAGGCTGAGGTTCGAAATGTGCGGGAAGGGCCTGCCGGGATCGAAAGCAAGGGGCGTGAGGCAGGGAAAAACAGTGTCGGTGTAGTAACGGTCGACGGCGGCTCGTTCGCGGGAATCGAGATCAGAGTATTCGACGAGTTCGATGCCGTGGCGGGCGAGGTCGGGGAGGAGTTCGTTGAAGGTGGAGTAGATGGCGCCAGTGAGTTCCTCGACTTCTTCGCGTACGGCGACTAGTTGCTGGATGACGGTCTTTCCGTCGATGGAGAGATCCTGGCTGCCGGCGGCGAGCTTCTGTTTGAGGGCCGCGCCGCGCACCATGGCGAATTCGTCCAGATTGGAGCTGATGATGGAGACAAACTTGACGCGTTCCAGAAGCTTGTTGCGGACATCGCGGGCTTCTTCAAGGACGCGGCGCTGGAATTCGAGGAGGCTGAGTTCCCGGTTCAGATATAGTTCGGGGTTGTCGAAATCGACGACCGGGGGCGGGGGCGGCGTTGCGGGCTTCGCGGACTCAACCTTTGCCTTCTTCTTACTGCGGGGTTTTGACGACATGACTGACCAAGCCTAAATGGTACTCTCCAGACTAATGGTCACGGAATTGTCACGTCGCAGTTTTGTTACAACGAGCCTTGCCGCACCACTTTTGGCGGCTGCTGCACAGGCCAGTCGGGTGATCGATGTGGCGACGCATTTCTACGACACGGCGCGGCCTCAGGGCGTGCCCTGGCCTCCTCCCAACATGACGGTGCTGTACAAACCGAGCTTTCCGTCGCGGTATCTGGAGGCGGTGAAGCCGTACCGGGTGGATGGCGTGGTGGCGATTGAGGCGAGTCCGTGGCTGGAGGATAATCTGTGGCTACTGACGCTGGGGGACCGGGAGCCGCTGATTCGGGCGGTGGTGGGCAATGTCGCGCCAGGGCATCCGGACTTCCGGGCGGCGCTGGAGCGGTTTGCGAAGCATCCGTTGTTCCGGGGGATCCGGATTGGCGGACCAGCGCTGGCGGGGATTCTGGCGGATAAACAAAAGTCCGCCGATGTGGCGTGGCTGGCCGAGCGGGGCCTGAGTCTGGATGTGCTGGCGAGTGCCCCGCCACACTTTGAGCAACTGGCGGCACTGGTGAAGCAGGTGCCGGCGCTGCGGGTGATTGTGGGGCACATGCCTGTGGATAATTCTTCCGGTATGGCGTTGCTGGCGGGCGCGCCGAATGTGTTCGCAAAGGTTTCGGGCGTGGTGAGGAAGGTAAATGGGGCAGTTCCCCAGGATCCGGCTTTTTACAAGCGTGGGCTGGACGAGCTTTGGACGGTCTTCGGCGCGGAACGGCTGGTATTTGCCAGCAACTGGCCCACTTGCGACCTGATAGCGCTTTATCCTGTGGTCTTTGAGGTAGTGGCGGGGTATCTTGCGGGGCGGCCGGCGGCCGAAGTGGACGGGTTCTTCTGGCGGAACGCGGTTCGGGCTTACCGACTCAGTGTTTAGTTCTGGTCGCTGATGTCGGTCAGAGTGCCTTCGTAGTAGAGGATCTGCCCGCCGTCGTCCCGAACCGCGCGTGCGTTTTCCTCGACTGTGATGATTCTGCCGTCACAACGGCGAAGCTGGTAGGCGACATTGCGGAAGCTGCCGTCACGTTCGAGGCGTTCCAAAAGATGCTTGCGGACGGTTTTGTCGACGTAGAGGTGGTCGGCGATATTGATGTCGTTGAGTTCCGCTTCGCTGGTAAGACCCAGCATGTTCAGCAACATCGGATTGGCGGCCAGGATGCGTCCGTCGGGTGTGCTTTGGTAAACGCCCTCGACAATGTTCTCAAAGAGGTTGCGGAAGCGTGCTTCTGAGCGGCGGAGGGCGGTTTCGGCATGTTTGCGTTCCGTGATATCCGTCATCATCGACAGCACACCCTGGAACTGGCCCTCGGGATTGAGGATAGGGCGGGAGGATGCGAGGAGCCAGACCTCGCTGCCGTCGGCGCGGCGAAGGCGTCGGTCGCGTTGCTCGGACTGGCCATTGCGGAGGTTTTGGAGCCGGACACGGTCAGCAGCACTGTCTTCCGGGAAGACAAATTCCTCGCGGAGGCGTCCCACGAGGCGACCGAGAGGGCAACGCAGAATTTCGGCCATATGGGGATTGGCCCAATGAATGGTGTCGTCGATTCCGAGAACCCAAATGCCCTCAGCGGCGGTTTCGACGAGGCGCTGGTGCCAGGCGGAAGCTTCCGCGATGCGGCGGTTGACGCGCCGCGCCGACCATCCGTACATGGTGACGAGGACGGCTTCGAGGAGAAAAACGAAGAGACGGACGCGGATGTCGGAGGGGCTGAAGCCAGGTGTGGAGAACAGTTCAAAAAGACCCCATCCCGCCCCGAGAAACAGGGCGACGATGCTCGGTCCGAAGCCGGCGACGGCCGCTGTCGCGAGGACTGCGGTGAAGGCGGCCAGCAGCGGTGTTCTTTGCAGTTCCGCCGCAGGTCGTACCAGGTGCGGGACGACAGCTGCGACCAGAGTGGCGACAAGCGCGAAGGCATACCTCTGCCAGGTGGTACGCAGAAGCTCCAGACGGACCTTGGTTGGTGCCAGGGGAAACAATTTCTATAAATGATATCGCTGAATTACACGAAAGTTCAGGATTTTTCGGACTCGGCGGGTTTGAGGGCCGCAAAAAGTACGCCGAGGACGATCACGATGACCGCTCCGACAAGGTTGTACCAGAGGAAAGCCACTTTGGTGAAGACGGCGAGGGCAATGATGGCAACTTCGGCGATCAGCATGGCCCAGAAGGCCGAACCGCCCCGGACTTTCGGGAAGAGGAAGGCGAGAGCGAAGACGCCCAGGAGCACAGGGTAGAAAAACGAACCAACCTGATTTACGGCTTCGACCAGCGATCCGAGGTGTTTCGCGTACTGGGCGAAGATGACGGCCCAGAGCCCCCAGAGGGCGGTGGAGACGCGGGAGACCACAAGGTAGTGGCGGTCGCTGGCTTCGGCTTTGAAATGTCGCCGATAAATATCCATGACGCTGACCGTAGCGAGAGAATTGAGTTCGCCGGAACTGGACGACATGGCTGCGGTCAGGATGACGGCGATAACCAGGCCGATGAAGCCTGCGGGGAAGTATTTCGTGACGAACGACAGGAAGATGTAGTTGGTGTCGTTAAAAGCGCCGTGGCCCGTCTTTTCGAGGAGTTTGATGCCGGAGGTGCGGGCTTCGGTGATGTCTTTGTGGGCGGCACGGTAGTCCGCGACGGCCTTGTTCAGGACTTCGGGTTGGTCGAGCTTGCGTGCAGCAGCGACATCCAGTGCGGCTTTCTGGCGATGCTGCCAGGCGTCGTTAAAACGCTGGTTCACCTGGCTCCAGCCCGGAGCCTTTTCAACGGCGGCCTGAGCGGTCTTCTCGAAGAGCATCGGCGGCTGGATGAAGAGGTAGAAGACGAAGACCATGGCACCGACGAAGAGGATGAAGAACTGCATCGGGACCTTAGCCATGGCGTTGAACAGGAGGCTGAGGCGGCTCTGGGCGATGGACTTGCCCGTCAGGTAGCGCTGGACCTGGGACTGGTCGCCGCCGAAGTAACCCAGAGCGAGGAAGGAGCCTCCGATGAGGCCACTCCAGAGGTTGTAGCGGTTATTGGGGTCGAAGTGAAGGTCAACCGCGTTGAGCTTGCCGATGGCTCCGGCGAGGTAGACGGCGTCGGGGAAGCTGATTCCCTGGGGCAGAAGAGAGATGACGGTGAGGAGGCCGAGAATCAGACCGGAGAAGATGATGGTCATCTGTAGAACGTCGGTCCAGGTGACTGCTTTGATGCCGCCTTTGGTGGTGTAGACGACACAGAGAGCCCCGATGACGAAGGTTGTGATGCGGTCCTGCCAGCCGAAGATGACGGAGAGGACGATGGCGGGGGCATAGAGAGAAACACCGACGGCCATGCCTCGTTGCACGAGGAAGACGACGGCGGCGAGAGCGCGGGTTTTGGCGTCGAAGCGCTTTTCGAGGTACTCGTAGGCCGTGTAGACACCGGATTTGTGAAAGATGGGGACCGCAGTGGCTGAGAGGATAACCATCGCCACGGGCAGCCCGAAGTAGAACTGGACGAAGCGCATGCCGTCAACGTAAGCCTGGCCGGTGGTGGCGATGAAGGTAATGGCGGAGGCCTGGGTGGCCATGATGGAGAGGCCCATCGCGTACCAGGGCATGGTCTTACCGGCCAGCAGGTACTGGTCAACCGTTTTGGACGCTCGGGCGCGCCAGAGGCCGAAGGCCGGGATGCCGATGATGGTGAGGACCATCACGATCCAGTCGATGGTGCTCATTGTGAGAAGTACTCGGTGAAACGGTAGAAGAGGAAGATCAGGATGGCGAGCCAAGCAAGGATGAGGATGTAGAGGTTTCGCCAGCGTCCCAGAAATGGTGGCGCTTCATTTTCCCCAGTCCCGTCGTGCGTTTCGCCGTGGGTTTCCGCATCCGGTTGCATCCTGCCCATTGTGGCAGGTCGGGTTCGTTTTTTCGTAATAGCAGCGGAGCTTACCATGAAGGTATGCAGCCCACAGGCCTAATGAAAGCGTTAGTGAAGAGCAGACCCGAACCCGGACTCTGGCTTGAAGACGTAGAGATCCCCACGATCGGGATTAACGATGTGCTGATTCGCGTGAAGCGGGCGGCGATTTGTGGAACCGATGTCCACATCATGAACTGGGATGCGTGGGCCGCGAAGACGATTCCGACGCCGATGGTGATTGGCCATGAGTTTATGGGGGAGATTGTGGCGGTTGGCGCGAACGTGAATGACTTCTTCCCAGGGCAGGTGGTTTCGGGCGAGGGGCATGTGGTTTGCGGACGCTGTCGGAACTGTCTGGCAGGACGGCGGCATTTGTGTGCGCATACCAGTGGCGTAGGCGTGAATCGACCTGGGGCATTCGCCGAGTACGTGTCGCTGCCGATGACGAACGTGTGGGTGCATAAACCGGATGTGAACCCCGAGATTGCCGGGATTTTCGATCCGTTTGGCAACGCGGTGCATACGGCGCTGGCGTTCCCGGTGTTGGGGGAAGACGTTCTGGTGACGGGCGCGGGGCCGATCGGGATTATGGCGGCGGCGGTGGCGAAACATGCCGGCGCGCGCCATGTGGTGATCACGGACCTGAATCCGTACCGGTTGGAGTTGGCGCGGAAGGTGGGTGTCAGCCTGGCGGTGGATCCTCGGGAGGTGACCCTCGCGGAGGTTCAGAAGAAGCTTGGGATGACGGAGGGCTTCGATGTGGGCCTGGAGATGTCCGGGAACGCTTCGGCATTCCGTGACATGCTCTCCGCAATGTCACATGGTGGACGGATCGCGATGCTGGGGATTCCACCGAACGAGATCGCGATCGACTGGAACATTGTGATCTTTAATATGCTCACCATCCACGGGATCTATGGCCGGGAGATGTATGAGACCTGGTACAAGATGACCGTGATGCTGGAGTCGGGGCTCGATATTTCTCCGGTGATTACCCATCGGTTCAGCTACCGGGACTTCCAGGAGGCGTTTGACCTGATGAAGTCGGGGAACTCCGGCAAGATTGTGATGGACTGGGAAAAAATCTAAAGAAACTTTCGCTCCGGGTATATTTCGTGGCCCTGCGGGCTCCCCTTTATCTCCAGTTCCAGTACTGACAGTACTGGCACCGAGGAGAGATAGCTTGACCCTGAATCTGAATGTAAACGGACAGGCGCGCACTGTCACCGTGAGTGACGGTGGTATGCCGCTTTTGTGGGTATTGCGGGACCTTTTGGGCTTGACGGGGACGAAGTACGGGTGCGGGATTGAAGTCTGCGGTGCCTGTACCGTCCTGGTCGACGGCCAGCCGGAGAAATCGTGCGACTTCGATGTCTCGTCGGCTGTCGGCCGAAAGATTGTGACGATCGAGGGGCTTTCTCCCGATGCCAGTCACCCGGCACAGCAGGCATGGATCGCCAATCAGGTGCCGCAGTGCGGTTTCTGCCAGTCGGGCATGCTCATGGCTGTAGCCGGGGCGATGAAGGCCGGCCATCATGGCACGCAAATCGCCAATGAGGTGCAAAACCTTTGTGTTTGTGGCACTTACCCGCGGATTAAGGCCGCTTGCAGCAAGCTGTAGGCCCGGAGACCACAATGCAAATACTAATGAACGAAAAGACGGATCGCCGTTCTTTCCTGACGAGCGCGGTTTCCGGACTGACGCTGGCATTTTTTATGCCCGAAGTGAACCGCATGGGGGAACTGGATGCGGCTTCGACTGGAGTGGGGGTCAATTCCTGGCTTCAGGTGGCGACGGATGAGAGCATTACGCTGACGATTGGCTCGTCTGAGATGGGGCAGGGCTCGTTTTCGGGGCTGGCGCAAGTGCTTGCTGAAGATTTGATGGTGGACTACGCGCGGGTGAAAACTGTGCAGGGTGGTCCGACGCTGGCGACGCCGGCTCCGATCGGGACCGCTATCAATACGGTGGGCAGCAGCGTGATCCGGACGAATTTCTGGAAGATGCGCGACGCGGCGGCCGCGGCACGGGAGATGCTGGTGCAGGCGGCGATGAACGCCGCCGGGGATGCCTCGCGAGCCAATTTTACGGTGGCCAATGGTGTAATTCGGCATACGCCGGATGGCAAGACATGGACGTACGGGAGTGTAGCGCTGGCGGCTTCGCAGTTGCCTCTGCCGACGGGCGCGCCGCTGGTGCCCGACGCGCAGTTCCGGCTGATTGGCAAGACGATGCCCCGCTTCGATATTCCCCAAAAGGTGGACGGAAGCGCGATTTACGGGCTGGACGTTCGTCTGCCCAACATGGTCTATGCGGTGATCAAGCATTGCCCGTCGTTTGGCGGGACGCTGGCGAAGACTCCGACGGCGCCGGCGGGTTATCTGGTGGTGCCGACGAAGGTCGCGGCCGGGACGAATCGCGGTCTGGAAGCGGTGGGTAACGTCAACGCGGTGGCGGTGGTGGGGTCGAATACCTGGGATACATGGCAGAAGGCGAAGCAGTTGAGCCTGAGCTGGACACTACCGGCGAACGCTGCGAAGCTGAATGACGCTCAGTTTTTAGCCGATGCGCAGGCACTGGCGGTGAATGCCACACCGTATGCGGTGGGCGCGGCCAATGGACCGGGGACGCTGTATACCGTGGAAGGTGATGCTTCCACGACGAACGCCGCGATTGCCGGCGCGGCGAAGGTGGTGGACGCGACTTACACACTGCCGTACGTCTCCCACGCGTGCATGGAGGTGCTGAACTGCACGGTGGATTACGTGCCGGGCGTAAAGTGCGAGGTCTGGGCTCCGACGCAATCGGCAAAAGCGGTTATGAGCCTGGTGGCGACGCTGATTCCGACGCTGACGCCCGCGCAGATCACGGTGCATACGACGTATCTGGGCGGTGGGCTGGGGCGCAAGGCGGAAGTGGATTTTGTGAGTCAGGCCCTTCAGGTGGCGATGGTGGTTGGGAAACCGGTTAAGCTGATGTGGCCTCGCGAGGAAGACTTCACGCACGATCAGTATCGTCCGATGGCGCTGGTTCATGCGAAGGCGGGGATGACGGCGAGCGGTCAGGTGATGGGGTGGTCGTATCGCAATATTTCGCCGTCGATTCTGGCGCAGCGTGGGTCGGTGCTGGGGGCGAAGGGCGATAGCCAGGGGTATGAGGCGTCGCAGGCGCTGCCGTATGCTTTTGGGGCCCGCGTTGTTGAATACGTGACGCATCCTTCGCAGATACCGGTAGGTTTCTGGCGATCGGTGGGTGCATCAATCAATACCTTCGCGGTGGAGTCTATGGTGGACGAACTGGCGGCCGCCGCAGGGATGGACGGCTATCTGTTTCGGAAGTCACTGCTGACGGATCCGCGCTGGACGGCGGTGCTGGACGCGGTGGCGAAGATGGGCTGGAACACGCCATTGCCTGCCGGGCACTACCGGGGTATTGCGATCGGGACGGCCTTCAACAGCATCGTGGCGGAAGTGGTGGAGATTTCGGCTGTTACTTCGACGGGACTGAAGGTGAACTCGGTGTCGATTGCGATGGACTGCTATCTGGCGGTAAATCCAGGGCAGATTGAAGCGCAGTTGACGGGCGGGATGGTGCATGGTCTGAATGCGGCGCTGTATGGCAAGCAGACTTTTGTTAACGGTGCGGCTCAGGCGAAGAATTTCAGCAGGAGTCGGATGATCCGGCCTTCGGAAATGCCGGCGGTCTCGGTGACACTCATTCCGAATCCGGCGGCAGCGGACCGGACGAAGCTCATCGGTGGGGCGGGGGAACTTGGTGTCCCGACGTTTGCCCCGGCACTGGCGAACGCCTACTATGCTGCGACGAAGAAGCGCGTTCGCGCGCTTCCCTTGTTCCCGAATGCAACCATGAGCGAACTCTAGGCTCACGGGAAGAGAGGAAGCCAGTGAACGAGTTGCACAGCATTCTTGAAGCCTGGCGTGGCTTGCGAGGTGAGCACAGATCGGCTGTGCTCGCCTCGGTTGTCCATGTCAGCGGATCAGCGTATCGGAGACCGGGCGCACGCATGCTGATATTTCCCGACGGCAGCCGCATCGGGTCGGTGAGCGGCGGGTGCCTGGAAGGGGAACTAACGAAGAAAGCGTGGTGGATGACGGAGTCAGGGGAGCCAGCGTTGCGAGTTTACGACACGACATCGGATGACGACGCGGTTTGGGAGTTCGGGCTGGGTTGTAACGGCGTGGTGCAGGTGATGCTGGAGCGTGTAGCGGCTCCGGTGGTGGATGAAGCTCTCGCGTTCCTGGATGCCCGGCGGAATCGGCCGGTGGTGATGGCGACGGTGGTGCGGGCACCGGAAGGCACCGGTGCACGCCTGTTTTTTGACGGCGAAGTTTACCAGGGCGGTAGCGGTGATCTCTCCGTGGCGCTTTGGGAGGATGTCCGGCGGGCCTGGGTGGAGCGTCGCAGCCGCTACGTTCATCTGGCGGGGACGGAGGTTTTCGTGGAGTTTATCGGGCCACCGCAGAAGCTGGTGATCTTCGGAGCAGGGCATGATGCGCGACCTCTGGTTTCGATTGCGAAGGAATTGGGTTGGTATGTGACGGTGGCCGACGGCAGGCCTGCCTATGCGTGCGCCGCGAATTTTCCGGAGGCGGACCGTGTGGTGCTTTTTCGGGCGGATTCGCCCCTGCGGGGAATCGCGATCGAGGCCGACACGGCAGTGGTGCTGATGACGCACAACTATCCTCTTGATCTGCGGCTGTTGCCGGCGGTACTGGCGCATCAGCCGCGTTACATCGGGATGCTGGGGCCGAAGAATCGGGCGGACCGGATGCTTGCGGAGTTGGGGCTGGCACAACCGGAGAGTCTGCATGCCCCGGCGGGACTGGATGTGGGGGGCGAGGCTCCATCGGCGGTGGCGCTGTCGATTGCCTCGGAGATGCAGGCGGTCCTGAGCGGTCGGACTGGCGGGCAGTTGCGGTTTCGGGAGGGCGCTTTGCATGCTCCTGTAATGGAAGTGGGCCAGGCCGCTTTCCGGCAGATGGCGACTATGCCCGGATACTGTGAATTAAATGTCTGAGTGCGCTCTGATATTGTTGGCGGCGGGAAGTTCCTCGAGGATGGGGACCGCGAAACAACTGTTGCCGTTTCGAGGCATGCCGCTGGTGCGTTACGTGGTGCAGACGGCGCTGGCGGCGGCGTGTTCACCGGTGGTAGTGGTGCTGGGGGCTAACTCCCCGGAAGTGGGGGCGGCGATTGCGGACCTGCCTGTCGTAACAGTCGTCAACGAGAACTGGGCGGCGGGGATGGGTGGGTCGATCCAGGCTGGGCTGAACGCTCTGGAAGATTGCGGTGCGGATGACGCGATTCTGGCGCTGGCAGATCAGCCTTTCGTGTCCGGGTCCTTCCTGCAGATACTGATGGCAGAACGGTTACGGACGGGGCGGAAGATTGTTGCGGCGACGTATTCGGATACGGTCGGCGTGCCTGTTTTGTTTGCGCGGGAGGCGTGGTCGTTACTGCAGGCGCTGCCGGTGGAACAGGGATGCAAGGGCGTAATTCTGAAGAATCGGGCTGACGCGGTACTGCTGCACTGTCCCGAGGCGGCGATGGATATCGATACGCCGGACGATTACGAACGGGCACTGGCGGAAGATTAGGCCTTGCCGCGCAGGATGCGGACCAGAGACACGAACGCGGCGCCGAAGCAGAGTCCGGCGGCGAAGATCGAAAGTATGTCTACCGTGTGGACACCTTCCATCCTCGGGTTGCGAAGGGTGTTCGTCAGGGCGGCGGAACCCATCATCAGCGGCAGGAAGACTCCGGGGAGAAGTGCCTTTTTGTTCATGGTTGGTTCAGATTAACGCATCCGGAGGGCGCGTGGAAGAATCTGAAAGGGCAAATGTACAAACTTGCGCTAGCTCTCACGTGCCTGCTGATGCCTCTCTACGCTGCGAACGTTCACGATTTCGACCTGAATACGATTGATGGCCAGAAGATGCCGCTATCGGCCTACAAAGGCAAGGTGGTGCTGCTGGTAAACACGGCCAGCCAGTGCGGCTACACGCCGCAGTACGAGGGGCTGGAAGCTCTTTACAAGAAGTACAAGGACAAGGGCCTGGTGCTGGTCGGCGTTCCGGCGAATAACTTCGGTGGTCAGGAGCCGGGTACAAACGCGGAGATCAAGACTTTCTGTTCGCGGACGTACCACGTGACTTTCCCGATGGCTTCGAAGGTGTCGGTGGCGGGCGGGGATGCGATTCCGCTGTACAAGCACCTTTCGGGCGCGGCGGGCGCTCCGCAGTGGAACTTCACGAAATATCTGGTGGGCAAGGACGGCCAGGTGATTCAGAAGTTTGATTCGGCGGTAGAACCGGACGCGAAAGAGCTGTCGAGCGCGATTGAAGCGGCTCTGAAATAGTCACGACGCGGCAATTATGGTTCGCGTGAGAGGGTGGGGTATACTGACATTGTTGTGCTCATTCTGTTAACCATCGTGCACGTTATCGTGTGTCTGTTTCTGATTGCTGTAGTGCTGCTGCAAAGTGGCAAGGCGGCGGATTTGGCTGGGGCGTTCGGCGGTATGGGCTCCCAGACGACATTCGGACCCCGCGGATCGGCGACTCTGCTTTCCAGAGCGACGACCGTGTCGGCAATCCTTTTTATGTTGACTTCGATTTCGCTCTCGATCGTGGCGACGCGGAACGCCGGGGTAGCTGCACTCCCCGACCTGAAGCGCCGTCCGGTAACGAACTCGGCACCGGCTCAACCTCAGCCGGCACCCGCGAAGAAGTAGTTCGCACAACTCGCCTTTAAACACCTGCGGAGGTGGCGGAATTGGCAGACGCACTAGCTTGAGGTGCTAGCGGGAGCAATCTCGTGGGGGTTCAAGTCCCCCTCTCCGCACCAAGAATACAAAGCAGTTCAGGGCCGGGAGGCAACTCTCGGCTCTTTTGCTTTTGGTGTTGGCCGCAAAGGTACTATCCTCGCTGGCGGCACATGGTCTGTTCACATGGACCGGGCGCTGGGCAGACCTGCTGATTTCCAAATCTTATACACATGACCTTCGCTATCTATTCAGCCGTATTATACTAGCGAATCAAGCCTAAAAAGCTTGTACTGTCAATGGTTTATAGCAGGTCGAACGTTGATGGAACGTTCATCAATCCGTTCTAACACTTCTTCCAGGTCGCAGATTATCCTGGATTGGTGTGAGGGGATTTGGGTGTTTATTATGAGCGCGTCGCGGAATGTCAAATTCATATTCGTTCTGGCCTCGGCCATCGCATTTGCGAGCGCCCAGACGCCTGACGCAGCGCAGGCTCGAGGCAAGTTCGTCCGCCAATACTGTCTCGGTTGTCATAGCGCAGGCCTCAAGACGGGCGGCATCGTGCTGGAGAATGTCGATCCCGCCCGAGTTAGCGGCGACGCCGGAGTTTGGGAGCGCGTGCTGCGGCAAGTCAGTAGCGGGCAGATGCCGCCGGCACGTATGCCGCACCCCGACGACACCGCCCGCTCCGCCTTTGCGGGCAACCTGGAGGTGGCCCTCGACCAGGCCGCACGAGCCAGGCCGAACCCCGGTAAGACGATGCCGCATCGCCTCAACCGGGTTGAGTACAGCAATGCCGTTCGCGACCTGCTTGCACTGGACACCCGACCCGGCGAAGCCCTGCCCGTCGACGATTCAGGCAACGGCTTCGACAATCAGGCCGATGTGCTCTCGATGTCGCCGTCCCTGATCGACCGCTACCTTTCGCTGGCTCGCTCTGTCAGCCTCGCGGCAGTCGGCGATATCAAGGCGAAGCCGATCGACGTCGAGTATCACGGATTCGACTCCAGCGCCGACCGCCCCGCCAAACGTGACCCGGACCCACTGCGCGTGCCCTTCGGCGCCAACCGCGGCATGTTCGCCGACCACTATTTCCCGCTCGACGCTGAGTACGAACTACGCATTGAGATCAGAGGTCTCACCGCCCAGGTTCTCACCACCCAAGTCGCGACGGTTCGCATTCCTGTTAAGGCCGGATTCCACCACATTGTCACCACTTTCCCCGGTAATTCAGTCCGCGAAGAAGTTGCCCTCGTCCCGGTGGGCCGCCGCGCCCCGGCCAAGCTCAAATCGCTTCAGCTGGATATCCGGATGGACGATGCCCGTCTGGAACTCGCGCAAGTGACGCTGGAGGACGCGAACATCGACGTCGGCAAGATCACGGTAGCCGGCCCTTATCGCGCAACGGGACGCGGCGATACGCCCAGCCGGCGTCAGATCTTCGTCTGCCGGCCCTCATCCGCCCCACAGGAACCCGCCTGCGCGAAGAGGATCTTCACCAACCTCGCCCACCACGCCTTCCGCCGTCCCGTCGTCGATGCCGACGTTCAGCCGTTGGTTCGACTCTATGGCAAGGGCCGCGCCGCGGGCGGCGACTTCGACGAGGGCATCCGCCGCGGACTCCAGGCGATCCTGATTTCGCCCGACTTCCTCTTCCGCGTCGAGCACGATCCGAAGGACACTGCTCCGGGCAGCGTCTATCGCCTGAGCGATCATGAACTCGCTTCGCGGATGTCGTTTTTCTTATGGAGCAGCATCCCTGATGACGAGCTGCTGACCCTCGCCGACCAGGGCAAATTGCGCGCCCCCGGAGTCCTGAAGGCGCAGGTCCGGCGTATGATGGCCGACGCTAAGTCCGACGCACTCATCGACAACTTTGCGGGACAGTGGCTCCTCCTGCGCAATCTCGCCAGCGCAAGGCCCGACACCGACGTCTTCACCCACTTTGATGAAAACCTGCGGCAGGCGTTCCTCCGCGAGACCCAGCTTTTCCTGACCAATATCTTCCGCGAAGACCGTCCCGCGCTGGAAATGCTGGATGCGAACTACGCATTTCTCAACGAGCGACTGGCCAGGCACTACGGCATTCCCAACGTCTACGGCCCGCAGTACCGCAAAGTCAGCCTGCCGCCGGGGTCGCCGCGCGGGGGCCTGCTGGGCCAGGGCAGCGTGCTTACCGTCACGTCCTACCCCAATCGCACCTCCGTCGTGCAGCGCGGCAAGTGGGTTCTTGAGAATATTCTCGGAACCCCTCCGCCGCCTCCGCCGCCGGACGTTCCTGCCCTGAAGCCTCACGCCGCCGACGGGCGTAAGCGAACCCTTCGCGAGGCTATGGAAGAACATCGAAATAATCCTGTTTGCTCTTCTTGCCACAGCCGCATGGACCCCATCGGCTTCGCGCTGGAAAACTTCGACGGCGTCGGGGAATGGCGCGACAAGGACGCAGTCGCCCCGATCGATGCTTCCGGGCGCCTCCCCAACGGCGAACAGTTCAATGGCGCCTCTGGTCTCACGAAGCTCTTGCTTGAGAAGCACAAGGGAGAATTCATCCAGACCGTAACTGAGAAACTAATGATTTACGCCCTGGGAAGAGGGATGGCGCCGGACGATAAGCCGGCCATACGCGCCATTGCCCGCAAGGCAGCCGAGCACGACTACCGAATGTCGGCGTTTATTGAGGCCGTAGTGGAAAGCGTACCGTTTCAAATGAGGAAGGCTGGAGAATGAGGGGCTGGAGAATGAGGGATAGCGAGCGATGATTATCACCAGGAAGGCATTAGGTCGTCGAACGTTTCTGCGAGGCGTCGGAGCCGCGTTGGCCCTGCCCGTGCTCGATGCCATGACCCCCGCCATGTCGGCCGCCGCGAACCCCGCTCCCGCGCGTCTGGTTTTCGTGTTCCACCCCAACGGAGCAATTCCCTCCCGCTGGCTGCCTGCGACCAAAGGCAAGAATTTCGAGTTCTCGCCCTCGTTGAAGGCGCTTGAGCCTTTCCGCCAAAACACCACTATCCTGAGCGGTCTTGCCCAGGTGCAAGGCAACCCCTTCGGCGATGGCGGCGGGGATCACTCCCGCGAGGGTGCCACCTGGCTC
>CANIHR010000027.1 GCA_947467185.1 Bryobacterales bacterium
CCATCGCGCCAGATCGACTGGTGGACGTGCATACCGCTGCCGGCGTCGCCAAACAGCGGCTTCGGCATAAAGGTGACCGTCTTGCCGTACTGATTCGCCACATTGCGGACGATGTACTTGTACAGCATCATGTTGTCCGCCGACTTCAGCAGCGTGTTGTAGCGCTGGTCAATTTCGCACTGGCCGGCGGTGGCGACTTCGTGGTGATGGCATTCGATCACCAGCCCACAGCGTTCCATGGTGCTGACCATTTCCGAGCGCAGATCCTGGTAATGATCGGTGGGCGGAACCGGGAAGTAGCCTTCTTTGAAGCGAGGGCGATAACCCAGGTTGTCGCGTTTGCGGCCCGAGTTCCAGCGGCCTTCTTCGGCATCGATGAAATAGAAACCAGAGTGCGCGTTCTGCTCAAAACGAATGTTGTCGAAGATGAAGAATTCGGCTTCGGCGCCGAAAAACGCAGTGTCGCCCACGCCGGAGTTCTTCATGTACATTTCGGCTTTGGTCGCGATCCAGCGGGGGTCGCGCTCATAGTTCTGCCGTGTCAGCGGATCGCGGATATCGCCGGTCATCACCAGCGTGGTGGTCTCCATGAACGGGTCGATGAAGGCGGTGGTGGGATCAGGGATGAGCAGCATGTCGCTCTCATTGATCGCGGCCCATCCGCGGATGCTGGACCCGTCGATACCAAAGCCCTCGGTGAAAGAGGCCTCAGTGAATTCCGTAATCGGGTAGGAGATGTGGTGCTGGAGGCCGGGGATGTCGGTGAAGCGGATGTCGACCTGACGTGCGCCGTTTTCGCGCGCAAATTCGAGAACTTCGGTGGGAGTCATGTATGAGCCAGTAAACGCACGGCGGCTTCGTGGACGCAGCGCTACTCCAGTTTACCCCCATTTCGCGTCGTCCGTGGCCTCAGTCCTGTTACAGAAACGGTGCAATGTGCGAGGGCTTGCGATATAATCGGAACGTTGTTCCTTCCACCGGCGCGGTAGCCAAGTGGTAAGGCCAGGGTCTGCAAAACCCTTATTCGTCGGTTCAATTCCGACCCGCGCCTCCATCTCCCCCTTTCACAACCGCAAAACATTCCCCAAAACAGTTCGAGGCGGCGCTCCGTCTGCCGGAACTCCGCCTCTGGTCCTGCTGTGAATTTTGCCTAGCGCTGCACTGTGATGAGCGTCGAGACTGAGTTTGTCGTGCCCAGACGAATCACCACCGGCTGATCGCCATTGGCAGTTGCGGCGGGAACCTGAACATTTACCTGATAGAGGCCAGGGCTACCGGTTATGGTGGATGCCGAGGTAACCGTTGCGGCCGCACCGCCCACCGTGACCACCGGAAGCGTATTCACCGAACTCTTCGTGGGCACCAGGCCCGAAATAGTGGCAGGCGTCGTCGCCCCGCAGCCCGTGCAGTAGAAGGTCAGCGTTTCACCCGGCTGGGCAGGAGCAGATGCGGCACCGGCCACCAGGCCGGTCTTACCCAGCAGGCTGCCATCGGCATGAACACCGAGAGCATACTTGCCATCCAGGGTCAGCAACTGCGGCGAGTTCGCCGTTGTCCCGATCTGAATCGGCGCGCTGATGCCGGCCGAATTGCGGACCTGGACCTGAATATTGCCCTGCAGCGCGTCCACCGGCAGCAGGAAATTCACCTGTGTCGGGCTGACGTAGCCAACATAAGCAAGGCGAGGGGCGCCAAAGACGGTCAGAACCACGCTCACACCATCCAAAGACATCGGCAAGGCACCGTTGGCAAAATCGGTTTCATTCCATGACCGGGTGGTTGCCCCGAGATTGGAGCCATATACCGTTACCCATGAATTGGGCGGCACGGAGCCGGGCACCAGCGTTGCAGCGCTCATGACGCCTCCGGTCGGGACCACCGGCGCCACTGGCGTCACGGGGTTTAGCTGCACGCTGGAGGTGTAGATGTTGTCATTCGTCAGGTTGTTGTCACCGTTCGCGGCGTTGCCCGCAACATAGAGAGTCACCGGACCGGCGTTGGTCGCGGGCGGAGTCCAGTCGAACTGGAAGGAGACGCCGCCCTGCGTGCCGTTGCGGGTGCCAGCGGTGGTGTGCTGAATGAAGGTGACTCCGGTGGTGCAGGGGCGAGGTCCATTGTCCTCGCAAATTACCTGAGTCTGACTGTCGACGGGCGTGAACTCACCAGCCTGCGCCGTTTCCGGCTTGCTGTTCAGACGAGCGGCCATTTCGAAGCCCCAGCGCTGTTTGGCCGGATCAGAAACCTGAACCGTTACCCGCTGGCGAACGCCGGGAATATAAACCGCACCGCTCTGCAGGATGATTTTGACGCTGCCGGAACCCGAATTGAGGGTTCCCGTGTGGCAGGATGTGCAGGCTTTGCTGTCGTCACCGGGCGCGCCCGTAGCGCGAGCCGCTGGCCCCCAGCTGTGGGCGAACGCCTGACTTGTACAGGAAACGGCGATGAAAAAGAGGAACTTAGGAATGCTTACACGCGACATAGTACCTACCGTACCGATGTCAGTCAAAAACGTTGTTGGCGAGTTGTAAAATCGCGGTAAATCCTGCCTGACCCTGTAACCCTGGGCCTGCAGCAGCAGACCCCGGGGGCCGGATTCTCGAATGGCCCCGCCCGGCAAATGGTAACCTGGTAGTTGGACGTGACTCTTGGATTTTGAACGGATTCTGCTGCGCAAGACCGGAGAAGCCATCCACCGTTTCCGGATGATTCGCGAAGGCGACCGGGTAGCGGTGGCTGTTTCTGGCGGCAAAGACTCCGTGTCTCTTCTCGAAGCGCTGCTTCTTTTGCAGAAGCGTGCCCCGATCAATTTCTCCCTCTGTGCGTTCACCGTGGAGCAGGGCAAGTTCCTCTCCGCTGTCGAACCTGTCGGTGAATACATCAAGTCCCTCGGCGTGCCGTGGACCTGCCACACTGATAACCCGTCGCTCCGCCTCCTCGAAGAACAGCCCGACCATGGCTGCGATATGTGTAGCCGTTTCCGCCGCCGCGCGGTCTATCAGATTGGTGCGGAACTGGGCGCGAACGTCATCGCTTTTGGCCACACCGCCGACGATTTTTGCGAATCTCTGCTGCGCAACATGATGTACACGGGCCGCCTGAGCGCCCTGCCAGCGATCACCTGGTCGCGTAAGAAAGATTTCCGCCTCATCCGGCCGCTGGTCTTCGTTACGGAAGAGATCACCCGGGGCTATGTGGAATCGAAGGGCGTTCCCGTCGTCCCCTGCGGCTGTTCCCTGCGAACCGGCACGGTGCGGCGCGGCATCCGCGAGACGATTGCCGAATGGGAACAGGAACACCCGTATATCCGTGAGAACATCCTGACCGCGATGGGGAACGTGCAGCATGGACGCCTGCTCGACACCCGCTACATCGATCTGGATGGCGAGCCGGAAGAACTCGAAACCGTCGTCACCGGTTCCGAGTTGCTTCCCATCCTGCAGGAAGCATGAGCGAGGCCCGCAACCCTCACTTCATTGAGGAAAACCGCCGCCAGATTGAGCGTCTGAATAAGCTCGGCTGGTACCACTCCATCGAATTGCCGGATGGCCAGGTAATTGAAGGCCACCAGTCCATTGCGCAGCTCAAGAAGCGCGTGGCGCAGTTCCCCATTCCTGAGGATCTGACCGGAAAACGTGTACTGGACATCGGTGCCTGGGACGGCTGGTTCAGCTTTGAAATGGAACGCCGTGGCGCGGAAGTTCTTGCACTCGATTCCACTCGCAGCACGCGTCTTTTGGAAGCGAAGAAGCTGCTCGGCTCGCAGATCGACTATCACATCGGCGATATCTGCCGCCTGACGTACCGCGATCTGGGCACCTTCGATATCGTCCTGTTTTTCGGCGTGCTCTATCACGTCAAGCACCCGGTGCTGGCTCTCGAAAACGTCTGTGGCATGTGCCGCGATATGGCCTGCATCGAGTCGTTTGTAACCGGTACCGACCTGGATGCGGTGCCCGTGATGGAGTTCTACGAAACCACCGAACTCCGCGGTCAACTCGACAACTGGGTTGGTCCCAACGTGCCTTGTCTCATGGCGTTTACGCGCACGGCCGGCTTTGCACGGGCGAAGTACGAGGGCGCACTCGGCGAACGGGCCCATGTGACGGCGTTCCGCGACTGGGGTGCTGAAGACCTGAAAGGCCCCGCCCCCGACGTGGTTTGCGTGGAGAACGCCAACACCCACGGCCACAACTTCAGTGCTTCGGAAGACGACTACATCACCTTCTACTTCCGCAGCAAAGAGACCGATCTGACCTGCGACAACGTCCGGCCCGTCATCGGTGATTTTGGTTCGCGCCCCATCCATGTGGCCCCCACCGGCGAAGGCGCATGGCAGGCCACCTGCAAGATTCCGCCCGGCCTGACCGCCGGTTGGCATGAAGCCACGCTCACTGTCGGTTCCAGCAAGCGATGCAAACCCCTGAAGATCGGCCTCGACGTCGGCGACAGCCTCTCCTGGATGGCGAAGCGTGATGCCGCGCTCGCCATCACCCGCATCACCGACGGCAAGACTTTCGAAGACGATATGGCGATCATCGGCCCCGGTAGTGCGATCTCCGTGTGGGCCACCGGCCTGAGCGATACCGCGACCAGCGATGATGTCAGCCTGCGTTTGAACGGCACTACCCTGCCAGCCATCTGGCTGGCTCCCGCGGCCAACGGTGCGCCGCGCCAGATTAACGCCCTGCTTCCCGCGGGTCTGGAAACCGGCCCGGCGGCCGTCAGCGTTGTCCACGCCGGAAAAGAGACCCCTCCACGACATGTCCGTCTTACTCACCTGCGACTCGCTTGAAAAGTCGTTCGGCTCCCGTACCGTATTCACGGGGATTTCCCTCAGCCTGCACGATGAAGACCGCATGGGCATCATCGGGCCGAACGGCGCCGGAAAATCAACGTTTCTGAAGATTCTGGGAGGCGAAATGCCTCCCGACAACGGCACTGTGGCGGTGCGCAAAGGCGTCCGCCTGGCCATGGTTTCGCAGGACCCTGTTTTCGATTCCACTATGTCCGTTCGCGAGGTGGTTACCGCCGCCGCGAAGGAATCGGATGAGAAAGATGTCGCCGTTTCGCGCATTCTGTCGCGCGTTGGCTTTAACGACCCCACCGTCCAGTCCGGTACCCTTTCGGGTGGTTGGAAGAAACGCCTCGCGGTAGCGGCCGCCCTCGCCGCCGAACCCGACATTCTGCTGCTCGATGAGCCCACGAACCACCTCGATGTGGAGGGTATTCTGTGGCTGGAAAAGCTACTGAAATCGGCCGGGATCGCGTCCATCTTCGTCACCCACGATCGTTACTTCCTGGAAGGCGTTTGTACCCGCGTCGCCGAAATCAACCGGTCGTATCCGTTAGGCCTGTTCACCGCCGCCGGCACCTATAGCCGCTTCCTCGAAAAGCGCGCCGAGTTCCTCAAGGCACAGCGCCGGGAGCAGGACGCCCTCGCCAACCTGGTCGACAAGGAAATCGAGTGGCTGCGCCGTGGCGCGAAGGCCCGGACCCGCAAATCCAAAGCGCGTATTGATGACGCTATGGATCTGCAGGTGAAGCTCGCAGACGTCAGCGAACGCAATAAGGGCGGCACGGCTACCATCGACTTCACGTCATCCGGTCGCCTCACCAAGCGCCTTGTCGTGTGCGACCACATCGAAAAGAGCCTCGGTGGCCGCAAGCTGTTCTCCAACCTGAACTTCACGCTGGGGCCCGGCGCTCGTCTCGGCGTCCTGGGCTCCAACGGTTCCGGCAAAACCACCCTCATCCGCTGCATCAGCGGCGAAATCCCCGTCGACGCCGGCGAAATTCGCCGCGCCGAAGGCCTCAGCGTCGTCTACTTCGAACAGAACCGCGAGAGCATCGACCCGGCAACTCCGCTGCGCCGCGCACTTTCGCCCGGCGGCGATACCGTCATGTTCCGCGACCGTCCGCAGCACGTTGCCGGCTGGGCCGCGCGTTTCCTTTTCCGCGCGGAGCAACTGGATCTGCCCGTTGGCAATCTCTCGGGCGGCGAACGGGCACGAGTCCACATCGCCCGTCTGATGCTGCAGCCTGCCGACATTCTGCTGCTGGACGAACCGACCAACGATCTCGATATCCCCACGCTGGAAGTTCTGGAAGCGAACCTGGAAGATTTCCCCGGCGCCATGGTCCTCGTCACCCACGACCGCTATCTTCTCGACCGCCTTTCCACCACACTGCTCTCCATCTCCGCAGAAGGCGAAACCGAGTTCTACGCCGAACTGTCGCAATGGGAACAGGCCAACGCCGCTTCGAAAAAGCCTGCCGCCAAAGCCCCCAAAGCGTCACCCGCCGCTGCTGCCGCCCCGCCGACGGGCCGCAAGAAGCTCTCGTACAACGAAGCCCGCGAATGGGAGAGTATTGAGACTGTCGTCGCCGCCGCGGAGGATGTCCTCCATTCGAAGCGCGAACAACTCGAACTGCCCGACGTCGTGGTCGATCCGACCCGCCTGATGAAGGCCGTGGAAGAACTTGACGCCGCGCAGGACGTAGTCGATAAGCTCTACGAACGCTGGGCCGAACTGGAGGCCAAACAGGCCGGATGAAGCTGTCGGATTTCGATTACGACCTGCCCCCGGAACTGATCGCCCAGGAGCCGCCTCCCGAACGCGATGGTGCCCGCATGCTGGTGGTCCACCGGGCCACCGGAACGTGGGAAGACCGCAACTTTCGCGACCTGCCCGAGTACCTGGAACCCGGCGATTGCCTGATTCTGAACCAATCCCGCGTCATCCCGTCGCGCCTGTTTACCGAAGCGCCGAAGCGCGAGGTGATGCTGCTGGAACCGCTCTCCGCCGATGCCCGGGAATGGCGTGCTCTCGTGCGACCGGGTCGCAAAATGCTGCCGGGCGTCATCGTGCAGTTCGATGAACGGCTCTCGCTGGAAGTGACCGGCCATGGCGAACGCGGTGAGCGTACCGTCCGTTTTCTGGGCGATGTGGATGTCTACGGGGAACTCGACCGCCTCGGCCACATGCCGTTGCCGCCCTACATCCGGCGGGCCGATTCCACCGCCGACCGCGACCGTTACCAGACCGTTTTCGCCCGCGAACGCGGCTCCGTCGCGGCCCCTACGGCGGGCCTCCATTTCACCCCGGAGGTCCTCGCCCGAGCCGCAGCTAAGGGCGTTAATACCGCACGCGTCACCCTCCATGTCGGCCTCGGAACCTTCCAGCCCATTGACCGCGAGGATTTCGAAAACCACCAGCTTCACTTCGAGCGTTACTCCGTGGACCCCGCAGAATGGGCTACGATCGAAGCCGCAAAGCGAGTCGTCGCCGTCGGCACCACTTCCGTTCGAACCGTGGAGTCCGCTGCGCGTCTGGGAGCACTCTCCGGCAACACCAACCTGTACATTTACCCAGGGCAGGAATTCCGCAAGGTGGGCGCCATGCTGACCAACTTCCACCTGCCCCACACCAGCCTGCTGCTCCTTGTCGCCGCCCTTGCCGGTAAGGACCTCACCATGGCTGCCTACCGCCACGCCGTCGAGGCCCGCTACCGGTTCTTCTCTTACGGCGATTGCATGCTGATCCTGTAAACTCAAGGTGTACAACGCATGACTCTCGAAGAACTGGAACGCCAATATTCACCGCTCCGCGAACAGGCATCTGCCGTTCGGAGTTATCTTTGACGTCCCCAACAAGCGCAAAGAATTAGATCGCATCGGTGAGTTGATCTCCGCCCCCGATTTCTGGTCGCAACCCGAAAAAAGCCAGAAGATCATGCAGGACCGCAAGCGTCTCGAAGAAGGCATCGAGAGCGCTGAAAAGATCCGTGCCCAGACCGAAGATATCGACACGCTGTTTGAGTTGGCCCGCGAAGGCGAGGACATGCTCAGCGATATCGAGAAAGAGTTAAAGAGCTACGAGGAACATATCGCGGTCCTCGAAACGGAAATGTTGCTTTCGGGCGATAACGACAAGCTCGACGCCATCATCACCATCCACCCCGGCGCCGGCGGCACGGAGTCGCAGGACTGGGCCGAAATGCTGATGCGCATGTACCTCCGCTGGGCCGAACGCAAGGGCTTCCAGAGCGTCATCACGGATAAGCTCGAAGGCGACGGCGCCGGTATCAAGTCGGTCACGTTCGAAGTCAATGGCCTAAACGCGTATGGCCTGCTGAATTCGGAAATCGGCGTCCACCGCCTGGTGCGGATCTCGCCCTTCGATTCCGCTGCTCGCCGCCACACTTCCTTCGCTTCCGTCTTCGTTTACCCCCAGATTGACGACGAAATCAAGATCGATATCCGCACGGAAGATCTGCGGGTCGATACCTTCCGCGCCGGTGGCGCCGGTGGCCAGCACGTCAACATGACGGACTCCGCCGTTCGCATCACCCACATCCCGACGAACACCGTGGTGCAGTGCCAGAACGAACGGTCGCAGATCAAGAACCGCGCGTCCGCCATGAAGCAACTGCGCGCCAAGATGTACGAGATTGAGTTGGAGAAGAAGCGCGAGGAATCGCGTAAATCCGAAGCCACCAAGCTCGACGTCAACTTCGGCAGCCAGATCCGCAGCTATGTTCTGGCTCCCTATCGCATGGTGAAGGACCTCCGTTCGCGTTTCGTCGCGGGCGACGTGGACCGCATCCTCGATGGCGATCTGGAAGGCCTGATGCACGCCTACCTGGTGTTCCGCAAGACCGGCAAACTGGCCAGCGACACCGACGTCGATCTACCAGAGTGAGCCTGATAGCTAAAGCCACGGAACTATTGCGCAACGGGCGTCTGGTGGCGTTTCCGACCGAGACTGTCTACGGTCTGGGTGCCAACGCTCTGGACGCCGCCGCCGTGGCGCGAATTTTCGAAGCCAAAGGGCGCCCGCTGACCAGTCCGCTGATCGTCCACGTGCCGTCGATTGAGATGGCGCGTACCCTGGCATCCGCCTGGCCCGAGACGGCGCAACGTCTGGCGGAGCATTTCTGGCCCGGGCCGCTGACCATCATTGTTCCCAAAGCGGCAAATGTCCCGGATCTGGTGACCGCCGGTCTTCCGAGCGTTGGCCTGCGCATGCCCGCGCATCCCGTCGCGCTCGAACTCCTGAGAGGTGCCGGAATCCCGCTGGCGGCTCCCAGCGCCAATCGCTTCACCCAGCTCTCGCCGACCACCGCCGAACACGTCCGCGAAGGTCTGGGCGATCGTGTGGACCTCATCCTCGATGGTGGTCCCTGCCAGGTGGGCATCGAAAGCACCGTGATCTCGCTGGCTGGTGACCAACCCCGCATTCTGCGTCCGGGGCTGATTTCCCAAACCGATATCGAGGCCGTGATTGGCCCGGTGGAAGTGGGTGCCGGCGCGGAATCACCCGGCCAGCACCCGAAGCATTACAGCCCGCGAACCCCCGTTATTCTGGGAGCGGCCCCTGAAACAGGCAAAGGCATTCGTCTGGATTCCACCAACATGCCGGCCGACCCGGCAGCCTACGCGGAAGCGCTCTACCGCACACTCCACGAACTGGACCGCGAAAACCTCGCCTGGATCGCCATCGAAATGCCGCCCGACACCCCAGCCTGGGCCGGAGTCCGGGACCGGCTGATGCGCGCCGCGAACTAGTTACCGGCCCGCAGCCGCCCGCATGGACGCGATTCGCTCTTCCATGTGCCGCGTCAGATGCGTCTTCCCGCCCAGCAGTCTCTGAATCAGCATTAACTGCGCCCGGTGATGCATCTCGTGCTCCTTCGGGGCAATCATCATTTCGAACCGGGACTTCGTCGGGGGCAGCATCCCCTCGGGATACGCCACCTGCTCACCCAGGAACGCATCCGAGGCGCCTGCCAGGAGCGCGGCGTACTTGTCGCCCTCGGACCGCAGCAACTCGATAATCTCCGCCTTGCTCCGTGGTACCTTCAACTCCGCTTCCAGCTTGCCCATCAGGCCAAAGAAGTCGAAGTTCGCGAGCGAAGTGCAGTTCTCCACCACGTGGATCTGTTCCTGCACGCGGGGCATCACCGCGATGTGTACCAGGGTTTCCGCCACTGAACGGGACCCTTCAGCGGGGCGGAAATCGTACTTATCTTCCGGGATTTCCTCTGCAATGGTGATCGTGTTGTTGCGGACCGTGCGGAACGACCGCGCCAGTTCTTCTGCGCCGTAATATGTCATTGTCGTTCCAGTTTAGCGTTAGCCCAGCAACTGCAGAGCGCCCATCAACTCCGACCGCGTGTGCTCATCGCCGGTCGTAGTGGTCACGTCAATTCCCTTGCGGTACAACTCGCGGGCGTCGTCGATCCGGCCCAGCTTTTCCAGCGTCTGCCCGCCATGAAAGTACCCCGCCGCGTAGTTCGGATTGTGCTGCAGCAGCAGCTGAAACTGGTCGACGGCGGCATCAAGGCCCCCGGTGTTAACGTATTCCATCGCCAGAGCGTAGCGGGTGAACGCATCGGCCGGTTTCAGATCAACCATTGAGTGAAGGACTTCGAGACGAGAGTTGGCCATAGCAATTGCTACTATAGCGTCCAGCTACCATGGCCTGCCCCCGCTTCCTGCCCACCACCATCCTGGCCGGAAGCTCGCCCGCCTCTCCGCTGGGCGCCCTCTTCGCGGGCTTCTGCGCCGCGGCCCCCGACGCACCAATAGATGACACCCTGCTCCGCACCGGCTGCAATCAGGGCTATGCCCGCAACCGCTGCCCCGCGGCCGCCGATTCACCCATCGATGCGGCACGTTTCCGAATCAAATCCCACACGGCAGGCGTCATTGAAGTAGCCTGGTCGCAGGAACGGGATCATCACCCCGTGGCCGTCGGCAACCTGCAGTTGCGGGAGCACCCCATCAGCACCAACCCGCTGGAACAACAGGCCCGGGCCTGCATCGCAGTCTACCTGCGCAAAAAAGGAGTGAACTGGTAATGGAAGCGGCACCTCTGGAAGGGCGTTACGTACGCGAGTCGGTCTCGGAATACTCGGAACTGGCGCTGCCTAACGACGCCAATATGCACGGCAACGTCCTTGGCGGCAAGATCATGCACCTGGTCGACCTCGCCGGAGCCATCGCCGCCATGCGCCACTGCCGGAACCCGATCGTCACCGCGTCGGTCGATCAGATGGAGTTCATCAACCCGGTGAAAATCGGCCAGCTCGTTCGCCTGCACGCGTCGGTAAACCGGGCGTTTCGGACATCCATGGAGGTAGGGGTACGAGTGATGATGGAAGACCCGTTAACGGGCAAACAGCAGCACGTTTCCTCGGCTTTCCTCACGTTTGTCGCCATCGACAAAGAGGGGAAGGGCGTACAGGTGCCGCCGGTGATTCCTGAAACTGAGGAGGAGAAGAAGGCTTTTGAGGAGGCTGGAGCCCGGAGGGACTACAGACTCCTCACCCGCCGAAGGAGTTAGAGGAGGGAAAGAGGCCCGATCAGGCCTCTCCGTCTTTGTACATGTACTTGATGTTGCTCTTGTACAGCAACACATTCGGCTCACCTTCGCGGTTCACCTTCAGGCAGGAACGGTCGTACCACTCGATGATTCCCTTCAGAACTTCACCGTCTTTCAGGGTAATGACCATCGGCGTCTTCGCCTGCATTTGCTTTACATAGTAAAAATTCTCAGCGTTCGTCTGATCGGGTGGAACAGGACGCTTCTGAGGTGCTCCCGCACTTTTACGCGGGGCCTCCGTTTTTTCTTTCATCTCGCTCAAAGAGGGGCGGATTAACTTCCGGTTTCCGGACTCCACGGAGTTCCTTTCTGGCGACTGGAAGCGCTACACAGGCCTGGTTTTTGGGAACTGAGACCGAGCTCAGGGGCCAGCAGGGGTTCTTCCAGCCTTTGCTTTCATTGATATCACACCCGCCCCGGCGGAAACACAGGAACCGCTTAATGTAAAACGATTACTGGATCCGGACCAGCACCTTTTGGCGCGTTAAATGTTCTGGTGACATTCCGCCCGGAAACCGAGATTTCCACAATCCGGTCCTGTTCCTGAATTCCCGTGTAAGCGAACTTCCCGTCGCGCGAGAGCGACATCGACATCGTCGGCCCTCCGCAGGGAACCTCGGCGACCTGTTTCCGTGTTGCCACATCGGCAAATCCCACAGAATTCGCCTCCTGCAGGGCGTAAACCAGAGTCTTGCCATCGGGCGTCACCGCGACGCGCACCGGCGTCTTGCCTGTGGTCACCCGCCCCGTGAACGCCATCGTCGCCAGATCAAACATCGCAATGGAGGCTTCGTCCGCAATAGTCACGTAGAGCGTCTTGCCATCGGGCGAGAACGCCTGACCCTGCGGCCGCTTCCCGGCAGCGATCACCCGCACAACGCCGGTCTTCACATTGATCACCGACAGTTCTCCGCTGTTGCTGTCACTGGTGAATGCCCACTCGCCGCTCGCCGACAGGACAACCATGTGCGGAGCCTGGCCCTTCACGTCCCACGACCGGAGGACCTTCTTAGCCTTCGGATCTACCAGCAGCAACGCATTCGGGTGCTCAGTCGTCACCAGCAGATTCCCCGATTTCGGCTCCACAGTAATCCCGTGCGGGCGGTGAAACGTGCCCAGATCAATCACACCGGTCCGCTTCCGCGTCGCCACATCAACGATGGAGACCGTATTCTCACCATCGCCTGTCTCCGTCATCCAGATAACACCGTTATCGGAGGCGTAGAGCGTCTTCCCATCGGGCGACAGCGTAGCTTCATGGGGATGAAGGCCGACTTTGGCGTCGCCCAGGTGTTTCCCGGTGCCGTCGTAGAAACCGACGGTGCCGGAGAGTTTTTGCACCGCGGCGAATTTCGCGTCAGCGGCACAGAGGAGGGGAGCGGCGAGGGCAACCAGGGCAATAAGAGCTTTCATGCCGAGGATTCTATCGAATAGCCCCCTCTCCGCACGTCTGAACCGTCCCGGACATGTGCCGGGCACGGTTTAGACGACGAAACGGAACGCGATGTAGCCGAGGCAGGCCCCCAGGCCCGAACCAACCAGCACATCACTTAAAAAGTGCATCCCTACGATCACCCGCGAGACCGCAACATTGGCGGCCAGCACGAGCAGCGCGGGCAAAATCTCCGGAAAAAACGAACCCAAACTCAGCGCCACGGCAAAAGCAGTGGTCGAATGACCCGACGGAAACGAGAAGACGTCCCGGGTCTGGATCTGCGCCCAGCAGTGCGGTTCAATGTCGCGAGGCCTTGTCCGGCGGAACATGTGCTTCGCCGCCTGGAACACTGCCACACCGGCGGCAACCGCGCCACCAGCCGCTTCAATCGCATCAAACCGCGCCGTAGCCGGCGAACACAGGACCGCAATTCCGATCAGCGCCCACAGCCAGCCATCACCGGCACGGGTCGCCAGCAACATCCACCAGCGGAACCAGCGAGGTGCCCGCCAGCGGTTGACCTTGCGCATCAAACCATGGTCCGGCTGGCTCAGCGCAGTCAGGGCGCGTTCGATGAAGACGCTCATCGGCAGACTCCCGTTTTGGCTGGAAACAATCTCACTACCTCCAGTATCGCCCCATTCGGGGTTCAACGGACGGCCCTCGATCTGAACAGAGATCTCAGCGGTGGCGTTCACATCTACAGTTTGCCCGCGCTCGGTTACAATTGCCTGACCAATCGGCGAAACATTTGTGAAGGTGTATGTTAACTATTGATGTCACGTGAGTTACGCAGCCAGAGCTGGTGGAACGGCAAAGAATACTACAACTTCTCCAGGCGCGCCTGGCTCCGCTCGGAAGGTTACACGGCAGATGTTTTCGATAACAAGCCCGTTATCGGCATCTGCAACTCCTGGAGTGAACTGAATAACTGCAACGCGCACCTGAAGCAGGTGGCCGAGGCCGTGAAGCGCGGCGTCTGGCGCGCCGGCGGCTTCCCGCTCGAATTCCCCACCATTTCCCTCGGCGAGATGTTCATGAAGCCGACATCCATGCTCTTCCGCAACCTGATGTCAATGGACGTGGAAGAGTCGATCCGGGCCAACCCGATCGACGCCGTGGTCCTGCTCTGCGGCTGCGACAAGACCACCCCGGCGCAGATTATGGGCGCCGCCAGCGCCGATATCCCGGCCATTGTCGTCACCGGTGGTCCGATGTTGAGCGGTCAGTGGCGCAACCGTAAACTGGGCGCGGGCACCGATGGCCGCAAGCTGTTTGACCTCTACCGCGCCGGTCGCATGAGCGACGAAGAACTCTGCGAGATTGAAGGAGGTCTGGCCCGCTCCGCCGGTCACTGCACCGTGATGGGTACCGCCAGTTCCATGGCCGCCGTCGCTGAAGCCCTGGGCATGACACTGCCCGGCTGTGCCGCCATCCCTGCCCCCGACTCCCGCCGCCTGACGCTCGCCGAACTCAGCGGCCAGCGCGCCGTCGAAATGGCGCTGGAAGACCTGAAGCCGTCGAAGATCATGACGCGCCAGGCGATTGAAAACGCCATCACGGTCAACATGGCGATTGGCGGTTCCACCAACGCCGTTGTCCACCTGCTGGCTATTGCCGGACGCCTCGGTATCGACCTGAAGCTCGAAGACTTCGACCGGATCTCCAGCCGCACCCCCTGCATCGCCAACATCAAGCCTTCGGGCGAATATCTGATGGAGGATCTGTTTGAAGCGGGTGGCATTACTGCCGTCATGAGCCGAATCCTGCCCCTCCTCCACCAGGATTCCATCACCGTGAACGGCAAGACCGTCGCCGAAAACGTCACCGGAGCACAATGCTGGAACAATGACGTGATCCGCGAAGTGGAGAACCCCCTTTCCACCGAAGGCGGCACCGTGGTGCTGGGCGGCAACCTCGCCCCGCGCGGCGCGGTCATCAAACACACCGCCGCCTCACCCCATCTGCTGCAGCATCGCGGCAAGGCCTTCGTATTCGAGACCTACAAACAAATGCACGAGGTGATCGATTCGCCAGACCTGCCGGTGACCAAAGACACCATTCTGGTGATGAAGAACTGCGGCCCGAAGGGTGCCCCCGGCTTCCCCGAATGGGGACAAATCCCGATGCCACGCGTCTTGCTCGACCAGGGCATCAACGACGTCGTCCGCATCAGTGACGCGCGCATGAGCGGCACCAGCTTCGGCACCGTCGTCCTCCACGTCGCCCCGGAATCCGCGGCAAAGGGTCCGCTGGCAGCGGTCCAGACGGGCGATGAAGTGGAACTGGATACGGCTGGCCGCAAGCTCACGCTCCACGTCCCCGAAGAAGAAATCGCCCGCCGCCTCGCCGCCCTGCCGGACGCGAAGCCCCACTACGACCGCGGCTACGGCTGGCTGTTCCTCCAGCACGTGAATCAGGCCGACGAAGGCTGCGACTTCGACTTCCTGCGGAAAAAGTAACTACTGCTGTTGTTGCTGTTGTTGCTGCGCGTGGATCTCTTCTTCCGGATCCGGAGGCGGCGTTGCCGAGGTTTCCAGCAACTGCTCAGCGCCATCATCATCTACCGCCGGACGGACGTGGACATCCACCGCGAGGCTCTGACCGGCGTGGCCTTTATAAACACCACGCACGGGCGGAACGTCGCCATAATCCCGGCCATACGCCACGCGGATATGCTGCGCGTCCACGTACTCACCGGAGGTCGGGTCTAACCCAATCCAGCCCGTATCGGGAATGAACGCCTGCACCCACGCATGCGACGCCAGGCCACCGATCACACGCTCCATTGCCGCCTTTTCGTCGTTACCCTGACGCGGCACAAGATAGCCCGAGACATACCGCGCAGGAATCCCGCGACTCCGCAACATCGCCAGCAACAAATGCGAAAAATCCTGACAAACACCAGCCTTCGTCTCCAGGCAATCTTCCACCGACGAATGCACATGCGTCGCGCCCTGCTGATACCGGAAGCGCTTGTGAATCAGCGAAGAGGCCGTCTGCACCAAACCATGAATCGTGCCGTCGCATTCCCGCTCGGCATCCGCCGCCAGTTCCAGAATCTCGGGTACGAATGGGCAGTAACCCGAAGCCGCCAGCCAGTCGAAATGCTCATCGGCCAGATCGTCTCGCATCGCATCCAGTTCCGCCAGTGTCAGCGTCGAAACCGGCGGCTCCTTCACGGGATGCATCAGAATCACCGCTTCGGTTTCCACGCGCAGCTTTTTATGCTCCGGCAGAATGTGGAACTGGTGAACCCAGTTCCCGAAGTAGTCCTGATGGCCGACCGCTTTGGCCACAGGATTCGTCGTGACCCGGAAAGAGAGACAACTCTGCCCCTCGTCATGTCTGGGACGCAGACGGAGTTCGTTATAACTCTCCGTAACGATGCCGTCATAAGAAAACTGAGTAACGTGGACGAGCTTATAACGGTTCAAGCGTTCCTCATTTAGGAAACCACTGCATAGTAGAGATAGGTCTGTGAAATATGCGCGCCAATCGTTCGGCACGTCTCCTGCATCTCTTCCAGATAGTCATGCAGACCACGACTGAATATCTCGTCAATTCTGTCGTAAGTCAGGCTTTCATGCGCACGGCCCGTCAAACGTTCCGCTTCATTCGCATACGAACCCGGCACCGACCCACTGATCGCATAGAGCGAATTCTGCAGCACGCCCAGGTTGAACCGAACCGAGCGCGGGTGCCGCGGATCGAGTAATAACAACTGCGCCACGTGATTCGGTTCAATCTGGCTGTGTTGCCTCTTGTAAAACTCGTAAGCCGCAACAGATTTCAGCACAGCGACCCAGGCATGACTCCGGGCTTCATTCAGGATCTCCGGACCTTCCACTAACTGGTGATAGTGAACATCCAGAATTCGCGCCGTCATCTCCGCACGCTCCAGTGCGCAACCGGCCTGCAGGAAGTGCCAGCCCTCATCACGCGCCAGCGTTGCGTCGCAGACACCATGAAACCGGTGGCCACCGCGTTTCACCGCGTCGCAGAATCGCGAAAGACCTTCGCCTTCATCCCGCAGCTTATTGATCTTGTGATACAGGCCGTTGATGTCTTCCCATAACTCGCGCGAGATACGGTCGCGAATGGTCCGGGCATTTTCACGAGCCAGAATTATGCACTGCGCAATCGAGTTTGGATTGTCGGCTGAGTAACCCAGATAATCAAACGCCGTCTGTGCATTGGCTTCCTGGAAGCGCTGATAGAACCGCGTCTTCTCACCCGTAATGGCAATCAGGGGGTCCCACCGAAGCTTGTAAGTATCTGGCGGCTGCTCCAGCAGCATGTGATAGTTCACATCCAGAATGCGGGCAGTGTTATCCGCCCGTTCCATGTAGCGGCCAATCCAGAAGAGTGAGTCCGCAATGCGGGATAGCATCATGCTTCACCTCCGTCGTTACCACGCAGAACCCAGGTATCTTTGGAACCACCACCCTGCGACGAATTCACCACTAACGAACCTTTTTGCAGAGCCACGCGAGTCAGCCCACCAGGAACGATCGTCACTTTCTCACCGTCATACAGACAATAAGGCCGCAAATCGATATGTCGCGGTGATATCGTTCCGGTCGCCGGGTCAAACGAAGGACAGCGTGACAACGGGATCACCGGCTGCGCGATGTAGTTTCTCGGATCCGCTTTCAAACGCTCCCGGAATTCCTCCGTCGTTTTCTTGTCAGCAGACGGCCCCATCAGCATGCCGTAACCGCCCGATTCACCGACAGCCTTCACCACCAGCTCATTCAGGTGTTCGAGTACGTAAGACAGATGGTCTGGCCGCGAACAGAGGAACGTGTCGACATTCTTCAAAATCGGCTCTTCACCGAGGTAGTAACGGATGAAGTCGGGGACAAACGCATAGATCGCTTTGTCGTCGGCAACACCAGTACCCACCGCATTCGCAAGCGCGATGTTCCCGGCGCGATACGCATTCATCAGACCCGGCACGCCCACCAGAGAATCGGCGCGGAAGGCGAGAGGATCGAGGAAGTCGTCATCCACACGGCGGTAGATCACATCCACCCGCGTCAGGCCACGAATCGTCTTCATGTAGACGACATCATCGACCACCACCAGATCGCGCCCTTCCACCAGTTCAATGCCCATTTCCTGAGCCAGGAAGCAGTGTTCGAAATACGCGCTGTTGTAAAGGCCCGGCGTCAGCAGCACTACCACCGGCCGGTCACCTGTACGCGGCGACAGGCTCCGCAGGATCTTGCCCAGTTCATTTGGATAGTGGTCAACCGGCATCACTTCCGAAACTTCGAAAGCGCGCGCAAAGGTCCGGCGCATCACCAGACGGTTTTCCAGGACGTACGAGATACCGCTTGGCGACCGGGCGTTATCTTCGAGCACCAGATACTCCCCGGTCCGCGAGTCGCGCACCAGATCGATTCCGGCAATGTGAACGTAGATGTCGCGCGGTACGTTCAGACCCACCATCTCGCGGCGGAAGTGCTTGCAGCTCTGCACCAGGTGGCGCGGGATGATCTTGTCTTTCAGGATGCGCTGTTTCCCGTAAATGTCCTGCAGATACAGGTTGAGGGCGGTTACACGCTGGGCCAGACCCTTCTCGACAACATCCCACTCGTGGCGCGGGATGATGCGCGGCACCAGATCAAACGGGAAAAGACGTTCGGTTCCGCGGCCATCACTGTAAACAGTGAATGTGATGCCCTGAACCAGGTAAGAGAGATCCGCCAGTTGCCGCCGCTCCTCGAACACATCCAGTGGCATGCCCGCAAGAATTTCGTGCATTGCGGCCGCTTCAGGTCTGGGCGTCCCGTCGGGAGCGACGAGCTCGTCGTAAAACGTTCCTGGATCGTAGCCTTCGAACAATGGTGTTCCTCCGAAATCAGGCGATATATTGGCGCCGATGATGGCCTGGCTGGGGCTGGACAAGGGTCTCTCCTCGATGCGCTGGCTCGAGCAGACGAGGATCGTTACCTGTCACGCAAGAGACAATTGTAACGGAACACCCTGGGTGCTGTCGGAGTTGCGCGAATGGCATCATAAGGCCATGCGCATTGGGATTGATTCCGGGGGCACCTTCACCGACTTCGTTGTGCTGGGCGACGACGGCCGGCTGAGTTCCTTTAAGTTGCGCTCCAATCCGGCCAATCCGGCCGCCGTCATTTTGGCCGGAATCGCTCGCGTGCGCGCCGTGAAAGCGGAAGTGGTCCACGGTTCCACGGTGGCGACGAATGCTTTGCTGGAGCGTAAAGGTGCCAAAACGGCCTTTGTTACCACGCGCGGTTTTGAGGATCTGGTCGCCATCGGGCGACAGAATCGGCCCGAACTTTACAACCTGACTCCGCCAATCCCCCGCCCTCTGGTTGCCCGCGAACTATGTTTCGGAGCGGATGAGCGGATGCTGTTCGATGGCACCGTGGAGCGCCCTCTGGACATTGCCGGACTGCGCGACCGCCTCGCCGCCTCCGGAGCGGAGTCCATTGCCATCTGCCTCCTGCATTCCTACCGGAACGACGCCCACGAACGGCAGTTGCTGGAAGCGTTGCAGGGTCTCGGCTACCTCTGCGCCTCCTGCGAAGTCTCGCCCGAATTTCGCGAATTCGAACGCGCCAGCACCACCATCATTAACGCCTACGTCGGTCCTCTGATGGACCGCTACCTGGGCCAACTGGAGCGCGATTGCCCGTGGCCGGTAGCGGTGATGCAGTCAAATGGCGGACTCCTGCGGGCGGAAGAAGCCCGCAGCCAGGCGGTTCGGACCATCCTTTCTGGCCCGGCCGGCGGCATTGTGGGTGCCGTGGAACTCGCGGCAAAGGCGGGCTTCAAACAGGCCCTCACCTTCGATATGGGCGGCACGTCCACCGATGTCGCGCTGGCAGGTACCCGCCCCCGGCTCACCACCGAAGCCCGCGTCGATACCTTCCCGGTGCGCGTCCCCATGCTCGACATCCATACCGTCGGCGCAGGCGGTGGCTCCATTGCCTGGGTCGATCCCGGCGGCAGCCTGCAGGTGGGGCCGCAATCAGCGGGAGCGGTCCCCGGGCCAGCGTGCTACGGGGCAGGCGAGTTTGCCACCGTCACCGACGCACACGTCGTTCTGGGGCGTATCGCGCAGGAGCAACTGGTGGGCGGCGAAATGCACCTCGACACCGCCCGCGCGGAAGTGGCCGTTGCACGAATCGGCGCCCAACTCGGCCTGGACGTCGTGGCCACAGCCGCGGCCATCATCCGCGTCGCCAACTCCAACATGGAGCGGGCAATTCGCGCCGTCAGCGTGGAACGCGGCGAGGACCCCCGCGAATTCCCCCTGCTGGCATTCGGCGGCGGAGGCGGGTTGCACGCCTGCGAAATCGCCGAGGAACTGGGCGTCCGCACTGTAATTGTGCCGAAGCTGGCGGGAGCCCTCTCCGCCGTCGGGATGTTACTGGCCGACCGTGTTCGCGACTACTCCGCTGGCGTTGTCGGCCTGACGAAGTTCGAAGCCACCTGGAAAGCCCTGGAAAAGCAGGCCAGGAAGGACATGCGCGGCGCCATCCTGGAACGCAGCGCCGACATCCGCTATGCCGGGCAGAGCTACGAGCTCAACGTCCCGGTTGGCGGCGATTTCCATGCGGAGCACCAGCGCGTTTACGGCTATTCCGACCCCACGCGCCCAACCGAGACCGTCACCATCCGACTCCGCGCGAAGCTGCCGGTTCCACGCCCCTCCCTCGCCGTGAAACGCGAGAAGCCCGAGGCCACCACTCTCCGTCGAGTTCACTTGAATGGCGCCTGGCGCAAAGTAAAAACGGGACCCCGCGCGGCCTTTACCGGCACCGCACAAAAAGGTCCCGCGCTCATTCTCGACTACGGGTCGACGACGCTCGTCCCTGCTGGCTGGGCCATACGCTTCGACAAGGCGGGAAGCCTAATTCTTTCCCGCTAACTCAGCGTCGGCCAGCAGACTCTTCTTCGTATCCCGAAGGATGCCAACGATGGCCATCCGGTCCGCCTGCGTCAGATGGGCGAACTTCGGCCCCGTCTCCTTGCCGCTCAGGACTTCACCCAGCCGAAGCCGCAGCCTCTTCATCACCACCGGCGGCAAGGCGTCAAACGGCTCTGTGTAGATCATGTAGCTGAGAGGATAACGGAACATGCGCGCCTTCAGGTCCAGATCCCGCAGCGACCGGCCTTTCGAGTCTTTCCGCGCCAGTTTCTGAAACTCCTCGGTGAATCCAGAGGTCCCCTTCACCGGAGCCAACAGCTTCGCCTCACCCGAATAGACCATGTATTCCAGCAGTTCCTCAACCGCGATATTGATCCGCCGTTCGGTCGATTCCCGCATTCCGGCCGGTTCGCCCAGTGAGTGGTTGATAGCATCGTTTTCGTACATCGCAATGCGCGCTTCCCAGCCGACGCGCGTGATCAGGTTCAGCATCTGCGTCTGGTGCTCCAGCGCCATCAGCGCCACAATGTCGCTGTGGGGCGACACATACGCCCCGGCGTCGAAGTATTTCCCCAGCTCCGTCACGTTGCGGGTGCCTTCCGAAATCGGCAGCTTCTCGTCATCCATCGGATTCCGCACAATCGCGTTACCCATGTGTTCCTGTTCGCCCGTGGTACCCGTCACATACCAGCCGCCCCAGCGTTCCTTCAGGGGGCTCCGGTGGTCCGTGATGTAGGTTCCGGCGCTCATCACCGGGAAGCCCGTCCGGTCCGGTGTAACGGACCGGATCATCATGCCCGGTACGCCAAAGGTCGCACCCGACTGGTGACACTGCAGGCAGATATCGCGGCGATCGAAATGCGGTTTCGTGGCCCGTTCCTGGTCGAGCGTGTAGAAAATCGTGCCCTGGCGGGGATCCTGCACCGCGAACTCCAGAACCTCACCCGTACGCACGAAGCCAACGGTCACGTCTTCATTGAAATAGAGCGCTCGCGGCATGCGGGGCCCAATTCGAGGAGCCTGGAAGCTGGTCTTCGAAAAGACCAGAACCTGCGAACTCTGCGGTACCTTCAGCGCGTTCAAAACCGACCGCAGATACCCGAATTCATCCTCATATTGCAGTTTCACTGCGCCGGAATCGATCTTCTGCTGCAACCGGAAAATGGGATCGTCCACCGGGCCCTTCGAGTACCGAATCGCCTCGTTATCCACCGGGACCATGTACGAACTGCTCAAACCACCCAGCGCAATCACACCGGCAATTGGGACCAGAGCCGCTAACGTGGCGACTTTTCTATGCCGCATGGCAAGTCTCACTTTCACAAAAGGATTTCCCCACCAGCGATCGGATCGTCGTTGACCCGAACGCCTCTTCCACTGTCTTCAGCGCGTCATCCAGCTTGCGGTGCAGGGGACACAGGTTCTCCCCGTGACTCTGGATGCCCAGTGGGCACGTTTTGATGCGCTTCAGAGGGTCAACCGCCGAAACAACTTCCAGCACGGTTAACTCGGATGCGCGCGCGACCGGCTGAAACCCGCCCCCGCGACCCCGCTGTGCCGTGACCAGACCCGCTTTAGCCAGCGAGTGGAGGATCTTCGCCAGGTAGTCCAGTGGCACGTGCGATTCCGCGGCAATCTCCTGCGCGGTGCGCGCCCCGCCCTCGGAGTTGGCGAGGGTGACCATCGCGCGCAGGGCGTATTCTGCCGTCTGAGAGAGCATCTGGCAAGATCATATGATATCTGGATAGTTTTATCCAGTTATATTTATTGGTAGACTTTCGGCTTGCGCACGGAACGCCAAATCACGGACTGGCTGAAGCAGAAAACGGTGGTCCCCCCAGGCTCCAAAGTTGTCCTTGGGATTGGCGACGACTGCGCGATCTACCGCCCAAAGGGCTCCAGCGAAGACCTCCTCTTCACCACGGATCTGTTCCTCGAAGACATCCATTTCCGCCGTGCAACCCACACCGCCGCAGACGTCGGCAGAGTTGCTATGTGCCGCAGTATCAGTGACATAGCCGCAATGGGCGGTGAAGCTCGCTTTGCCCTCGTGTCGCTCTGTATCCCGGAGTGGGCCGACGACAAATGGGTTCGAGTTTTCTTTTCGGCCCTGATGAAAGCGGCCACACAGGCTGGTGTCATCCTTGCCGGAGGCGACCTCTCCCATGGCCCTACCCTCGCCTGCGACGTGATGGTCTGCGGCGCTGTCCCGCGCGGCAAAGCCCTACGCCGAGACGGTGCGCGCCCCGGCCACATCCTCTATGTAACGGGCAAACTGGGTGGATCCGCCCTCGGTCTCGAAACCGGTAAGGGTAAACCCTGGAGGCGCCACCTTCACCCCGAACCTCGCCTCGCAGTCGGCCGCTACCTCCGCGAAACCCTCAAGGCTTCCGCCTGCATGGACTTGAGCGACGGGATTTCGCTCGATCTCCGCCGCCTCTGTCTCGCCTCCGGTGTCGCCGCCGAAATCGAAGATCCACCCCGCTTCCCCGGCGCCACCCTCGACCACGCACTCCACGGCGGCGAGGAATACGAACTGCTCTTCACCGTCGCGCCCCGCACCAAAGTCCCAGCCACAATCGCCGGAATTCCCGTCTCCAAACTCGGCGTGATCCGGCCAGGAACGCCCGGCGACATCTTCCATCGCGGCCAGCCACTGCCCTCCCTCGGCTACGACCACTTCGCAGCCACGCAAACCCCAGTGAAATAATGTCCACTGACATGTCTGTTCTGATCGAAAAAGTCGCCTGGGGCGGCTGGCCAAACTGCTACCGGATGTCAAACGGGGAAGTCGAACTCATCGTCACAACCGATGTCGGCCCCCGCATCATGCGTTTTGGCTTCATCGGTGGCGGCAACGTCTTTAAGGTCTACGAAGAGCATCTCGGCACCTCCGGCGAGTCCACCTGGCAGTTCCGCGGAGGGCACCGCGTCTGGCTGGCACCCGAAGACCGCGTGATGAGCTACGCGGCCGACAATTTCCCGGTGGAAGCCGACATTCAGGGCGATGTCCTCACCGTGACCGCCCCGGTGGAACCGGAATCCGGCCTCCGCAAGCAGATGTCCATCCGCATGGATGCCACCGGTTCCGGCGTGGAAGTCGTGCACCGGATGCAGAACTGCCGCGAAACCCCTTTTGAGTGTGCAATTTGGATTCTGTCGATCATGGCTCCGGGCGGCACTGCCGTAACCGGGTTCCCGCCGCGGGGCAGCCATGACGACATCCTCGCCCCCACCAATCCCCTCGTCATGTGGGCCTTCTCTGACCTCCGCGACCCCCGCTGGGGCTTCCAGGAAAAGTACCTCGTCCTTCACCAGGACCCGAATAACCGAGTCCACACCAAGCTGGGCCACTTCAACCCGAAAACCTGGGGCGCGTATTTTCTGAACGGTGATCTTTTCGTGAAGCGTTACGACGCGGATGCCACCCGGGTCTACCCCGACATGGGCTGCTCCTACGAGACCTTCACCTGCGCCGAGATGCTGGAACTGGAGACCCTGGGTCCGCTGGAGACTCCGGCACCCGGTGCCTCGATCGAACATACGGAGCACTGGGATCTGTACAAAATGGCCCCGCCAGCTGTTTTCACCGACGAGGAACTCGACCGCGTACTGTTGCCGGTCCTCCAGCCCTGGCTCTCCCAATAATTTTTGGCGGTATTTTCCACCTTCCTCGCTTACACTTGACGTAATGTCCTGGGGAGGACCCTGTGAAGAAAGCCCTGTTTGCCCTTGCAGTTCTGTGCACTTCCGCAGTTGTCGCCAGTGCGGAAACCGCATCTTTTGAAGAGTTTCGTAATGCCATCCGGTCCAACGACCTCGCCGCTCTCCGCAAGCTGAGCGCTGCCGGAGTCAATGGCGTCAAGGACCGTCTGGACTGGACCCCGCTCCATTACGCCGCCGTCTTCGGCAACCCGACTTCAGTCCGAATTCTGGCCGACGCCGGCGCCGATCCGAACGCGCGCAACAGCACCAAAGCCACGCCCGTCATGTACGCCGCGTGGAACCTGGAGATGACCAAAACTCTGGTGGAGAAGGGCGGTGACGTCAATGCCAAAGCCAGCGATGGAAGCACACCCCTGTGGGTCGCCAGCGGCACCCAAAGCAACCACGCGACCATCCGCTACCTCATCGAAAAGGGCGCTGACACCAAACCCCTCCACCCCGGTGGTGACGACTACCTGATACGTTCAGCCGAAACGCAGGACGCCCCCACGATTCGCCTCCTGCTGGCCAAAGGCCTCGACCCGCACGGTGCCGATGGCAATGGCCTGACCGCGCTTTCGGCCTCCATCGGCTGCGAAGGCGGCGAGAACACGCGGTTGCTGATCGCCGCCGGTTCCGATGTGAACCGGGGTGCCTGGAACCAGGGTCTGGTACGCAACGGTCCCATCGAAAGCACTAACGTGACCCCGCTGATGGACACTGCCTCCTGCGGCGATCTGGAGAGCGTCAAAGCCCTCCTCAAAGCTGGCGCAAAGCTCAATGCCCGAGACGATCGCGGCATGACGGCCCTCATGATTGCTGTCGCGATGGACAGTGCCAACCCGGAGGTCGTCCGCCACCTCATCGCGGCCGGCGCCGACCTGAAACCCGCCGACTATCGCGGAGACACGGCTCTCGACTGGGCTCGCCGCTTCGGCAATCCCGCGATCGTGAGCCAGCTTGAGAAGGCAGGAGCCCCCGGCCAGGGCCTCGCTCCCGCCCCACGCCGTCCCTCGGACTACAACCCGGACCTCGTGACTGCGATCAATCGCGCCTCAGCCCTCGTGGCGAAATCGAGCGAAACCTTCCTCAAAGAAGGCGGCGGCTGCACGGGTTGCCACCACCAGCCATTTGCCGGTTACGCGTTTGGCGCTCTGAAACGTGCCGGAGCCCAGCCGGAACCACGTCTTCGCAAGGTTCTGATGGACGGGTTTCTTGCCGGGTCCGCCCCCGCCCTCAACCGGTTCCCGCTGATGGTTCGCGGAGGAGGAGGCTACGTCAACATTACCTACCCCTTGTGGGGTGCCGCTGAGATGGGTGAACCGGCGTCCGCCACTACTGACGTGATGGTTCACTATGTCGCTGAGGCCCAGGCACCCGACGGGTCCTGGCCCCAACTGTCTTCCCGTGCGCCGCTGTCGGAAAGCGCCATCACCCGCACCATGCTCAGCCTCCAGGCGCTGAAGACTTATAGCTGGCCCGCCCGCCAGGCCGAATTCACCGAACGCATGAACCGCGCCCGCGCGTGGCTGCTCAAAGTCAAACCGGTCACCACCGTGGAACAGGCCGACCGTCTGCTCGCTCTCTGGCTGACCGGCGCGCCGAAAGCCGCGCAGCAGACTGCCGCCAGGCAGTTGCTCGGCGAGCAGAGAAAAGACGGAGGCTGGGCGCAGTCGCCCTGGCTCGAATCCGACGCTTATGGCACCGCAGCCGCCATGGTGGCGCTCGTCAAGACCGGCAATCTAACCGCCTCCGCTGAACCCTGGCAGCGCGCGAAGACGTTTCTGCTGAATACCCAGTTCCCCGATGGATCCTGGTACGTTCGTAGCCGCGCCGTGAAACTGCAGCCCTACTTCGAAAGCGGCTTCCCGTTCGGCCATGACCAGTGGATCTCCAACAGCGCCACCGGTTACGCCCTCGCGGCACTCGCTCCCGGGCTGGCTCACTAAGCCATAATCCCCGGACCGCTAAAATAAAAGTCTGGGCAAAATGAACGTAACGGTCATTGGAACGGGATATGTCGGCACCGTCACAGGTGCCTGCCTGGCATATCTCGGCCACCGTGTCTGGTGCGTCGATACTGACGGCGCTAAGATCGAAAAACTGCGCGCCGGCCAGTCCCCGATCTTTGAGCCGGGCCTCGAAGATCTGATGCGTGTCTGCACAGAGCGCGGCCTGCTGGAATTCGAGACGGACCTGACCGAACCGGTCCGCCAGAGCGACGTCATTTTCGTCGCGGTTGGCACCCCGCCCCTGCCCTCCGGCGAATCGAACCTCACCTACGTGGAAGCTGCCGCGCGTGCCATTGGCAGCGCGATGGATTCCAGTCGCTTCCGCGTGGTCGTCAACAAATCCACCGTGCCCATCGGCTCCGGCAACCTGGTCGGCACCCTGGTCCGCGAAGGGATCTCGGCCGCAGGCGGCCAGCACGTCCGCTTCGGCATGGCCAGTAACCCGGAATTCCTCCGCGAAGGCTCGGCCATCCACGATTCCCTCTATCCGGACCGCATCGTCGTCGGCACGGAAGAACCGGAAACCCTCGCCGTGATGCGTGCACTTTACGCCGAACTGGCCGCCCAGCAGTTCCCGGACCCCTCCTTCGAGCCGCGCCCCCTCGGCACCGGCACTGTCCCCGTCGTCGAAACAACGCTCACCAGCGCCGAGATGATCAAGTACTCGGCCAATGCGTTCCTCGCCACCAAGATCGGCTTCGCGAACGAAATGTCGAACATCTGCGAACGCGTCGGCGCAGACATCACCGAAGTCATGCGCGGCATTGGCCTCGACAGCCGCATCGGCACGAAGTTCCTCAACGCGGGGATCGGCTGGGGCGGCAGTTGCTTCGGCAAAGACATCGGCTCGCTGCTTCACACCGCCGGCGAATACGGCTACCAGGCGAGCCTCCTCGAAGCGACGCTGCAGGTCAATCAACGCCAGCGTCTGCTCGTTATCCAGAAGCTCCAGGAGAAGCTGTTCATCCTGAAGGGCCGCACCATCGGTCTTCTCGGCCTCTCCTTCAAGCCCAACACAGATGACCTCCGCGACGCCCCCAGCCTCCGGATCGCCGAGCGCCTTATCCAGATGGGAGCCCGCGTCCGCGCCTACGACCCCATCGCGATGGATGCCTGCCGCGAGCAACACCCGGAACTCCGCATTCTGTACTGCAATGACGCCCTTTCGATGGCCGAACACGCCGACGCCCTGGTCCTCGTCACCGAGTGGCCCGAATTCGGCACCCTCGACCTCCGCGAACTCGCCGGCCGCATGGACCACGCCGTTTTAATCGACGGCCGCAACATGTTCGACGCTGCCCGCGCCAACGCCGCCGGGTTCGACTACACCGGTATGGGCCGAGCCCCCCACCGAACCCCTGCCCCCACCTCCACCACGGCCAACTGATGAACATCGTAATCGCCATTGACGGACCGGCCGGAGCCGGAAAAAGTACCCTCGCGCGGCGTGTTTCGAAGCGCCTCGGGTACACGTACATCGATACCGGCGCCATGTACCGAGCGGTCGCCCTGGGCGCACTGCGGTCGGGTGTGGAGCTCGCCTCCGCCTCGGAACTCGAGCGCCTCGCCATCGACTCCGAACTCGGTCTCGATGCCGAAGGCCGCGTGTTCCTCAACGGCAGCGACATATCCGGCGACATCCGCACCCCGGAAGTCTCTGCCAGCGCCTCGAAAGTTGCCGCCATCGGTGGAGTCCGTGCCGCGCTTGTAGACAAGCAACGCGCCATGGCCCAGGCGATGAGCGTAGTCATGGAAGGTCGCGATATCGGTACCGTCGTGTTCCCCGATGCCCCGGTAAAAATCTTCCTCGACGCCGACCCCGCCGCACGCGTGAACCGCCGAGCCGCCGAACAACCCGAAGTGGACGCCGCCCACCTGGCAAAGCAGATTGCGGAGCGCGACGCGCGCGATCGTGGCCGTGCCGAATCGCCGCTGGTACAGGCGGACGACGCAGTTTATCTGGATACAACGGGCCTCTCGCTCGATGAAGTGGAAGAGCGAATTCTCGCCATCGTGCGGGAACGTGTTCCGAATGAAAGGAATAAGTAGTTTGGAAAATCTGTTAGTGATGAAGTTCGGCGGCACCAGTGTAGGTTCCGCCACCCGGATGAAGGCAGCCTGCGACCTGATCGTCGCCGCCGGTGTCACCGGCACCACGAAGCGCCCCGTCGTCGCCGTGGTTTCCGCCATGTCGAAGATCACCGACCTCCTGCTGGAGATCACTCGTCACGCTGAAGCGGGCGATGATGCCGGCATGGAACGTGGCCTGGCCACTCTCTCCACCCGCCACCTCGAAGCCGCCGCGGAACTGGTCCCCGACAGCGAACTGGCCCGCGTGCAGGACGGCGTCACCGCTTTGGTCGCCGATTTCCAGCGCATCGCCGGCGGTATTCGGATGCTGGGCCATCGCCCGCCCCGCGCAGTCGATGAAGCCATCGCCATTGGCGAACGCCTCTCCGCGCTCCTCATCAGCGAACACCTGAAGACTCGCGGCGTGGATGCCGAAGCAGTCAACGCCGCCGAGGCGGTCGTCACCGACGCGGTCTTCAACAACGCCTCGCCCCTCATGGACGCGACTCAGGTTAAAGCCCAGGCCCGCCTCTACCCCCTGCTGCAGCGCGGCGGCACCCCCATCGTCACCGGCTTCAACGGAGCTACGACTGATGGCCGCCCCACCACTCTCGGCCGTGGCGGTTCCGACTTCTCCGCCTCCATCCTGGCCGCCGCTCTCGGTGCCAGCGAACTTTGGATCTGGACTGACGTGGACGGCATCATGACCGCCGACCCCCGCCTGGTTCCCGACGCCAAAATCCTCGACGAAATCACTTACTCCGAGGCCGCCGAACTGGCCTACGCAGGCGCGAAAGTTCTGCACCCCCGGACCCTCGCTCCGCTCGTCGAGAAGGGTATTCCGGTCTGGAGCAAGAACAGCTTCGCACCTGAAAAGCCCGGCACCCGTATTGTTCCGGCGCTCGGAGTCGGCAACCCCGGAGCCCGCGCTGTCACCTCCATGGGTAACGTCGCGCTCGTCTCCATCGAACCCGCCAGCGCCGTCGTCAGCGGAGTCCATCTGATGGCCCGCGTCCTCGACGCCCTCGACCGCGTGAACGTCGAAATCCTAGCGCTCTCCAGCTCCAGCTACCGCCAGAGCTTCTGCTTCCTGGTCCGCAACGATGAACTCGACCGCGTGCTGGAAGCCATCGACATCGCCCTCGCCCTGGAGATCACCCACGGTTACGTGAAGGCCATCGAGGTGGATCGCGAAGTCGGCCTGCTCGCCGTAGTGGGCGAAGGCATGAAGGGTTTCTCCGGGTTCGCCGGCCGCATCTTCACCGCTATCTCCCGCGCCGAAGTGAATGTGATGGCAATCGCCCAGGGTTCCAGCGAACTCACGATTTCGGTGGTGGTCCGCCGCGATGGCCTCGAGAAGGCCGTCCGCGCCGTCCACACCGAATGCCACCTGTAGACACTCGCCGTAAATAGCGAAAGGGGCTGAGATCACTCTCAGCCCCTTTCGCTATTTCTGAATGCCAGCCTACTCGGTCGGCTTCTTGACTTCTACCTTCTTCGGCGGCTCCACCACGGCAATGTGCAGTTCCTTGAGCTGCTGCGAACGCACCGAGTTCGGCGCGTTCATCATCAGATCTTCCGCGTTCTGGTTCATCGGGAACATGATGACTTCGCGGATGTTCGGCTCATCGGCAATCAGCATCACGATACGGTCGATGCCGGGCGCGATCCCACCGTGTGGCGGCGCGCCGTACTTCAGCGCGTTGATGAGAGCCTTGAACCGGGTCTCCACTTCTTCCTTACCGTAACCCGCGATATCGAACGCGCGGTACATGATGGAAGGCTGGTGGTTCCGGATGGCGCCAGAGCTCAATTCGTAGCCGTTGCAGACGATGTCGTACTGGAAGGCCTTGATGGTGAGCGGATCCTGATTGTTCAGCGCGTCCAGGCCACCCTGCGGCATCGAGAACGGGTTGTGGCTGAAGGCCGGCTTGCCGG
>CANIHR010000028.1 GCA_947467185.1 Bryobacterales bacterium
AGGGCACAAGCTACACGCTGAAGTTGTACATGCCTTCACAGATTGCCCGCACTCTTTGGCTTACCGGCCTCCTTGCCGCTGTCTGCACCGCCCCTCTGAACGGGCAGTTCCGCCGGCCCAAACCCAAGACCGAGGTCAGTGACCACGTCGCGTTTTCCTCCCACGCCCGCCTGGTCCTTCTGCCCGTCACCGTGACGGATCGCAATGGCAGGACCGTTTCCGGGCTGAAGCCCGAACATTTCCGGATCCACGACGAAGCCTCCCCCAGCCAGATCGTCTCCTTTGGCCGCATTGAAGCACCCGTCTCCGTCGGCATCGTGTTTGACCTGAGTTCCAGTATGGAACGCAAACTGCCGGTCGCCCTGCAGGCTGCAAAGTCGGTGATTGACTCCCTCAACGAAGAAGACGCCGGATACCTGATCACGTTCGACAAGGTTCCGCAGGTGCGCGTGCCTTACACGCACGACGTGACCAGTCTGGGGCGCGATCTGATCTTCCCCACCGCTCACGGCAACACAGCCCTTTACGACGCTATCAAGCTGGGTCTCGACCACGGACGCAAAGGTGGCGACACCCGCAAGGTCCTGATTGTGATTTCCGACGGCGGTGACAACCGCAGCCGTCTGATGGAATCCGAACTTGTCTCGGCCGCCCTCGAAGCCGACACCCAAATCTACTCCATTTCTGTACATGAACGCCTCCGTCCCAAAGACGAGGAGCCTGGTTCCGCGTTCCTCGACCGGCTCTCCCGTTCCACGGGCGGCATGTTGTTCGATGTGCGCGAAGCAAACGAGATTCCAGCCATGGCCGAGCGCCTCAGTCAGGCGATGCGCGACCAGTATTTAATAGGGTTCAAGCCACCGGAACAGGGCCTGCGCGATAAGTGGCGCAAGGTGCGCGTGAAGGTGGAAGTTCCGGGTTCTTCGCTCCAGGTAACGACCAAAAATGCGTATTATCACCAGTAAATTGTAATTTGCAGTACTAACGGTTTCCACTACAAAACAGCCCAGACTTCTGTTAGTCCGTGGATTCCTGATTGATCGCCGATACATGCTGGTTTTAGGTCCTCACCCCACCAGCTCGTGTGAGGACTCGTGTACCCCATCGCAGTGCCGTCTCCGCCCCGTCCGCGGCTGACCCTAATTCACCTTAGTCAGACGTTTCTCAAAGGACTCAATGAGACTTTCGAATTGTACGCTTTCACTCGCAGCCTTAGTCATTTCAGGTAGCCTCGCGTGGGGCCAGACGCCCGCGCCAGCCGCTCCTGCCCAGCCGGCCGCTGCCACCAAACCTGATCCCGCGCCGGCGACCACTCTGCCCGGTAACATCCAGGTCAGTGGTCTGATTGATGCGTACTACAGCTTCAACTCAAATCACCCGGCCAGCAAGACCACCACGCTCCGGAACTTTGAGGTGAAAGCCAATCAGTTCTCCCTCAACATGATGAAGTTGTCGATCACCAAAGCCGCTGAACCCGTCGGCTTCACGCTCGACCTCGGCGCTGGCCGTGCCTGGCAGATCTTCCATGCCACCGACCCCGCTGGCCCCGACTTTGTGCAGTACCTTCCCCAGGCTTATGTCACCCTGAAGCCGAAGAGCTGGAAGGGCTTCCAGTTCGACTTCGGTAAGTTCTATACGTCAGCCGGCGCTGAATTGACGGAGAACAATCTCACCTGGAGCTATGGCCGCGGCTACCTCTACACCAACGGCCCTTACTACCACTTCGGCGCTCGCATTACCAAGCCCCTCAACGACCACTTCACGGTCGGTCTGCAGCTGGTGAACGGCTGGAACAACGTGGAAGACAACAACAGCGGCAAGACCGTTGGCATCACCACCGCGTGGACCGGCAAGAAGATCTCCTGGTTCAACAACTACTACGTTGGCCCCGAGAAGAACAACACCAACACCGGCAGCCGCAACTTCTATGACACTGTTGTGAACCTCACCCCGACCGACAAGACCAGCTTCTACGTCAACTTCGACTATGGCAAGGAAAGCCAGGCATTCGGCGTGAAGAAGGATGCCACCTGGGTCGCGATCGGCGTGGCCGGCCGCCAGCAGCTCAGCCAGAATACCGCCGTCTCGGTTCGGTACGAAAACTATGACGACCGCGATGGTTTCATCACCGGTACCGCGCAGGCTCTGAACAGCTTCACGCTAACCGGTGAATACAAGTGGGTGGAAGGTCTCATCTCCCGCCTCGAATATCGCCGGGACTGGTCCGACCAGGCCTTCTACGAACGCGGCAATGCGGGTCTCAGCAAGAACCAGAGCACGCTCACCCTGGGCTTCATCGCCTTCTTCGGCCCGAAATAAACCGGTTTTCAGCGGCGACCTATGCGGGCATTGCTGAACAGCGACACCATTAGGGTGTGGTTCGATTCCCGCACCAGGCCCGACCGCTGGAAGACGGCCTGATTCATGTAACCAACCTCTAAGCGAACGGCAGGGTTCAACCGGAACCCTGCCGCCGCATAGGCCCGATTCTGATCGAAAAACGTCTTCCCCACGTAAGGCTTCAGGTAGAACCAGACTTCGTCGTAAGCCGTGAAGTAGGTCTTGCCCCGCACCGGAATCGTGATCTGTTCCCACGCCCGGAAGCGGTTCTCGTAGCGGTATCCCGGCTGGGCCGGGTTGGCGCTTCCCAAAAAACGTTGCTCCAGCCGCAGGCGCGTGTTGAGCGCCACCTTCTTCATGCGGTATCGAATTTGCGCCTGCTCCCAGATTCGATGTTCCCGGGTTGCCGGGGTAGCTGGTGAAAGATCGCTGTACGAATACGACCTCACGTTGGCATAACCTGCCGTCAGCGTGAGGTTTTTGTTTACGTCGTAGTTGATCGCCGGGCGGATCATCAACTGCTGCCACTTCAGGATCAGGTCGTTGCGGCGGTATTGACCCTCCAGGTGCACGCCCCATTTCGATTTGCCGAGAGGGTGATCGCCAAAGTAGTTAAACCAGCCGTGAAAATTGGGATCGACCGCGCGGTCGGCGGCGAGGGCGGTAATCGGGAGGAGCAGAAAGACGGGGAGGAGGCGCATGAGTAGAGAAGGCCCGCTGTTTGTAGCGGGCCCTCTTTTAATCGTGGCAACCGGACTGCGTGCTCTACAAGGAACTACTGGAACTCCGGGTCAATCCTGCCCTGTTCCTGTACATCAGGCCCCGCGCTGTATCTACGCGAAGCCCTTAGCCATCCACTTCGACCAGTAGAATGTCATCGGCACGCTGCCCGTGTTCGTTACGCCATGCCAGGTATTGCCCGCAACGTACATCATCGCGCCCGCGCCAACCTGCGTCACCTTGCCATCCACCACAATCTCGCCCGTGCCTTCCCCGATGATGAGGAACTCCTCTTCCGGGTGCTGGTGCGGCGGGTGAGGACTCGCGCCGGGGTCCAGTACGCACGCGCCTGCCGAGACGCCACTCAGCTGATCCGTCGGGCCATTGTAATAGACAAAGACCTTCTGGCCCTCTGCCAGGATGGGCTCGGTGGTCGTGAAATCGAGCACGCCCTCCGGGAGCTTCGGAGCGGTGAATTCTGTGGAGACTGCGCCGTCAACTTGAGACATATCTCCACACTATAACGAAGCCGTTCTAATGAGTCCCCGGGGCGGGGAAGTGCTTTGACGCGTCGTCCAGCACCAGCACCCAGTCCAGCATCTCGCCGGGGTCGGGTGGCACAAACTCCCGCGTGCCCTGATTTGGGAAAGTCCCGATCACCTCCGCCTTCCCGTTGCGGGGATTGAACCACCATGCGGTGACGCTGCTCCCGAGAATCTTGTCCATATGCACCGCAAACCGGCGACCCACCGGCGCGTACACCATCGCGTAGCTTCCCGATGAGTCGCGCGTTGCGGCGAAGTGATACCGCCCCGTCCCGGGCATGGCCGTCGGGATGTTCGTCGTTACCAGCATGGAATCATCCGGAATTCGGCTCAGCATCGGGCGCGATTCGAGCAGCCATCTGGCGAACTGCATCTGCGCGGCGCCCGGCTGCCCGATCGCCTCGCTCCATGGCATCAGCGGATTATTGATCGGAGCCTTTCCGGCCGCGAACATCTGCCAGACCGAATGGTGGCCATAGGTGTGGCCAAAGGCTCCGCCGAAAAGATCCCAATACAGTGGACGCCGGACATCGGAAGCAATGGAATGTCCGAGTTCCGGAGCACGAAACGACACGGGGTGGTCCTCGTAAAGCGGCTCAGCATCCAGCACCGGTTTCACCGGTACCCGCCCATAGTCGAAGCCGGTTTTGTCATAGCGCCCGGTGAACTCGGCCACATGGCCGTTCTGTCGCATGTTGAAGCTGAGCCATGGTTCTGAGTGGAAGGGTTCCGCGGAGCCTGCGCCCCCGTTGGGATGGTAAGTAATCAGGTGAGTCCCTCCGTCGCCTTTACGGAGCCCCTGGGCCATTGCGCGGAGGACCTGACGGTGCTGGTCCGTTTCCACCGGACGGTCGCCACCCAGAATCCAGATCAGACTAGCATTCCGGTAGCGGCGGCCCAGCCACTCCCCGTAGGCCTCGGCGTTCTGCTGCGTGAAGATTTCCGGACCGTTGCCACCCCGCTTGTTCCATTTGTCGCCCCACGTTGGCAGGAACCCAATGTAGAGACCCAGCGAGTTGGCCTTGTTGACGATGAAGTCGACGTGATCCCAGTAGTCGTTCGCGTTCCCATCCCTGACGTCGGGACGGAGTGGGTCATTGTCGACCAGGGGCCGATGTCCATATGCATTCGGCGTATTCAGGCCATCGAGCTCGGCCAGCGCGACGGTCTGAATCACAGTGAAGCCAAGGCGTGCGCGGTTCTCCAGATAAACAGTCGCGTCTTCGCGGTTCAGACGGTGGAACAACTCCCAGGCAGTATCGCCCAGGTAGAAGAAGGGTTTGCCGTCCGTTGTGACGAGAAAACGCTGGTTATCGCTGACCTGAAGGCCGGGCAGTGCGGCGAAAAGCGGGAGTGCGAGCAGATACGGCAGATAGCGCATGGGTTCCATGCGATGTTATCGCGCTTCGGTTTCAAGTGAAACCCGGGCTACGGCAACATCCCCAGCAAATCGCGCCGTGAGATGCCCAGACTCTTCATGCGGCCATGCAAACTGGTGCGGGGAATGCCCAGCCGCTGCGCAGCCATACTCACCACCCCGGACGTTTCCCGGAAGACACGAAGTATGTGATCCCGCTCCATCTCCTCCAGCGTGGAGTAGCCATTGCTGTCCTCCGCGTCCGAACGCAGTTCGGCCAGCGGCGCTGCCAGGCTCCGCCCCTGACTCAGAATCACCGACCGCTCAATGAAGTTCTCCAGCTCGCGGACATTTCCGGGCCAGGTCCACTGCACCAGAGCTTTCATGGTGGCGGCGGAAATCCGGTCGATATTCCGCTTGGTCTTCGCCGCATAGATCTTTGTGAAATGCCGCACCAGCGCGGGGATATCTTCGGCATGGTCTCGCAGCCGGGGCGTATTGATCGGGAAGACCTTTAGCCGGTAATACAGGTCACTGCGAAACAGATTGTCGCCCATCATCTTCTCGAGGTTCCGGTTCGTGGCGGCTACGAGGCGAACATCAATCGGAATCGTTCTAGTGCCGCCCAGGCGCTCAAAGCACTTTTCCTGCAACGCACGCAGCAGCTTGGGCTGCAGTTCCAGGGGAATATCGCCCACTTCATCCAGAAACAGAGTGCCGCGGTTCGCCATCTCAAAGCGCCCCATCTTCTGCGAGACGGCGCCGGTAAACGCGCCCCGCTCGTGGCCGAACAGTTCGCTCTCAAAAAGCCCCGTCGGTATTGCCGCGCAGTTCAGGCTGATAAAGGGCAGGTTTCTGCGCGGACTCAGTTGATGAATCGCGCGGGCCACCAGTTCCTTGCCCGTACCCGTCTCACCCAGAATCAGTACCGTGGCATCGGTCGGAGCGACCAGTTCCGCCTGTGCCAGCGCACGCATCATCGGCGCGCTGCTGCCGACGATTTCGGTGAACTGGTGCAATTCCGCCTTCAGGGGAACGTCCACGCTCTCCTGTCGGTCCCGTGCGCGAAGGTCGGTCACGAACGTGATCCACTGGAACGGTGACAGGCGCAGGACGGCCGTAGCCACCAGCACCGGAACTCGCGTACCATCGCGGCGGATGAGTTGCTTCTCGAACGGCGTACAGGCCCCAAAGCGCAGGCTCTCTTCGTGCGCCAGTTCGTCCATCGCCACGTACTCGGGAGGCGTCAGATCGGGCCAGCCAAACCGGCCCTCCACCAGATCCTCTCGACTGTAGCCGACGATTTCAAGGAAGCGGTCGTTCATTTCCGTGATCCGGTCAAACTCGCCCGAAACCACGCCCGCAATGGTAGATTCGGTCTGGATCGGCCGGATCTTCGAGCGCCCGAGCCGTAACTTTTCGTCACGCGCATGCCGGTCGGTGAAGTCGCGAACTACCCGTGCGAAGCCCTGCAGGTCGCCGTTTTCATCCTTCAGCGCCATGGTGATGGCGTTGGCCCAGAACCGCGTGCCGTCTTTCCGCAGTTGCCAGCCTTCGTTGCCGGAGTGGCCCTCTGATGCCGCCTTTTGCACATTCGCCTCGGCGCGGACGAAAGCCGAATTCGCTGCCGGATGCATGACCTCGGGACTGTGGTCACCTGGATAGAGGAAAGACACGTGCTGTCCGATCACGTCCGGGCTCTTGTAGCCGTAGATACGTTCCGCACCGGCATACCAGGCCACGATGTTGCCATCCATATCCAGCAGGAAAAGCGCATAGTCCTGAACCCACGAGGGCGTGGGCGTCTGGGCGGGGGATTTGCCGGAATCCGGCTGCTTATCGCGAAAAACAACCAGGTGGCGAACGGGCAAAACGTTAAGCTTTGCAGAGTATTCCACTTCCCGCACGCCGCCGCCGGGCGCTTCGATCTGGAATGTGCCCTCCTGATAGCCTTCGTTCAGAAAGGACAGCCAGCGTTCCGAGATCACGGGCCGAATTGCCGGCACGGCGAGGTCATCCCACGAACTGCCAATAATCTTCTCCCGAGGCAGGCCCAGAAAACGACTGGCTCCGATGCTGGCTTCCCGATACTTGCGATCATCATCGGCAAGCAGGATCGGCGAGGAGGGGTGGAACACAATGGCACGGAAGAGCGCCTCCAGTTCGCGCGGTCCGTTTTCGGTCAGCCATACTGCGGCCTGTGGCTTCGGGGTTCTGGAATTCGGCAGACTTTACTCCTGTGGGCTGTGCATAGTGCACGCAACGGCATAAGTGCACCCGGAGGGCCTTTCATGTATGTGATTGAAAAGAAGAGGCCTTTCACCTTCCGGTCACAGTCGAAACAAACAAAGGTGACCACAGGCAGTCACTTTGACCGGCTTGTCGCCAATTTGGACAGTGGGTTAGGGCTGCTGGTGGAAGGCTTTCGCGAACCCTGGAGTGGTGCGTTGTTTCTGCGCCGGGTCAATCAGCAGCGCTTCCACTCCTTCAGCTTTTGCCAAAGCGAGCCCCTTGTCTGCACCGAGGATGAACACCGCCTTACCAAGCACCACCCCCTGTTCGGCGGTTGATGCCAGCACCGTCGAGGCGATCGCCGCCGTTGCAGGCCACCCCGTGCGCGGGTCGATCAGGTGGTGATACCGCACCCCATCCACCATTCGGAAACGTTCATAGTCTCCCGAACTCACCAGCGCGGCGTTCGAGATTTCCACCACCCCCAGCAGCGTGCCACGCTCAGCCCGTGGGTCCTGCACGCCCACCTTCCACGGTTTCCCATAGCGCGTCCCCGAAGCCAGAATGTCGCCGCCACCATCAACCAGCGAATCCGGGAAACCCGCCTTCTTCAGAACTCCCGCCGCCCGGTCGATCGCGTAACCCTTCGCGATCCCGCCCAGCCCAATATTGGTCCCTTCCGGCAGATAGATCCGGTTGCCATCAATCTGTATGCGCCGGTAGTCAATATTCCGGCGAGCCTTTTCGATCTCGGCCGCGGTCGGCACCCGGAACGTGTCGTCAAAATGCCAGATCCGGCCCATGCCCCGCCACGTGATATCAAACGTGCCCTCGGTCTTGCGGCTGTATTCAATGCTCCGCTCCAGCAGCGCCCGCAACTCCGCGGGCACCTCAACCGCATGCTGCCCCGCCGCCGCATCCACCTGCGAAATCGGCGATTCCGGCCGCCATTCGCTCATCAGGGCCTCAATGCGGTCCAGTTCCCTATAAGCACTCGCGACAGCCGCCCGCACCGTTTCCTGGTCCTGCCCGTTGAGCGGAACTTCGATGCTCCACGCCGTCCCCATTAAGGACCGCTGTTCCCGAAAAACGTCCGTGCCGTGTGACCCGGCCAGCCGGTACCCAAGCAGGGCACCGACCGCCAGCACAGCCAGCAGCGTTCGCAACCAGAGGCGTTTCACACCTGTTTCGGTGCAAGCTTTATGCCACCCGAAAACGGCACGCCGATTGCACCCGTAAGGCTTCGGCACTACCTGAGACGTTGCAAACATGCAACTATTTTGCGGATTTCGAACCCGGGGCTGCGAAGAGGCAATGCGGCAACTTGCGCAGCATGCGCTATTTCCCGCACTAAACGCCCGGATTGTGGGGGAACAGCAGGCATGACCACAGGCGTGATGAACGATCTTCTCGTCGCTGCGATTCTGATGGGCGGCATCGGCGTGATTCTCGCCGCCGTACTTGCCATTGCCGATAAGAAACTGTACGTCTGGGAAGATCCCCGCATTGATCAGGTAGAGGCGCTGCTGCCTCTCGCGAATTGCGGAGCCTGCGGTTGCGCCGGGTGCCACGCCTTCGCCGAAAAGGCCGTGAAGGGGGAAATCGCTCCCGGCAAATGCACCGTCAACAGCGCCGAAGGCATTGCCGCCGTGGCGGCTCTCTTGAAAGTAGCGGCGGGTGGCGATGAAAAGCGCGTGGCGCGGCTGGCCTGCGCTGGTGGCGCACATGTGGCGCGGCAAAAAGCGCAGTATGAGGGATTACCCTCCTGTCGCGCGGCCGCGCTCGTCAACGGCGGAGGCAAGGGCTGCAGCTGGGGTTGCCTCGGCCTGGCCGACTGCGCCCGCGTCTGCAGCTTCAACGCCATTCAGATGGATGTCCATGGCCTCCCCGTGGTGAACGAAACGCTCTGCACGGCCTGCGGCGATTGTGTGGATGTCTGCCCGAAAGCACTCTTCTCCCTGCACGTCGTGAGTCACCGTTTGTGGGTGGCCTGCAAGAGTCAACTGCAGGGCGATACGGCGGAAGCGGAATGCGAAGTGGCCTGCACGGCCTGTGGCCGGTGCGCGGCGGATGCCCCGGCGGGGCTCATCCAGATAGTCAACAATCTCGCGGTCGTGAATTACTCGAAAAACGGTCTGGCGACAAAGACGCCGATTGAACGATGCCCAACCGGCGCCATCGTTTGGCTCGACGCGAAGCAGGGTGCGGTGAAAGGCGTGGAAGCGAAAAAGATCACACGCAAATCGCCGCTGCCGGTCGCACTGGCGGACTTGCCGGTAATGAGAACAGCAGAAGGGCCCAGGGTGAACTAAATGGCTTTATTCGGGAGCAAAGGGATATTTGGCAGCGGAGAAGCTGTCGCCGAGACGTTCCGGTATCCGGGCGTCAGGCAGGCGATGGACGGCAACACCGCCGTCATCATGTGCGAGCGCGAATCGACCGACGGCGCCGGCGCGTACCCCATCACGCCCTCCACGCAGATGGGCGAATACTGGGCCGAAGAGTCGGCGAAGGGCCATATCAATATCTCCGGCCGCCCGCTTATTTTCATTGAACCCGAAGGCGAACATGCCGCCGCCGCTGTCACCGCCGGACTCTCCATGACAGGTCTGCGCGCCACTAACTTCTCGTCAGGGCAGGGCATTGCCTACATGCACGAATCGCTCTACGCGGCGGTCGGCAAGCGCCTGACTTACGTCCTGAACATGGGCTGCCGCGCGATGACCAAGGCGACACTCAACGTCCACGCCGGGCATGACGACTATCACTGCATCGACGACACCGGCTTCTTCCAGGTCTTCGGCAAGAGCGCGCAGGAAGTCTGCGACCTCAACATCATTTCGCACCGCATCGCCGAACTCGGCCTCACCCCCGGCATCTGCGCGCAGGATGGCTTCCTCACCACCCACCTGATCGAAAGCCTGCTGCTGCCCGAGCGCGATCTCATCGCCGAGTATCTCGGCCGCCCCGACGACATCATCGACACGCCGACGCCCGCGCAGAAGATGCTGTACGGCAACCAACGCCGCCGCATCCCGGAGATGTGGACCGTCGACAACCCCGTGATGATCGGGACCGTGCAGAATCAGGACGCCTACATGCAGAGCGTCGCTGCGCAGCGGCCTTACTTCTTCGAACATATCCCCGCTCTCACCGAGCAGGCGATGCAGGAGTTCTACAAACTCACCGGCCGCAGCTACCAGCGCGTAGCGACTTACAAAATGGAAGACGCCGAGTACGTCATCCTCGGCATGGGCAGCATGATTGTAACGGCGGAAGCCGTGGCCGACTACCTCCGCGCTACTCGTCAAATCAAAGTCGGCGTCGTGAACCTCACCATGTTCCGGCCCTTCCCGGGCGACATCCTCGGCAATCTGCTGAAGGGTCGCAAGGGCGTCGCGGTCCTCGAAAGAACCGACCAGCCGATGGCGGCCGACCTCCCGCTCATCCGGGAAATCCGCACCGCGCTCGGTAAGTGCAGCGAGAACGGCCAGAGCGGCAATACGGTTCCGTATGCCGACCACGCCATCTACAGCAAGCCCGGCGATTTGCCGCCGCTCTACTCCGGTTCGTTCGGTCTCGGCAGCCGCGACCTGCAGCCCGAAGGCATCATCGGCGCCATCGAGAACATGCTGCCCAACGGCAAGCATCGTAAGTTCTTCTATCTCTCCATCGACTTCCTGCACGACAAGGCGTTCACGCCCAAACAGGAGATCCACCAGATCCAGATTGCCGATGCCTACAAGGGCATAAAGGACCTCGCGATTCACGGCAGCGAAAATCCCAACCTGATGCCGAAGGACAGTATCACGGTCCGCATGCACTCGGTCGGCGGCTGGGGAGCCATCACCACCGGCAAGAACCTGGCGATGACGCTGTTCGATCTCCTCGGCTACCACATCAAAGCCAACCCGAAGTACGGTTCGGAAAAGAAAGGCCAGCCCACCACTTACTACCTCTCGGCCGCGCCCGAACCCATTCGCATCAACTGCGATTACTTCTATGTCGACGTGGTGCTCTCCCCCGACCCCAACGTCTTCCTCCACTCCAATCCCCTTGCCGGTCTGAAGCGCGGCGGCGTGTTTATTCTCCAGTCCGCGCACGAAACCAGCGCCGAAGTCTGGCAGCAGATTCCAGAACGTTTCCAGCGCTTCATCGTCGAAAACGAAATCCACGTCTTCCACCTCGACGCCTTCCAGATCGCGCGTGAAGAAGCGACCGACCCCGAACTGCAGTTCCGCATGCAGGGCATCGCCTTCCAGGGCGCGTTCTTTGCTGTCTCTCCCGTCATGGCGCAGGCGAAGCTCACCGAAGAAACTCTCTTCGAAGCCATCCGCTCGCAGTTGCAACATAAGTTCGGCGGCAAGGGCGCGCGCGTTGTCGAGGACAACATCCGCGTGGTTCGCCGCGGCTTTGATCAGGTAAAAGAGATCAAAGACAAAACGATTGTGGCCGCCAGCGCCGCCATCCGCAAAGCCCCGGAACTTCCTGCCATGCTCAAGGAGCGTCCGGCCAGCCTGACGCCCACCACCGACGTCCACCGCTTCTGGGAACAGACCGGCAGCTTCTATCTCTCGGGCCGCGGCAACGATAACATCGCCGATCCGTTCATCGGCCTCAGCTTCATCCCCGCCGCCACCGGCGTCTTCCGCGACATGTCGGGCGTGCGTTTTGATCACCCCATCTGGATTCCGGAAAACTGCACAGCCTGCGGGTCCTGCTACACGATCTGCCCCGATTCGGCCCTCCCCGGTCTCGTCAATCCCATCGCCGATGTTCTGGAAACCACGCTGAAATCCGTCATGGCGACCGGACGAGACATCAAGCATCTGCCGCGCGCCATTCGGACTCTCGAAACGAAGTTCCGGCCCCTGCTCCAGGCCGCCGGAGAAACGGCTAACGTCCGCGCGCTGCTCGAAGAAGCCATCGTCGTCACCGAAGCCGGCATGCCGAAGGATTCCCCCGAACGCGCCGAACTCGCACAGGAATTCACGTGGTTCCGTGAGTGCATCGGGGACTTCAAATTCTCCCTCACCAAGCCTTACTGGAGCGTTCGCGAAAAAGGCCAGAAGGGTTCCGGCGGCCTGCTGTCCATCACCGTCAATCCGGCCGCCTGCAAGGGCTGCATGGAGTGCGTGAAGGTCTGCAACGACGACGCGCTGCGGTCCGCTCCGCAGACCCCCGCCTCGCTCGATAACCTCCGCCGCAACTGGGGCTTCTGGCAGTCGCTACCCACCACGCCTCGCGAGTTCATCCGCATCGACGATCTCAACGAAAAGATCGGTGCGCTGGAAACGCTCCTCCTCGATAAGCGCAACTACTTCGGCATGACCGGCGGTGACGGTGCCTGTCTCGGCTGTGGCGAAAAGACCGTGGTTCACCTCTTTACCTGCACCGTGGAAGCCCTGATGCAGCCCCGCGTGGCCGCTCAGGTGGCAAAGCTCAACGACCTCATCGCGAAGCTGGACCAGCACATCCGTCTCCGCCTCGCCGGCACCATGGACCTGAGTGACAGCCACCGTGTGGAAGACGCGCTCACCAAACTGCGCGACAAAGACGTCACCCTCGCCAGCTTCTCCGAAACCCTCGACGAACGCCACAGTGGCAAGACCATCGACGCCGACTGGCTCCGCTGGGCCACGCAGCTCCTCGCCAAACTGAAGCACCTCAGTTGGCAGTACACCGATGGCACAACCCGCCGCGGCCGCGCCAGCATGGGGATCGTCAACTCCACCGGCTGCACGTCGGTCTGGGCTTCCACTTACCCCTTCAATCCGTACCCGTTCCCCTGGGCCAACAACCTGTTCCAGGATTCGCCCTCCACGGCGATGGGGCTGTTTGAAGGCCACATGTCCCGCATGGCCGATGGCTTCCGCGCCATCCGCATGGCGGAACTGGAACTGAACGGCGGCTACAACAAACAGAAGCACGAAGACTTCTTCACCTACTTCAACTGGAAGCAGTTCACCGACGAAGAATTCCACCTTTGCCCGCCGGTGGTTGCCATCGGCGGCGACGGCGCCATGTTCGATATCGGCTTCCAGAATCTCTCGCGCATGATGATGTCGGGTAAGCCCATCAAGGTCCTCATCCTCGACACGCAGGTCTACTCGAACACCGGCGGCCAGGCCTGTACCTCCGGCTTTACCGGGCAGGTCTCCGACATGGCGCAGTTCGGCAAAGCCATGCAGGGGAAGGAAGAAATCCGCAAGGAAATCTCCCTCATCGCCATGGCCCACCGGACCACTTACGTGATGCAGGGCAGCATCTCCAGCCCCACACATCTCATCGAAAGCTTCATCGACGGCCTCAACGCGCGGCGTCCCGCACTGTTCACGGTCTACAGCCCCTGCATGCCGGAACACGGCATCGCCGACGATCTGGCCGAACACCAGAGCAAGCTCGCTGTCGAATCTCGCGCCTACCCGCTCATCCGCTACAACCCCGACAAGGGCACGCTCCCGGAAGACTGCTTCGACCTCGATGGCAATCCCGAAATGGATGCCGACTGGCCTTCTTATACGCTGAACTACACCGACGAAAACGGCGCGAAGGCCGCCATGGAACTCCCCATGACTTTCGCCGACTTCGCCGTCACAGAAGGCCGCTTCCGCAAGCAGTTCCGGACCGTGCCTCGCGATGCCTGGAACGACTCTATGGTGCCGCTTGCCGAATACCTCCTTCTCGACCAAAGCGACCGCGAAGGCCAGTTCCCCTACATCTGGGCCGTGAATCAGAAGAACCGTCTGATTCGCGTTATTCCCGCCGCGCCCATCGTGCTGGCCTGCGAAGACCGCCGCAACTTCTGGCGCATGCTGAAGTCGCTCGCAAAGGTCACTGTGGTGGAAGCCGGACCGTCGCCCGAAGAGGTCCGTGCCGAACTCGCGCAGACCATCGCCGCCAGTCTGATGCACTGGGCTAACAGCGGTGATCTGTCGTCGGCCCCGCTGGCCGCAGCCCCTGCCGCGCTCCCGGCAACTCCTGCCGCAGCCCTACCCGCTGCCGCCGTTGCCGAAGCCCCGGCTGCTGCCGCCTCCGAGGGTTACATGGCCCCCTGGGTCGAATCTGCCAGTTGCACCTCCTGTGATGAATGCATCGGCATCAACGGCAAGATCTTCGCCTATGACGACCACAAACACGCCTTCATCAAGAATGCCAAAGGTGGCCCCTACAAGGACCTCGTGAAAGCGGCCGAGAAGTGCACCGCGCAGATCATCCACCCGGGGACTCCGGCCGATCCGAACGAGAAAGACCTCGACAAGCTCGTAAAACGGGCGGCGAAGTACAACTAGGGCCCTATGCCACTGCTTGAAGCCATTACCGGCAAGCGCCTCTGGCGTGGACTGCATGTCCCGGAGCACAAAGATGAGACCGCTCATCTTGCGATCCGGCGCATGCCGTTCCCGCCCCTGCTTGTTGTCCCACTCTCGCAACACAATGGCGCGCCCGCCGTGCCCATCGTGCGGGAAGGCCAGGAAATCGTTCGCGGCGAACCCATCGCAAAGGCAGGTGGCTTTGTGTCCGTTCCGATGCACGCCCCCGCTACCGGCCGTGTGCAGCGCATCGCCCTCGCCCCCAGCGCGAAGGGCGAACTCACCGAAGCCATCTACATTGTGCCCTACGAAAGCGCCAGCCAGGAAGTCCTCTACGGCATGCCGCAGGACATCGAAAAGATGACGCCCGAAGAGATCGTACTGGCCGTGCAGGAGACCGGCGTCGTCGGTCTCGGCGGCGCGGCCTTCCCGACCCACGTCAAACTCAAAGTCCCCGCCGGTCGCACCATCGACACGGTTGTCGTGAATGGCTGTGAATGCGAACCGTATCTCACGGCCGACCATCGCGTCATGCTGGAACAACCCGCCGAAGTCCTCCATGGGGCGCGGGTTGCCATGCGCGCACTGGGCGCGCAACACACAGTCATTGGCGTCGAAGACAACAAAATGGATGCTGTCGCCGCCCTCAAACAGGCCAACGGCAACGCGACCGACATCACCGTCGAAGCCGTCCCCACCAAGTACCCGCAGGGCGCGGAGAAGATGCTGGTGAAGGTTCTGCTCAACCGCGAAATCCCCTCCGCTGGTCTGCCAGCCGAAGTCGGTCTCGCGGTCTTCAACGTCGCCACCCTCGCGCAGATTGGCGACCTCCTGCCCAGCCGCCGAGGCCTCATCGAACGCGTCGTCACCATCGCCGGACCCGGTGTCACAAAGCCCGGCAATTACCTCGTCGCCCTTGGTACCCCACTTCGCTGGGCACTCCAGCAGGCGGGCTGCACCGCCAACGTCACCTCGGTCATTCTCGGTGGCCCCATGATGGGCACCGCCACTGGCTCTCTTGACGTCCCTCTCACCAAAGGCGTCACCGGCATTCTGGTTCTCACCGACGAAGACGCCGGCCCGATTCACCCCTGCATCAAATGCGCGGCCTGTGTGGAAGCCTGCCCGATGCAACTGAACCCCTCGCGCCTCGGCCTGCTGGCCCGCAAAGAACGCTACGAAGAAATGGCCGCCGAGTTCCATCTGATGGACTGTTTCGAATGCGGCTGCTGCAGTTATGTCTGCCCTTCGAATATCCCGCTGGTGCAGTACTTCCGCGTAGCCAAACAAATGAACCGAGAGAGGAAGGCCCGCGCATGACGCCCGCAACGGTTCTGGCAGTCCGCACCTCGCCCCACGCGCATGCCCCGCGCTCGGTGGAAAAGATCATGGCGAACGTCGTGTTCGCCCTGCTTCCCATCTGCGTCTATGCCGTCTGGCTTTTTGGCATCTCGGCGCTCGCGCTGCTCATCGTCACCACCGCCGCCGCTCTCGCAACCGAACAAATGTTCTGCCGCGCCGGTGACAAACGCTCCTCTATCGGTGACTTCTCCGCCGTCATCACAGGCCTGCTGCTCGGCCTGACCCTGCCCCCCGCGCTCCCCTTGTGGATGGGCGGTCTCGGAGCTTTCATCGCGATCGGTCCAGGCAAGATGGTCTTCGGCGGTCTCGGCTTCAACGTCTTCAATCCGGCGCTCGTAGGCCGAGCGTTTCTGCAGGCCGCCTTCCCCGTCGCCATCACCACTTACACGCCCGCGAAGGCGCTCGACCGCTTCACGGAATTCATTCCCTCCACCCTCGCCTGGCCCTTCATGAAAGCGGCCCCCATCACCGAATGGATGGTGAAGGTCAAGGTCGATGGCTTCACCGGAGCCACCCCGCTCATGCTCCAGAAGTTCGACCACGTCACCACCGACCCGTGGTCCATGTTCCTCGGCGAACGCGCAGGCTCTGCTGGTGAAACAGCTCCCCTTCTCATCCTGCTCGGCGGTCTCTACCTGATCATTCGCGGCATGATGAGCTGGCGCGTCCCCCTCGCCATGCTGCTCAGTTCCGTGGTCCTCGCGCAGGCCTTCCATATGTCGGATCCTGCCCGTTACCCCGGTGCGCTCTTCGTGCTCTTCTCCGGCGGCCTGATGCTCGGCGCCATGTTCATGGCAACCGACCCCGTCGGCTCTCCCGTCACCTCGCGTGGCATGTGGATCTACGGCATTCTGATGGGCACGCTCACCGTCGCGATCCGCTTCCTCGGCGGTCTTGCGGAAGGTGTCATGTACGCCATCCTGCTCGGCAACGCCCTCTCCCCTCTGATCGAAAATGTGACGCAACCAAAGACGTACGGTGAGCGCCGGAAGGCGGTGGCGAAATGAGTAGCCCCATCATCCCCGGACCTGCACATGCCCCCTCGGCAGCCAACAGTATCCGCATGGTGCGCCTCCTCGGCGCTGTCTCGCTGATGTGCGGCCTCCTCATCGTCGCCACCAACATCCTGACCAAAGACCGCATCCAGAGCAATCAGGAAACCATCACCCGCGAGTCCGTGCAGGAGCTTCTGCCAGGCATTAAGAAGCAGGTCACGTACGGCCTCGAACCCTCCGGTGAACTCAAAGTCCTGACCGGTGCGACCGGAGAAGGCAAGAAGTTCTTCGCCGGCTACGACGGCACCGGCAAACTCGTCGGCGTCGTCATCGAAGCCAGCGAACGCGGCTATGCCGACGTCATCTCCGCGCTCTACTCTTACTCGCCCGCCACGCAGACCATCATCGGTTTCAAAGTCATCGACATGCGCGAAACTCCAGGCCTCGGCGACCGGATCAAAAGCGACATTCCCTTCCTCGCCAACTTCAAAGGCCTCGACGCCAAAGTGGAGAACGGCAAAGAAGTCCACAACATCACCACCGTAAAGCACGGCACAAAGAAGAACGCCTGGGAAATCGACGCCATCTCCGGCGCCACCATCTCTTCCCGTGCCGTCGGCCGCATGCTCCAGAAAAGCGTGCAGGACGTAACCCCGGTGATCCTGAAGAACCTGGATCGAATCGAGCGAGGCAACTGATGACGGCCGAGAAACAGGCAGTAACCATAACGGCGGATACCCATCCGTTCCTCAACGGCCTCTGGAAGCAGAATCCGGTTTTCGTGATGGTGCTGGGCATGTGCCCCACCCTCGCCATCACCAACAGCGTTCGCAACGCTATCTCCATGGGTCTCGCCACCACCTTCGTCATGGTCGTGTCTTACGGCATGATTTCGGCCATCCGCAAGCTCATTCCCAAACAAGTGCGCATCGCCTCCTTCATCGCGATCATCGCCTGCGGCGTCACCGTGGTGGACTTCCTTGTGAAGGCCATCAGCATCCCGGTCTATCAGGCCCTGGGCGCGTATATCCCGCTCATCGTTTCCAACTGCCTCACGCTCGAACGCGCCGAAGCCTACGCAGGCAAACAGCCTGTCATCAAGTCCATGCTCGATGGCCTCGGCATGGGCCTCGGTTTCGCCCTCGCCCTCACCTGCCTCGGCATGGTGCGCGAAGTTCTCGGAGCCGGTACTTTCCTCGGCTACCCTGTCCTCGGCTCGCACTTTGAACCCTGGGTCCTGTTCCTGCTGCCTCCGGGTGGCTTCATTTCGCTCGCGATGTGGCTGCTGTTCTTCGCCTGGCGCAAAGAGCGTGCCGCGAAACTCGCAGCCGCGGAGGCAACACAATGAACGAATCGTTAACCCACATCTTCCTCGACTCGTTTCTGATCAATAACTTCGTCCTCTGCACCTTCCTCGGAATGTGCTCGTTCCTCGGCCTCTCGGGTAAGTTCTCCACCGCCTGGCGCATGGGCGTCTCGGTCATGTTCGTCATCACCGTCAGCTCCGTGCTGTCGTGGTTCACCAACATCCTGCTCGTGAAGTATCACGCCGAGTATCTGCGGATCATCATCTTCATCATCATCATCGCGGCCACCGTGCAGCTGACGGAAATGTTCATCAAGAAGAACAGTCCGGCCCTGTTCCGCGAACTCGGTATTTACCTGCCGCTCATCACCACCAACTGCGCCGTCCTCGCTGTGCCGCTGTTCCAGACTTCGCGCGGTTACACCCTGGTGCAGAGCACGGTGTTTTCGATCGCAGCCAGCGGTGGCTACTGCGCCGCGCTGGTTCTCTTATCTCTCGTCCGGGAACGCATCGAACTTTCTGACGTCGTATCGCTCGCGAAAGGGACGGCCCTCACCCTGATCCTCGCCGCTATCCTCTCCATGGCCTTCATGGGCTTCGCGGGTATGGGGAACGCGTCATGATGCTCGAAGCTCTCACTCAGTTCGCCACCGTCTCAGCAGCCTTCTTTCTGGTACTGGGCGGCTGGATGGGAATACAGGCTTTTATTCGTAAACGGTCCGGCTGTCCGGCCGACCACGATGTACTCGACTACATGGCGCACAGCTGCGGGGGATGTGAACGCGGCCAGACCTGCCGGAATCGCATGAAACATGCCGGGCTGAACCCCGGGGATGGAGCAAAGTCATGAATCTGAAGGAATTTGATCTCAGCAACTGGCAGGTGGCCACGGTGGTTTCGAACACCCGCATCACGCCCAAAGGGGATGCGGAAGTCCGTCACATCGTCTTCGAAGTCTCGGGCGAACGCCTCGACTATCTCGAAGGCCAGAGCATCGCCGTCGTGCTGCACGGCCCCGCCGAATTCGGCAGCCCGCGCCACCTGCGCCTCTACTCGATCGCCAGCCCCCGCAACGGTGAAAAGGGCCACCTCGGCACCTTCTCGCTTTGCGTCCGCCGCTGCTTCTACCTCGACGATGTCACCGGCGAACGGTATCCCGGCGTAGCCTCCAACTTCCTCTGCGACGCTGAACCAGGCGACCCCATCCAGATCGCCGGACCCTACGGTGCCCGTTTCACCGTCCCGGCCGATGACACCAGCAATCTCCTCATGATTGGCGTCGGCACCGGCATCGCACCGTTCCGAGCCTTCATCCAGCACATCTACAACGAACGCGGCGGCTGGAAGGGCGACGTCCGGCTCTTCTACGGTGCGCGCACCGGCCTCGAAATGCTCTACATGAACGACGTCAACAAGGACTTCACTCTCTACTACGCAGAGAGCACCTTCAAAGCCTTCGAAGGCCTCAGCCCCCGACCGGCCACCCAGCCCCAGCCCGACATGGAGCGTGTCTTCTCCGACAACCAAAACGAGATCTGGGATATGGTGCAGGACCCGAAGACCTACGTCTACATCGCCGGTCTGACTGACGTTGCCGAGAAGTTCAACACGGCGATGTCCCAGGCCGCCGGCTCCGAAGCCGAGTGGCATAAGCTTCGCGCGGAGCTGGTCGAACAGGGCCGCTATGCCGAACTCCTCTACGAGTAGACGGACCGTCTGGGGTGCGCTCACAGCGTTCCTCGGAGCAGGCGCCATTATGACCGCGCGCTTCTTCTATCCGCGCGTTCTCTTTGAACCGGAGACCCGTTTTCGTATCGGGCCTCCGGGTGACTTCGTGCCCGGCGTCGATGAGCGCTTCAAGCAGTCCCACCGCATCTGGGTCGTGCGCGACCAGAACAAACTCTTCGCCATCCACGCGAAGTGCACCCACCTCGGCTGCACGCCCAACTGGCTGGAGGCCGAGAACAAATTCAAGTGCCCTTGCCACGGCAGCGGCTTCGATAATCAGGGCCGCAACTACGAGGGCCCCGCGCCGCGCCCCATGGACCGCGTCCATCTCGAACTCGACGCCGAAGGTCAGGTCGTCGTCGACACCAGCCGCCTCCGCCCGGCTGAAGCGAAGGACGCCTTTATCGCGTTATAGCCATGAAGAAGACACAGCTGTGGAAGTCCGTCTTCCGCGTGAAGCATGACCGGACCGATACCCGAACCCGCTCCCTCGCGGTCCTCTCGAATGTCTTCCTCCACCTCCACCCCACCCGCGTAAACCGCGACGCCGTCCGTTACAGCTACACCTGGGGCATGGGAGGCATCTCCGCGTATCTCTTCCTCGTGCTGCTCTTCACCGGCGCGCTGCTGATGTTCTACTATCACCCCACAAAGTTCCAGGCCTATCGCGACATCCTGTACCTCGAACACGACGTCCCCTTCGGCCGCCTCTTGCGCAATATGCACCGCTGGGGTGCGCACCTCATGGTCATCACCGTCTGGCTCCACATGCTGCGCGTCGTCCTCACCGGCGCGTACAAAAAGCCTCGCGAATTCAACTGGGTCGTAGGCGTGGGCCTGCTCGTTCTCACGCTCCTGCTCTCCTTCACCGGCTACCTTCTGCCCGACGATCAACTCGGCTTCTGGGCCGTCACGGTTGGCACCAACATGGCCCGTGCCACGCCCCTCGTCGGCCACGAAGGTCCCTTCGGCCCCCAACTCGGCATGACACCATTCAACGACGTCCGCTTCGGTCTCCTCGGTGGCTCCGTCGTGGATTCAAACGCCCTCCTCCGCGCATACGTCTGGCACTGCATCGGCATCCCCGTCATCCTGCTCCTGCTCCTCGGTGTCCACTTCTGGCGCGTCCGCAAAGACGGCGGCATCTCCGGGCCGGCCCCTCTCCTCCTCGACAGCGAGATGAAGGATTAACAATGGACTTCGGCCAGATCCGTGAGATCCTCTCCGCCCCCGATAACGTGCCGATCCTCGGCCTGCTCGGTGGCGTGGCCTTCTTCCTCTGGTACGGTCTCCGTCAGGCCCGCGCGATGGATCGTCTCGCCGTTCAGCTCGAAGCTGACCCCGCCCTCGCGAAAACACACCACCGCAAAACCCATCCGCATGATGACGCGTGGGAACCCGAAGTTCTAGTCTGGCCACACCTCCTCAAAGTCGAGTTCCTTGCCGCCATCATCGTGACCGTCCTGCTCCTCGTGTGGTCGCTCGCCCTCAACGCGCCTCTCGAAGAACCCGCGAACCCCAACCAGACGATGAATCCCGCGAAGGCCCCCTGGTATTTCGTCGGCCTGCAGGAGTTACTCGTCTACTTCGATCCCTGGTTCGCCGGAGTCGTGCTCCCCCTCCTCATCGTCATCGGGCTGATGCTGTTCCCTTACCTCGACGCCAGCCCCCTCGGCACCGGCTACTACACCCTCCGGCAGCGCAAAGTTGTCCTCGTCTCCTTCGGCGCGGGCTTCGCCATCTGGCTGGCCGCCATCGTCGTCGGTACCTTCATTCGAGGCCCCGGGTGGATGTGGTTCTGGCCCGGCGAAACCTGGGACCACACCCGCCAGGTCTTCGAGAAAACCCGCGATCTGCCGGCGGCCCTCGGCCCCGTCCCGGTCATCGCCTTCTATCTCCTCGCCGGCTGGCTGATCCACAAATTCGTCACTCGCACCGAACTCGACCGCCGCATCTACGCCCGCACCAGCCGCCTGCAATATCTGACCTTCCAGTTCTTCGCGATCACGCTCCTCATCGGCGTGCCCCTGAAAATCTTCCTGCGTCTCGCGTTCCGCATCAAGTACGTCTGGGTGACTCCCTGGTTTAACTTATGAGCCTCAACCTATGAGCCCGGATCCCGTCACCAGCAAATCGCTCCGCAAGCCTCTCCTGGTCTGCACGCTGCTGATGCTCGCCGCCCTCCTCTGGGCCGTCGGTGACGACATCTTCGGTCGCCCCGCGCAAATCCGCCAGATCTACGTCGCCGAAGCCCAAATCGTTGATCGCTGCACCACCTGCCACACCAAAGACCACCCCAACCCCCAACTCCTGAAGGTCCACGACCCCGCCCGCTTTGGCTGTTCTCTATGCCACAACGGCAACGGCATCGCCCTCACTTCCGCCGCGAAAGCCCACGGCCAAAACCGCAACTGGGCCTGGCCCCTCTACAGCAAGATGAACACAGAAGCCGGCTGTGTCCAGTGCCACGAACGCGACCGCGTCCTCGACCACGCGACTACCCTCAATCTCGGCCGAGACCTCTTCCAGCAAAAAGGCTGCCTCGGCTGCCATCGCCACGAACAGTACGACCGCGATACCGATGCCCTCGCGACCACGCGCCTCGAAGTCAAACGCCTCCTCGCGCAACAAGCCACCGACACACAACAAATCGAACGCGAAATTCGCGAGGGTGACGCCGCCACCACCAACGACGAAGCCCGCCGCCACTACACCACTGTCGAAAACCTCCGCGTCGGCATGAGTGCCCGCGCCGGCCACATCGCCGACCTCAATCAACGCGCTAAAGACCTCGAAGCCGACGCCCGCGAAATTGGCCCCAGTCTGAAGAACGTACGAGGCAAGCTCATCAACACCTGGCTCCCCGTCTGGCTCAAAGACCCGCAGGCCTTCCGCCCCGGCACGCGCATGCCGAAGTTCCGCCTCAACGACGCTGAAATCCGAGCCGTCGCCGCGTTCCTCTGGCAATCTGCCCCCGCGGCCTCACAACCCCCGCCAGTGGCGCCCGGTGACCCCACGCAGGGCAGGGAACTCTACGAATCCCGAGGCTGCCCCGCCTGCCACGCAGCAGACCTCACGAACCTCGGCCAGAAGACCACCCTCGCCTGGACCACCCGCTGGCTCCTCGATCCCCGCGCCATCGCTCCCCGAACCGCGATGCCCAACCTCCGGCTCACCGAAACTGAAGCCCGAGACATCGCCACGTACCTCACAGCCAACTCGAAACCCGCTCCGGCAGTGGATCTCACAGACCCACGCCTGGCCGAGGAAGGCCGCAAACTCTTCTCCCGCTACGGCTGTGCCGGATGCCACGAGATCGCCGGCTTCGAAAATACCCCGCGAGTCGGCACCGAACTCACCCGCGAAGGCAGCAAGCCCCTCGAACAACTCGACTTCGGCACCCTCCAGAAGACTGCCCGCGACCAGCACTGGTACAACGCCAAAGGCTTCTTCGAACACAAACTCCGCCAGCCGGGCGCATTCACAAAAGACCTGCGGATGCCCGACATCGCCCTCACGCCCACCGAAGTCAACGCTCTCACCACCTTCCTGCTCGGCAGCGTCGATGTCCCCACCGAGCCCGCGTTTCGGTTCATTCCGAAGCAGTACCGCTACATTCCCGAAGGCGAAGCCAAAGACATTCAGGACGGCTGGTGGCTCATCAAAAAATACAACTGCATGGGCTGCCACGAAATGCGCCCCGGCCAGAAATCATCCCTCGCCGCACTCCCCCGCTATCAGGACGCCGACGGCAAAGAACAGCTCCCGCCCGCCCTCCTCGAAGAAGGTGCCCGCGTCCGCCCCGACTGGCTCCTCAAATTCCTCGACGATCCGAAGACCGGAGTTCGCCCCTACCTCGCGGTCCGCATGCCCCGCTTCGGCTTCTCGCCCAACGAACTCCGCACCCTCGTCCGTTTCTTTGGAGCGCTCGCGAAACAGCCCTCCACCTGGTCGCCGCCCGCCCTCGCCCCGCTCGACGACAACGAACGCGAACTCGCCCGGGCCCTCTTCTCCTCCCGCGCCGCCCCCTGTCTCAAGTGCCACCTGACCGGCGACCCGCGTCATGACAAAAGTGCCACCGCGCCCAACTTCCTCACCGCGCCCGAACGCCTGCAGCCCGGCTGGACTCTCCGCTGGATCACCGAACCCCAGAACCTCAGCCCCGGCACCGCCATGCCCGCCGGACTCTTCCGCAACGACAACAACGGCTGGGTCTTCGCCGGAGAAACCCCCGCAGCCTTCCGCACCTATAGCGGGGACCACGCAGACCTGCTCGTCCGCTACATGTTCCACCTGGACGCCGCCGAACAGCGCCGCCTTACTGCGCTTCTGCCGGCAACGAAACCATAACCCCAGCTCAGGCCACTTGTTTCTGCTACAGCCGTACCGAACCGCGTGGCCAGGGGCGCAGAACCACGGTCGGCCTTATCCGGGGAGAAGTCATCCGCTGCGCCTGCGCCTGTGGTCAGGCAGGCGGCCAGCCCATACCCTCGACGATCCTCATGTCGATACGAGCGCCGGCATCATAACCATATCGATCGCCCGCCACGGACAACCATCCAGCAGAATCCCGTCCGGTCCCTTACTCGCGCACTTCGCACACCCGATGCACGTAGCCGCATCAATCTCCACCCGCCCCGACGGCCCGCCATCCTCGTCCGGAACCCAGTAAATACAGGCCTCAACCGGACAACAGTCAATACACACCGGACTCCCCGCACAGCCAGAACACCCCTCGTTCACCACCGCGACATACTTCGGCGGTTTCCGCCGCAGATCCGTGCGACCCCGCGATTTCAGCTCTCGTGTCAGCACATCACCGCGCCGCGACCGCCACACCCCACGGCAGCGTGCCAGCCTTGATATCCGCCACCACCTTGCCCGTCTCCGTGTCCACCACCGTCACGTTATGCGACGGCCCGTTCGCGGTAAACAGCAGCTTCTCATCCGGCGACAGCGCTATGCCCCACGACCTGGTCCCCGTCAGCGGCCACGTATCCCGAATCGCGTTCGTCTTCAGATCCAGCGCGAACAGCGTCTTCGCCCGCCCTGTCGTCACATAGAGCGTCGACCCGTCTTTCGTCACTGCCATACCCATCGGCTTGTACTGCTTGCCCAGCTTGATCGTCTCCAACGCCTCCAGCGTCACCGCGTCCAGCAGCATCACGTTGCCGTCGCTCTCGCACGCAATCGCAATGTGCGCGCTGTCGGGCGTGGCCAGCACCGTCCGCGGATGGTTGCACGCCTTCACCTGCTTCGTCACCTTGCCCGTCGCCGTAGAAACCTGTGTTACCGTGCCCTCGTCTTCCGACGTGACGTAGACGAACTTCCCGTCCGGCGTCCCCGCAATTCCCTCCGGCTCCTCACCGGTCTGCACCGTGCCCGTGGTCTTGCCCGACACCACATCAATCAAATTAATCCCCTCGCTCTCCTGATTTGCGATGTAAACCAGGGTCCCCTCTTTGTTTACCGCCAGTTGTTCCGGATTCGATCCGCCCGGAATCACCCGCGTCACCTTGTTTTGCACCAGGTCGTAGAACCCCACCCCGTCCGCGCTTTTATCCGGCGGCGGCAGCGTCGATTCATCCACCCCCGGCGGCGAATATGGATGCCCGCTCAGCGCGATAAACAGCATCTTGCCCGTAGGCCCCACATGAATCCCGCGAGGCCTCTTCCCCAGCGGCACCGTTCCCATTACCTTTAGCGTCACGGGATTGATAATCGTCAAATCCCCCGACCCCTCGTTCGTCACGAACACCCGGTATGGAGGCTCCGGCTGCAGCATCTCCCGCGCCCCGCACCCCGCCAGCCCCGCGGCCAGTAACACTACGCTCAGCACTCTCATCGCTATTGCCCCGCCTGAAACACAAAGTCCATCTGCTGATTCCCCGAGGCCGCCAGTTGCGCTGGTTGCGTCAGTTCGCCAAGCTTCTCCTGCCAGACCGCCACCGTGTAATCCCCCGGCGGAACATTCTTCAACTCAAACGTCCCGTCCAGCCCGGTAATCGCAAAGTACGGATGCTCCATCACGGCCAGCCACGACCGCATCCACGGATGCACATTGCATTTCACTTTGATCATCATTTCCTGCCGCGCGAACTTATGCACAATGTCTGCCGACCCGGGCGACATGCCCTCATTCCACTCCCGGTTGTTCTTCGGAGACGGATGCACGTTGTGCTGCACAGGGTCACTATTCCGTACCGCCAGGGGCTGCCCCGCCTGCACCGCCACAATCCGTGGCACAAACAGACACCCCTTCTGGTCCAGCACCACGGGCTCCGTCGGGACCTCAAACTTCTTCCCTTCCAAACCAGTCTTGACATAAACGAACACATTCGCGACGCCGCCGTCCTTGCCCAGCACAACGTCGGCCTCGGAAACCGCCTTCCCGCCATTCGCCTTCTGGCAGTCGGCTTCCGACTCCATCGAGATCGCCTTCACACTGGGCCTCGGGCCTTTGTACGTCACCTTGCCGCGCAGCGTCCCCGCCGTCCCGGGGTCCACATGGAACGTGGCCACCGCAACCGGAGCCGCCTCCTTCGCCGGAGCCGCAGCGGTCTTATCCCCGCCACACCCCGTCACCACCAGCGCGGCCGCAGCCACCAAAGCAATCGTTAACGCAGGACGCAGAACCATACTCTGCGGATCACTGCACGTCAGTCACCACCCCAAACGCCCCCAAAATGCCCGGACTGGGCGAAATCACGCACTGAACTTGTTACACTAACGGTCCGATGCGCCACCTACGGTTCCTCGCCCTCGCCGCACTTCTCTCCGCGCCTGTTCTCGCGCAGGCCCCGGACCCCCGCAACATCGTCACCGGTCTCACTATTCCCGACGAGTTCTACGCCGATCAGCCCTACATTGTCAAAACCAACGACAGCGCCTGGCTCTGCGTCATGACCACCGGCCCCGGAGCCGAGGGCGCTGGCGGCCAGCACGTCGTCAGCCTCCGCAGCACCGACCGTGGACGCACCTGGGAACCTCCCGTCTCCATCGAACCCAGTGACGGCCCCGAGGCTTCCTACGCAGTCCTCCTCAAAGTCCCCACCGGCCGCATCTACGCCTTCTACAACCACAACACCGACAACCTCCGCCAGGTCATCGGCGACAAACCCACTTACCCCGACGGCTTCGTCCGCCGCGTCGACAGCCTCGGCCACTTCGTCTTCAAATACACCGACGACAACGGCCGCACATGGTCCCGCAACCGCTACGACATCCCGCAGCGCGACTTCGAAATTGACCGTCACAATCCCTACGGCGGCAAAATCAAATTCTTCTGGAACGTCGGTAAAGCCTTCGCGTACAAAGGCGCCGGCTACGTCCCGCTCCACAAGGTCGGCGGCTTCGGCGATGGCTTCTTCACTTCGTCCGAAGGCGTGCTCCTCCGCTCCGCCAACATCCTCACCGAACCCGATCCCGCGAAAATCGTCTGGCAAACTCTCCCCGATGGTGACGTCGGCATTCGCGCTCCCAAGGGCGGTGGCACCATCGCCGAAGAGCAGTCCTTCTCCGTTATGAGCGATGGCAGCATCTTCTGCGTCTTCCGCACCATCGACGGCTACGCCGCACATTCCTACAGCCGCAACGGCGGCCGTACCTGGGAACCCTCGCAGTACATGCGCTACGCTGATGGCCGCCTGATGAAGCACCCGCGCGCTGCCAACTTCGCCTGGCGTGCAGAGAACGGGCGTTACCTCTACTGGTTCCACAACCACGGTGGACGCTTCATCCGCGAGCACCCCCGCCAGCGCAGCAACGCCTATGAAGACCGCAACCCCGTCTGGCTCTCCGGCGGCGTCGAAGCCGACGGCCCCACCGGCAAAATCATTCTCTGGTCACAACCCGAAATCGCGCTCTACGACGATGATCCCGTCATCCGCATGAGCTACCCCGACCTCATCGAAGAAGCCGGCCACTACTACCTCACCGAGACCCAGAAGGACATCGCCCGAGTCCACGAAATCGACGCGAAACTCCTCGAAGGGTTGTGGGGCAACGCTGCCGCGCCTGTCCCGGAGAAAGGAGCGCCCGTCACCTTCTACCGCCGCTCCACCAACGCCGACCACGGCAAGGCCGACCTCCGCGCCGGCTTCTCCCTCGACCTCTGGGTGTCGCTCCCCGACCTCGCCCCCGGTCGCACTCTCCTGGAAGGCTCCGGCATCTCCCTGCGGACCCTCGCCGGAGGTGCCGTCGAACTCACGCTCAACGACGGACGCACGGAAAGCCGCTGGGCCTCCGACCCCGGTTCCGTTGAAGCAGGCAAGCCGCAGCACATCGTCGCCACGGTGGACGGAGGCCCGAAGATCATCACGTTCGTGACCAACGGACGCTTCAACGACGGAGGCGAAAATCGCCAGTTCGGCTGGGGCCGTTTCAGCCCGAATCTCAGAGGCGTTAGCGATCTGTCCGCCCTGCAGTCCGGCCCCGTCGTGCAGCGCCTGCGAGTCTACAACCACGCCCTGAGGACAGCCGAAGCAATCGCCCTCTTCCACGAACCAAGACCCTAAACGTCCAACCCGCGGATCCGGTTTGACTCACGCGTAAACACCCAGCGCTCCACCCCGTCCACCATAGCCGTACCGAACCGCGCGGCCGGTTGTGCACTGCGGTCCTGCTTATCCCCACCTCAGTGCGCCCTTGCGCCCGCGCTTGTGGTCAAAGCGGCCAGTTCGGGCAACAACTAATACGTGAGCTTCACACCCGGTCCCAAAATCGCGATATACGCTCCGCCGACAATCGCCGCCACCACCCACCAGACCGGAGCCCGAGCCACCGATAGCGCCTCCTCCAGCGTCACCACCGGCGCGCGCAGGCTATCCGCCCACATCAGCCCCGAGCTCCCGCCAAACGCCGCCGGGATCGTCGATATCACCATCAGCTTCCAACCCATCGGATCCAGCATCCCCGCCGCGCAGCTAAACAAACACGCCGCATAGTAAGGCAGCCGTCCGACAGTGTTGTACTCGCCCCGGGTCTTGCAGTACGGCCACACTGCCAGAATCAAAACCTTCACGGCTGCAAAATACAGCACCGCACCCAGCAAAGTCATCCCGACCCGCAGTAAAGCCTGATTCGGCAGACCGCTGATCACCGCATTCCAGTCCCCGACACCCAGGATCCCGGAGAACAGAAAATACCCCGCCCCCGGCAGCAGATTCAATGCCGCCAGCAGCCAAAGAAAATATCGCCCATTCGTATGTCCGCCCGAGCGCAGAGAAGCGACCAGAGCCACCAGCCCGGCCGCCAGATTCACCAGCGTGCCCCCGGCCTCCACCCACTTGTCCTCGCGAAGAGACGACAGATGATTGCTCGTCAACTCCATCGGCACCGCTCCCCGAAGGAACGCAACCAACCCATGCCCCACGCCCTCATGCAAAAGCGTCGCAATCGCCGAAGCAATCACAGCCATGCTGACAATCGTCAATTTGTCGTGCGGCTCTCGCGGTACCAGTCGTGCCATCTGCTTAATCTACCGCAGCGGCGGCGTGGCCGCCCGGTCGCGTATGCCCGGGAGCCCATAAACCGAAAAACTATGTCGTTACACTTACGGGGGGCACGCCCTCAGAGACGAATATGGCGAAGAAGAAATCCGATTCATCTCCGCACGAAAAGCGAATCACCGCGACCGAGATATTTAAGACTCCGCTGTCTGAAGCCAGTCGCGCCGGACTCCGCCGCCTCGCCGCCCTCCCCGATTCGAAGATCGACTGCTCTGACGCCCCGGAGGTCTTTCCCGCAGCGTCGGAGGTGGAATACAGTCGCTTCTATCGCCCAGTGAAGTAACGGGTCAGTCTTCGCGTGGACGCCGAAGTCCTCGCCGAGTCTGTATTCCCGGGGAACCGGCGTGCCGATTTGTCTTGGAACGTCAATGAAATCGGATTTAGGTTCATGCGGTTCTTGGGGGGCACGTCAAAGTGACGCTGTTCCAGCCTTTCGCAAAAGCCAACGGGGCCTGGTATCCCAGCCCCGAATGCGGTCGTAATTCGTTGTAGTCGCGCCGCCAGTCGGCTGCCTCTCGGCGGGCTTCGAACAGGTTCCGAAAGCTCATTGTGTTCAGAAACTCATCCCGCAGGCGCCCGTTGAAGCTCTCGGTTCGGCCGTTCTGCATTGGTTTGCCGGGCTGTATATGCACCAGTTCGACCTTCTTCCAGAAAGTGCCGACTGGTGAACTCCGGCCCGTTATCGCAGCGGAGGCGAAGTGGTCTCCCGCGCTCAGAGATCGCCTTATCCAGTACCCTCGTCACACGCGGCCCCGGGAAACTGGTATCAACTTCCAGCGATACGCATTCCCTGCTCCAGGCATCGACCACAGTCAGAAACCGAAGTCGCCGGCCACTGAGTGTTGTATCCGACACAAAGTCCAAACCCCACTCCTCATCAGCTCGGGTCACTGGCTCCAGCGGTCGCCCCACACGAACCAGGCGCTTGCGTCTGCGCCGTTTCACGGCCAGGCCTTCTTCCCGATAAACACGCCACACTTTCTTGTGGTTCACCGTTTCGCCGGACAACGCCAACATCGCGTGGAGAC
>CANIHR010000029.1 GCA_947467185.1 Bryobacterales bacterium
ATCAGGAGATCACGCCCGGGCCGCGCGAACTTGGCTTCGAATATTCGTTCATCGTGCCGGCCACGGGTGACCGTGTCCCGTGCGTGTACGTGGAAAACGGGCGGGTGGCGAACCTCGATCCGGCTGATCCCATCGAGGTCAGTTACAAGGCACCCTTCCCGGGCGAACCGACGGGGAAGGCGAATCCCGAACTGCTGAAAATGCACCCCAGCCACGGCCATGATCAGGCCATTGTGAACGGGGTCAGCCGGATCGGCTACATGAAGGGCGGAAAGAAAGCGCTCTGGGTGGATGAGGACATGGCCGATACGCTCACCGGCAAGGCCGAGGCGTTTCTGGAGCGGGAAAAATCGAACCCATTTTTCCTCTACTTCGCGACGCATGACATTCATGTGCCGCGTCTGCCGAATGCGCGGTTCAAAGGCGCCACCAGCATGGGGCCGCGTGGCGACGCGATTGCGGAACTCGACTGGTCGGTGGGCCGGATTCTGGATAAGCTCGATAAGCTCGGCCTGACTAAGAACACGCTGGTGATGTTCTCCAGCGACAACGGTCCCGTGGTGGATGACGGGTACAAGGACGACGCGGTGGAAAAACTGGGATCACATCGCCCTGCGGGCCGTCTCCGTGGTGGGAAGTACAGCAATTTCGATGGCGGGACGAGGGTTCCCCTTCTCGCCCGCTGGCCCGCGCAGATTCGCAAGGACACCCGTTCGGACGCGCTGATCAGCCAGGTCGATTTCCTCGCCACGTTCGCCGCGCTGGCAGGGCAGGCGGTTCCGGTTACGGCGGGCAAGGACGGAGTCAACGTCCTCCCGGCCCTGTTGGGAAAATCGAAGACCGCAAGGACGAGCCTGGTGGAGCACGCCGGAGTTCTCTCGCTGGTGGAGGGGAACTGGAAGGTCATTGAGCCGGGCAAAGGCCAGAAACTCGACCGCAACACCAATACCGAGTTAGGCAACGACTCCGTGGCGCAGCTTTACGATCTGTCGAAAGATCCCGCCGAAACGACAAACCTCGCCGCCGAACACCCCGAGATTGTGGAGCGGATGCTCAAAACTCTCCAGCAAATCCGTACCGCGAAATAGTGAGACGATAATTCCATGACACTGAAGCTTGGCAGCAGCGGCGACGCCGTTAAACAACTGGAGCAGCGGCTCGCCGACCTCGGTCTGTACACCGGCACAATCGACGGCAGTTACGGTGGCGGCGTTCAGGCGGCGGTTCGGAAATTTCAGGCAACCAATGGCCTCGAGGTCGATGGTTCCGTCGGCCCCAACACCTGGAAGGCCCTGTTTCCGAACGAACCTCGCCCGGTCAACCCGCTTCTGAAGGCGCCCATTGGGCAGCGGTGCCTCGCGCTGACGGGTACGTTTGAAACGTCTGCCCCGCCGCCGGGCTGCTTCAGTGGGCTGACCGGCGATTTCGACAAGCAGGGAATCAGTTTCGGGGCGCTGCAGTGGAATTTCGGGCAGGGTTCCCTCCAGCCTCTGCTGAAGAAGTTCTTCGCCAACCACCCGAATGTGGCGGCGGATATCTTCCACGAGAATCTGGCGACCCTGCAAGCCACGTTGCAGCTCCCGATTCCGCAGCAGCTCGCGTGGACCCGCACTATTCAGAATGCCCGTTTTCAAATTGCGGAACCGTGGAAGGGCATGTTCCTGGCACTCGGGCGTACCCCGGAATTCCAGGCGATCCAGGCGGCGGCGGTGGATTCGACTCTGGCCACCGCTCGCCAGATGTGCAAACGATTCGAGGTGAATTCCAATCGTGCGTTGGCTCTGATGTTCGATATCGCAACGCAGAACGGCTCGATTTCGCCCACCACCGAGGCGCTCATCCGCGCTGGCTACGCGAAGATCCCGGCCGGGAAACCCGCGGACGTGGAAGTGGCCCGGTTGCAGGTGATCGCCAACAGGCGTGCCGAGGCCTCAAATCCGGTCTTTGTTGAGGACGTGCGGAAGCGAAAGCTTTGTATCGCCAATGGGCAAGGTGTGGTCCACGGGCTGCCCTACGATCTGGCGGAGCAGTTTGGGATTGATTTGACGCCGATCAGCGCTTAATCGCGGCCAGGAGGGCTTCGGGTTCGTCGGCGCAGATGCCCAGCGTCTGAACCTGCGTGCCCAGGCCCAGAATTCGTTCCGCGCGCAGGGGTTCTTTCAGCTTCAGGTAGATGTTGGCTTCGGCGCGGCGCGGAATGAGCTTAGCGCCTTCCAGTGCGTCGGTGGAAACCGTCTCAATGGCCGACCAGGGGATCGCTACGCGGAACAGCAGGCCAAACCGCAGCAGGATGCCGTCGTCAGAAACCAACGTGGGTTGCAGCGAGAGGGACCGTCCGACGGCCACGACCCACAGCGCTCCGTAGAGGCTGAGTCCGGTCATAATCCACGCCGCCATGTGGCTCCAGTGTCCAACGACCAGGTGAACCGGTCCAATCTCCAGCATGGACGCGAGGCCAACGAACAGGAGGATATCCCCGAACCCGCTTCTTTTGTGGAGCGTGAAGGCCTGCGATCCGGCCGGGACGTGAGGCTTTGCCCGCCAGGCGAACACATAGTAGAGAACGGCGAATTCGGCGGCTAGGGCGCGGGCTGCGGTTGCGGAAGGAAAAAACGAACCCAAAATCGCCTCGAGACGGAGGACAGGATCGGTTTCGGCGAGGGCCCGCCCTTTGCGCCAGGCCAGAAGGATGGCACCAAGCACCGCCAGTTCCGCGACGCCAGCGACGAGTTCTCGGCCGGGTAAGACGCCAGGAAACGCAAACGAAGCCCGCACCAGGCCCATCAGCAGGATGAACGCCAGGCTCGCTTTGCCCCGGTATCCGGGGCGCACCACCAGCCAGTAATACAGGCCGGTGACGGTCAGCGTCATGTCCAGAATTGCGCCGAGTTGAACTTTGGGAGATGGAAAATACCGGACGGCCAGCATGGCCGCCACGTTCACACAGATCGCCAGTGACAGGAATAACAGCTGCTGTCGCAGGCGAACGGTCATGCTCTGCCTTACTTGCCGCCCTGGTTCTGCTGTTGTTGCTGGCTCTCGCCCATCAGCGGATCATTCACGGTCGCCGGTTCCGGGCCACTGTGCTGGTGGGTCGCCATGCTCTGGTCAGAGAAATACGTGTGGTTTCCGGACGTCCCGAACTGGGTTGGCACAGCAGATACGCCATAGCCGGTGGGAGTCTGCGTCAGGGTGAACTTGAAGCCGCCCTTTTCGCCGCTCGCCAAATCGCGGTCGATCAGTTCCGCGCCGTTCGGCCCCGGAGCGCCGTTGGTGGGCGGTCCAAGCTGGGTCAGCGACGTCGCGTAAGCTCCGTACTGCGAGTAATACTGCGTCTGTGCGGTGTGCAGGGTCGAGATCGCCTTCTGCGCTGCCATCTCCTGCGCAAACGTCCGCGACTTCGTCAGTTTCGGCAGCGCCACGCCCAGAATGATCAGGATGATCGCGATAACGATCAGAAGTTCGATCAGGGAGAAGCCACCGATGGACTTCCGGCGACGGTTGCGGAGCCGGGACTGGAGCGAAGATTCAATCGACATAATTTGCACCTCTAAGTTTATGACGCGCCGCCCGCGCCGGGCGTTGATGACGATTCCGCCGCCAGTCGGGCCTCGTTCAGCAACCGCAGGCGACGCAGGAAACCGGGCAGGAGATCCAGATGCAGGGCGTTCGCCCCGTCCGAAAGTGCATTTGCCGGGTCGTCGTGCACTTCCACAAAAATCCCGTTCACGCCCACGGCTACGGCAGCCGACGCCAGCGGTTCAATGAACTTTGGCTGACCACCGGAGACCCCACCCGCGCCCGATGGGATCTGCACGCTGTGGGTCGCGTCGAAAACGACGGGATATCCGGTTTCCGCCATAATCCGCAGACCCCGCATATCCACCACTAAGTTGTTGTACCCAAAAGACGAACCGCGTTCCGTCAGCACAATCTGCGAATTCCCGGTCGAGGCCACTTTGTCGGCGGCATGGCGAATATCGTGGGGAGCCACAAATTGGCCCTTCTTCACATTCACGATCCGCCCCGTCTTCCCGGCTTCTACCAGCAGGTCGGTTTGGCGGCACAAAAACGCCGGAATCTGGAGGATATCGACCACTTCGGCCACCGGAGCTGCCTGCGAAGCCTCGTGGATATCGGTCACCACCGAATACCCCTCGGACTTCATGTCGGCCAGAATCCGCAGACCTTCCTGCAGCCCCGGACCCCGGAAGTTCCCCACCGACGTCCGGTTGGCCTTATCGAACGATGCCTTGAACACGTAGGTGAAGCCTTCGGCCGCGGCGATCTTCGAAATCGCCGCGCCCAGCTTGTGGACGTGCTCTTCGCTCTCGATCACGCACGGACCGGCCATCAGAACCAGACCCGGTCCGCCAAAATCCGCGAATCGTATGCTGCTCATTCGGTGAATTCAGGCTCGGGAAGCAGGGGCGCCATCTGTTGCGCGAAACGGTGCGCGCGATACTTCCGCGCCGCGGCCACAAACGACGAAAACAGGGGGTGCGGTTCCATCGGCTTCGATTTGAACTCGGGGTGGAACTGGCAACCGAGGTAATACGGGTGATCTTCGATCTCGCAGATCTCCACGTAGGTCCCGTTGGTCGTCTCGCCGGTGATCTTCAGGCCATTGGCGACCAGTACATCTTCAAATTCGCGGTTGAACTCGTAGCGATGGCGGTGCCGTTCGCTGATCTCGTCCGACCCATACGCCTTGTGGGCGAAGCTGCCGGGTTTCAGAGAGCAGGGCCAGGCGCCCAGGCGCATCGTGCCACCCAGTTCATCCACGCCCTTCAGTTCACGCAACTTGTAGATCACGCGCGCCGGGGTGGCGGCGTCAAACTCGGTGGAATTCGCCGCCTTCAGGCCACAGACATTCCGGGCGTACTCGATCACCATCGTCTGCATGCCGAGGCAAATACCGAAGTACGGCACCTTTTCGGTCCGGGCGTAGCGGATGGCGTTGATCATGCCTTCCACACCACGGGTCCCAAAGCCACCCGGCACCAGAATGCCGTCGTAGTTCTCCAGTTCCGACTCCAGATTGCCCGTTTCGTACTTCTCGGCCTCAATCCAGTGGATGTTCACCTTTACGTTGTGCGCAATGCCGCCGTGGAGGAGCGCCTCTTTCAGGCTCTTGTACGAATCCTCGTACTCCACATACTTGCCGACCAGCGCGATATCGACGGAATCGACCGGATTCTGCATCCGGTGCAGCATCGCGGCCCAGTTTTCCAGATTCCGCGGGCCTTCCATGTCCAGATGGAGGTGGCGGAGGATGATCTCGTCCACCTTCTCTTCGGCGAACACCAGGGGGATTTCGTAGACCGAGTTCACGTCCCGAGCCGTGATGACGGCGTCCTGGGCAACGTCGCAGAAGAGCGCGATTTTGTCCTTCATGTCAGCCGGGATCAGGCGCTCGGCGCGGCAGAGGAGGATATCGGGCTGGATACCCAGCGCGCGCAGTTCCTTCACGCTGTGTTGGGTCGGCTTGGTCTTCAGTTCCTGGGCGGCGGCGATCCACGGCACCAGGGTGACGTGCACAAAAATGCAGTTTTCGCGGCCCACTTCATGCCGAACCTGGCGAATCGCTTCCAGAAACGGCAGAGATTCGATGTCACCGACGGTGCCGCCGATTTCGCAGATCACCACGTCCACGTCGGCTGCCAGTTTTTTAATGGCCGCCTTGATTTCGTTGGTGACGTGCGGAATCACCTGCACGGTCTTGCCCAGGTAATCGCCGCGGCGTTCCCGCTGGATGATCTGTTCGTAGATGCGGCCACTGGTCAGGTTGTTGGCCCGGGTCAGGTGCGCGTGGGTAAACCGTTCGTAGTGCCCGAGATCGAGATCCGTTTCCGCGCCGTCGTCGGTCACAAAGACCTCGCCGTGCTGATACGGACTCATCGTCCCCGGATCCACGTTGAGATACGGATCAAACTTCTGCAGGGTAACTTTGAGGCCCCTGTGTTCCAAAAGACAGCCAATAGAGGCGGCTGCAATCCCCTTGCCGAGGGATGAGACCACGCCGCCGGTTACGAAGATGTGTTTTGCCATTTAGTCAATATCGCCTGAGATTACGGCGGCACGACCCGCCTGAATAAAACGTTGCACTCGTTCCAAATCCTCGGGCGTGTCTACGCCCACCGATTCATACTCTGTTTCCACAACCCGGATCTTAAATCCATTTTCCAGTGCCCGAAGCTGTTCCAGGCGTTCCGCCTTTTCGAGCGGCCCCACCGCCATGTTGGAGTATCGCAGCAGGAAGTCCCGCCGGTACACGTAGAGGCCGATGTGTTTGTAGTAAGTCTGTGATTCTTCACCGCGAACGTAAGGAATTGTAGAACGTGAAAAATAGATCGCGTTCTCAAAACGGTCGGTGACGACCTTCACAACGTTGGGGTCGTGGATCTCCGCCGGGTCCTCTATTTTTTTCTTGAGGGTACCCATCGGAATGGCCGGTTCGTCCAGCAGGGGGAGGATGGCGGCGTCGATGGCGTCGGGGTCCAGCAGGGGTTCATCCCCCTGTACGTTGATGACGTACTGGGCATCTTCAACAAAAGACGCGACTTCGGCCACGCGATCCGTACCGGAAACGTGGTCAGAACGTGTCATCATCACTCGTGCGCCAAAGCGCCGGGCTTCGTCCTGTATGCGGGAGTCGTCCGTTGCGATGACGACAGAAGATGGATAGCGAGCCATTGACACCCGCTCCCAAACGTGCTCCAGCATGGTTCGGGAATCGAGGTAGGCAAGGGCTTTGCCGGGGAACCGGGTGGAGTCGTAGCGGGCGGGTATGACTGCCAGGATTCTGGGAGGCACACGTGATCTTAGCACAGCGGAATATGCTAGACTCCGACCAGAAAGGGAAGCTGGCAATGCCCTCCCGTGTCCAAAGGGAAAAACGGCTCGTAAAAGCGGGCCTCATCGTCGTAACTCTCGCCATCGCTGGTATCGCCACTTCTCTCGCGCAGGAGAGCGGCAGCCAGGCGAGTATTGTCCCGCGTACCAAAGCCGGCGAACCCGCCGTTCCCCAGCCCAAAGCCAATATCCGGGTCGACGTGAACACGGTTTTGATCCCTGTCACCGTCACGGACCCCCTCGGACGGGTCGTCACCGGCCTCGATCAGGACGTTTTCGAAGTTTCGGAAGACAAAGTAAAGCAGAAGATCGTCTCTTTCGGCAGTGAGGATGCTCCGCTCACCGTCGGAATCGTCTTCGATACCAGCGGCAGCATGGGGCCGAAGCTGGAAAAATCCCGGCAGTCGGTGGCCGAGTTCTTCAAGACCGCCAATCCCGAGGACGAAGGTTTCCTTGTTGAGTTCAATGACCGTCCGCAGCTGGTCACGCCGCTGACCCATAACCTGGACGAAATTCGCACCCGCCTCACCTTTACCCAGTCGAAAGGCCGGACCGCGCTCCTGGATGGCGTTCTCCTGGCCCTTCGTACAATGAAAAAAGCGCACAACCCGCGCAGGGCACTCGTAGTCATCTCAGATGGCGGCGATAACAGTAGCCGCTACACCGAATCCGAACTGAAGAATTTTGTGAAAGAAGCCGACGTCCAGATCTACGCCATAGGAATCTATGAGCCGTACTCCGCGCGCGGACGAACGCCCGAAGAGCTTTCCGGGCCCGGCCTTCTCACCGATATTTCGGAACCGACCGGCGGACGCCACTTCATTGTCGAAAATCTGAATGAACTTCCCGACGTAGCCGCAAAAATCGGCATCGAACTCCGGAACCAGTACGTCCTTGGTTATAGCCCCACGAATCAGGCTCGCGATGGCAAGTACCGCAAAGTAGCGGTGAAGATCATCCAGCCAAGGGGACTTCCCGCGCTTCATGCCTTCTGGAGAACCGGCTACTATGCGCCGACGCAGTAATTCGACCTTCTTTGCACTTTCCACCGCGGCGGTTCTGCTGGCGGCCCCTTTCATTGTTTCCGCTCAGGATAAGGCTCCGGCAAAGGAAGCCGAGCAGGATGCCGTCTTCTCGTCCGACACCCGCCTGGTGCCGCTGAACGTCACTGTGACGGAGAAATCCGGCCACCTGGTCACGAATCTGCCGCAATCCGCCTTTACGGTTCTGGAAAATGGCACTCCGCAGGCGATTAAAATCTTCAAGAGCGAAGATGTCCCGGTGTCGATTGGCCTGATTATCGATAACAGCGGCAGTATGCGCGACAAGCGGCAGGCTGTGGAATCGGCGGCGCTGGCCCTGGTCAAGTCGTCGAACCCGCAGGATGAAGCCTTCGTGGTGAATTTCAACGACGAAGCGTATCTCGATACACCGGATTTCACCAGTGACATCACTGTTCTGGAACAGGCGCTTACCAAGATCAACGCTAAAGGCGGCACCGCGATGCGCGATGCCCTGCGGATGTCGATGGAAGAGCTTCGCAAGAAGGCGAAGCGCGATAAGAAGGTTCTCCTGGTGGTGACGGACGGCAATGACAACGCCAGCACCGAGACGCTGGAAGCCGTGGTCCGCGACGCGCAGCAGAGCGATGTGCTGATCTACGCGATCGGCCTGCTCAGCCAGGAAGAACGTAAGGAAGCCCGTGCTGCGAAGCGTGCGCTCGATCTGCTGGTGACCAGCACGGGTGGGCAGGTTTTCTATCCGAACTCTGCGACGGAAGTGGAAGCGATCGCGAAGGAAGTGGCGCGGGATATCCGCAGCCAGTACACGATCGCCTACACGCCATCGAACAACAATCTGGACGGCACCTTCCGGACGATCAAGGTCGTGGTGAAGGGTCGCAATAATCCCGTCGCCCGGACCCGCATGGGCTACTACGCCACGAAGGACCGCGGAGCGAAGCGTTAAGCTGTGTTCCGGCTCCTGCAAACAGCTCTGCGGCTCACCAAAGGCTACCGCCTGCATTTCTGGGACAGTCCCTATCTGAAGTGGAGGGTGGAGACGTGGTCGGGGATTGAGGCGGAATCGTTGACGAAGCAGCAGTTCCTGGCATTCACCTGGCAGCACCGGGCGGAACTTCTTCGTTATCTGCGCTGGGCGGCGAATCGCGGCATCCCCCAGGGTCGGCATTAAATAAAAAGGGGCCGGTACGAGGGCCCCAAATACCCTCGTACCGGCCAACTCCGTGTGTCCGGCCGCCAAACCGGACGCAACGGAGGAGACGGCAATCAACCCGGCTAAAGGGCACCATACCCGCCGGGGCGCTCGTCTCTTATGCCCTAACTTTACGGGTGGGTTTTGCAGGATCTCGCCAGGGTCTCTGCAAGTGATTGAAAACAAGTCGCAAATATTTTTGTTTTTTTGTGACTGCCAAAAGTCACGCTGGCGGCCTACTCAACAATCTCCAGAATTCCCATCATGCCCAGGTCTTCGTGATCCAGAATGTGACAGTGGTAGAACGTCTTCCCTGGATAGTCCAGAAACTGCATACGGACCCGGACTCTGCCACCTGCCGGAGCTACTGCGATGTCTCGCCACGCCGCCTCGGCATTCCCTGACCCGTCCACCAACTGGAATGGGTTTGTGTGGATGTGCATCGGGTGAGCCATCATCGAGGGATTGATAAACTCCCAGTCCTCCACATCCCCCAGTTTCACCGTGGTGTCCACCCGCGCCGGGTCAAAAGCGAGACCGTTAATCGTGAACTGTGTTCCGCTCATTGCCGCGGTTCGCCCCATACCCATGCCCCGGCTCATGCTCTCGCCCAGGACAAAACTCCGGACTCTTTCCGGCGGAGGGAGCGTGTGTACCGGAACCAGTTGTTCCGGCAGGGCTGTGGCAGCGACCGCACTTTCCGTGTAGGTCAGGGTTGCTGCCGGGCTTCCCATGTTGCCCCCCAGGGCAGTCAGGCGATAACTGCCGGGCCGTTGTACCCCGGAAACCAATACCTGCGCTCTTTCGCCAGGGGCCAGCGATAATCGGTCCAACTGTCGAAGCGTAGGCAGCGCACCACCGCTCGAAGCCACTTGAAGTAACGGATGTCCTTCCAGTACCAGCGTGTAGAACTTCGAACTGGAGGCATTCAGTAAGTGCAGCCGGACGAGGCCTCCCGGCGCGATGGGGATAGTGGGGTTCAAGCCACCATTCGTCGTCACCAGGCCACCCTGCCGACCCTGCATCGCAGACATCCCCTGAGGCTCAACGGGGTACCCGGCCGCATCCAGATTGAAGTCCTGAATGACCAGCGATACTTCGGGTGCCATCCCGATTTCCGGGATTTGTTCCAGGCCGCCACGCACCACCAGAGGCATTGCCAGGCCTCGCGAGACCTGTCGCGCGGTCTTGCCATGGATGTGGGGATGAATCCAAAATGTCCCGGATGGATGGTTCGCCGGAACTTCGATTTGGTAGACCCGTGTTTCGCCGGGCCCGACCATCAGAAATGAGTTGTCCGCATTCCCTGAGGGCGGTGCATGCAAGCCATGAAAATGGAGGTTTGTCTCCTCCGGTAAACTGTTCCGGAATTGAACACGGAGGGTATCGCCCGCACTCACTTCAAGTAACGGACCGGGAACTGTGCCGTTATAGGCGTACAGAAACCCCTGTCTGCCACCGACTGCCAACCACTTCTCGGCAGCCTCCAGGTGAAATTCCACAAGGTTGCCCGCGTTTTCAGCCCGGAGACGCTGCCCCCGGGCCAATACCGAGCCAGCCAGCGTGGATGTGACAAAATGCCGCCGCGAGAGTTTCATACCGAACACCCCGCACGTCGGCACCCACCGGCGCAGGCCTGTTTCCTTCACTTTCTAAATGGATCCGATGGGTTGTGCGTCATTCAGCCCAAAAATGTGTAAGTTTGCGCATGTATCTGATTACGGGGAAGGTGCAAGCCGTTCAAAATGAGAAGGCAAGTATCGTGGCGCTCAACGTGCAAGTCCCATTGCGAGACGAAAATGCGATTTGTTGCCTTACTCTTGCTGGTTGCGCTCCCTGGAGTCGGTTTGTCCGGCCCTATGGACTGCTGTGAACCTGACAATGGTCAGACTCAGAGCGACACCTGCCACCAGCCTCCCGCAATGCCGATGCAGTGCCAGGAGATCCGTGCCATCCGGTGTGTCGACGCCGTCTGCGAACCGGACCGCGCCTTCGCTTCCGTCCTGATCAGCGCTGGAATTGACGCTTTCTCCGCTGCTTTGCCCGTGGCATTACCCGTTTCCCCGATTCCTGTTCCTGAATCTCGCGACCTGTTTGAACCCGGCAAGCCTGAGTTTCCGCGCAGTTCCGGCAGGGTTTTTCTGCGCAATTGCGCACTCCTCATCTGATCGCCCCCTCTTCCTCTGCCTTTAGCTGAGCTTCGGCCCCTTCGGCTCTGTTCGGCCCTTCTGTCATCACCCAACAAGCTGTTGTCTGTCTGCAATCCAAAGAGGAAACATCATGAAACGCATCGTTACCGTAGTTTTATTGCTTGCTGTCGCCATGGGCGTTACCAGTTCCACCGCCTGGGCCGTTGAGCCGCAGGGAAAGCTGAGCAAGGCTCGTCTGCACAGCCTGATCGTCAATGCAAAAACGCCGGCCGACCACCAAAAACTGGCCAACTACTACCGCTATGAGGCCTCCACCCTTCAGGCGAGTGTGAAGGAGCACGAGGAAATGGCGGCCGACTACGACAAGAACCCCGTAATGCGCCCCCTGCCTAAGTTTCCGAACTTCGGCGAGCATTGCCGGAATCTGGTGAAGTCCTATTCTGAAGGCGTCAAAGAAGCCAATGAAATGGCTGCGATGCACGAGGAGATGGCGAACGCCGCAAAGTAACCTCGTGTGAGCAGGGAAGAAAGGGGCCTTCGGGCCCCTTTTTTTGTTATCCATCCGTGCTTGTCCCATCTGGCGGACTTTCTCCGCCTGTCTCGCTATAGACCTTGAAGGCACCGTGCACCCGAGCGATCATACTGGTCGAAAATGGCAAGTGACAGCGCACAGTTTGCCTGTTAACCTCGGTTAGTTAACGTCGGTGAGTGGAAAGGTACGAAATGAAACCTCTGGATTCCGAACAGCAACGCGCAGTCCTCGATGGTGCGATGCGCCTGTTCGAGACGCATGCTCTGAAAGACATCACACTGGATACGCTGAGCCGCGCTTCCGGAGTCGCGGCCTTCAACATCGTCCGCCACTACCACTCCAGCGACAACATTCTCCAGGCGGTTCTGGAACGCGAACTCGAACTCATGGCAGGGGCCGCCCAGCCGCCCGATCTTCGTATGCCAGGTGAAACGCTGGAAGACGAACTGCGCGTGCTCGCGGGTGTCATTGTCGACCAGTACCGCCGCCGCATTCCCTTCCTGCGTAAGTTGCTCGCCGAAGGTCTCCGCGACGAAAAGGCCGGTGCTCTCTACTACCGGACCTTCATCATGCAGGGCCGCATGCTCTTCACCGAGTTCCTGCAGATACGCCGGGACCGGGGCGAACTTCGCGACGACATCGATGTGGAAGCTGCTGCCGCTATTTTCCTGGCCGCGCTCACCGGTATTCTGCTGACTCACGAAGTATTCGGCGGCCGCTCCGTGGAAACCATGGACGACGAACGCGTTCTGGGCCAGACCTGTATTACTTTTCTCCGCGGGGTCGCGAAATCAAAACCAGAGGACACTCCAAAATGAAAGTCCAGCTCGCCGGCTTTGCCGGTCCTTTAGCCGAAGCTACCCGCGCCGAACTGGTGCGCCGTGGCCATGAGGTTGTCACGTCGGGGGCCGAATGCGCCATCTACTTCCCCGGCAATGAAGGCGAGTTGTCCGCCCTGGCTGAGAGCTCGGGCCTGCGGCGCCTGGTACTGCGGAGCCACGCATACGCGTACGGGGCCAACCCCAAGAATCCGGGCTTCATGGCCGAATCGCGATTATCGCTTCTGCCCCCGGAGGCGGCGGCCAGCAAGTGGCTTCGCATGGAAGAACTGGCGGCTGCGCATCCGAACTCCGCGTCCGTACGCTTGTCCAGCGTTGCCAGCGTGGGGGAGGGTGACCTGTTCACCAGCCAACTCGCCGCCGGAACCGCCGTCCGCATTGCAGGGCGCAACCCCAACATGCAGCTCACCCACCTGGAAGACGCCGCCAGCGCACTCGCTGCCGCCGCTGAATCCAGTGCGACCGGGATCTTCAATGCCGCCGCCCCTGGTGTGATCCCCCTCCAGAAGGCCCTGCGGGCCGCTGGGACGACGCAACTGGGCGTCCCCGACAAGCTCTCCCTTGGCGAACTGCAGTACAACTGGACGGTCTCCAGCGACCGTGCACAGACCGAACTCGGCTGGAACCCGCAGCACTCCACCATTGAGACGCTTAAAGAGTTCCTCAGCTCGAAGAGGGGTGCTAAGCCTGGTCTGCTCAAAGACGAGTACGACGACTGGGGTCTCGACGTCGATTACATCAAAGCCTGGGGCACCTGGTTCGAGTTCCTGCGCCGCGCCTACTGGCGAATTGAATGCGAAGGCATGGAACACGTGCCGCAGGGGCGTGCGCTGTTCGTCAGCAACCACCGGGGCTTCATGCCTCTCGACGCCGTGATGCACCTCTGGCTGCAGTTCCGCAATACCGGGAGGATTCCGCGCTTCCTCATCACCCACACCCTGCTGCGCACGCCGTTCATGATGAACTTCCTGACCAAGCTGGGCGGAGTCGTGGCCAGCCAGGAGAACGCGAAGCGCCTGTTTGATCAGGAAGCTCTCGTTGGTATTTTCCCGGAAGGTATCCGGGGCACTTTCACGCCCTATAAGCAGACGCACCGCCTCCGCGATTTCACCAAGAGCGGCTATGCCGAAATGGCCGTTCTGAATCAGGCGCCGATCTGGCCTTCCGCAGTCATTGGCCATGCTGAGATTTTCCCGATCCTCGGGCGCATCGACTCCAGCTTCGTCGTGAAAGAACTCGGCTGGCCTTACCTGCCGATTGCGCCTATGTTCCCGCTCGCGCCCATCCCGATGCCGTCAAAATGGCATGTCCGGATGCTGCCCGTGGTGCCGCTGCAGGGCCTGAAGCCCGCAGACGCGGAAAACGCCCGGCTCATGAAAGAGTTCGGGCGCTATATCCAGAACATCGTGCAGAAGAATATCGACGATATGGTGTCGAAGCGGAAGCACATCCTGTGGGGCAAAGTTCTGGACGGTAACCCCGTCCCCGCACCCGCCTTCCAGCCGCGTTCGCAGTCCGCCTCCGCTTAAGGGCGGGGGAGTCTGGGGTGGAACAGCAGGTCGCGAATCTGGCGCTGGTGGCGTTCTTCATGTGCCGCCGTCATTCCCAGCAGGTCGACCACGTTGTTATTGCCCAGAATCGGGTGGCTGATCCGCATATCCTGACCATCTTTCGGCAGGGGTGACGCCAGAAGGTCAGCGGTCTGCCGGGCGGCTTCCATCAGCTCGACTTTGATGCCAGCGAGGGTCAGGCCCGGCCGCGGATCGGCAACCTTCGGGCTGGTCGCTGCCACTACGGGGAAACGGATCATCGTCTGCCGCACGATGGATGGGATGAAATTATTGGCCATATCCAGCGGGATTTCCAGCATGGACCAGGCCGCTTTCGGCACCATCGGCATGGAAACGTCGATATCGGCCAGACTGTAACGGATTTCGGTCTTGCGGCCCTGCTTGCCCAGCTCAATCAGCTTCGCAATGGCGTCGCGGTACAGCGCTTCGAACAGCACGATGTGGTCCAGTACCTGCAGCACGGACCAGGAGCCGGGCTTCGGGGAAAACGCAGCCTGCTCTTCAGTCACGTAGGTGAGCATTCCCAGCGTCTGGCGACGAAGCGCTCCCAGGCGGGCCACTTCGCCCGCAACGGTATTTGGCCGGGCTGTAAATTGCTTCACCATGCCGGCGACGAAGCCTTCAATCGAATGTGTTTCGCTCATCGAAATTCCTTAGACGCTGCCTAGTTCGTGCAATTCAGCAGCCGTCCTATATCGGAACAGATGCCCGATCCGGCCTGCTCGCTCTATTTTGGGGTAGATCTCGTTTAATGCCCAGACAGCAGGTTCCATTACCATGGTTTTCCAGTTCTCCCTGGTGCAGTCTTCCGGCGGTACCTCGCTGGTATATGGACGGAACAGCGTGGTGTCGAGGGGGGCCATATGACGCCAGGCCATCAGTGCTGAAGTCAGGCCGTTTTTGAAGGCATCTTCCAGCTTCAGCTGCTTACAGGCGGTCGCAAACGAGGCGGTGACCTTCGGACGGGGCAGGTTCACCAGTACGGCGGCCCAGATCAAACCCGACAGCATATTCAGACGGGCATCTTCATCGGGCGCGTCGCTCATGGCGGAAGTAAGCATTCGGGCATGAGCGCCTGGCAGCGGAATAAAGCCCGAAGGGGCAAAATAGGCCGAGCGTCCCGCACCGTGCCAGTAAAGTGATCGCAGTTCCGGGGTCGGCATGGCGTCGGAAATCGGCCGTAGCCACTCCGGGTAAAGACCGCGCACCACCAGTCCGAGGGGTTCGAGCGTCGCCGGTTCCCAGCCTGGCCGTGACCGCTCGCAGGCCGCGGTAAAGAAGCGTTCTATGGCGGCGCGGAAAGCTTTCTGGTCCGCGCTCTTGTCCAGTTCCTGCAGAAATTTTTCGGCGAGCGCCGTGCCGATGCCGGCATGAGTAGAAACTCCGGTTCGGTCGGGCAGTACCTGGCTGGCCCCGGGTGTGGCCGCATTGTTTGCCCGCACAGCGCGCTCGTAGGCGATACCTTCCATCACCCAGATCCCGCGAAAATCCGGCAACCGCAGCGCCATCGGCACTGCGCCTTCCCGCAACGGGTCTCCGATTTCCCGTTCCGGATACTGGAACAGGCGGAAAGCTTCTATCTTGTTGTCGAGTTCCTGCCAGTCGGCAAGCGCACTACTGCCCGGCACAAACCGCATCACGGCGGCCGAAGTTTGCGCGAGCTTTAGACCGCTTTCGAAGACGTCCCGAAGTGTCAAGAAACCAACTTAGCGCATTCCGCGCTCAGGCTGCCGATTCTGCCAGCCAGGTGGCCCAGACATCGCTCAGCCCGTCCATCAGAGCCTGGTGGACACGGCAATGTGTCACCAGCATGGAGGTGTCCATTTTGTCGTGGAACGCTGCGGCGCTCACCATGCCGAGGGTGAACATTTCCAGCATATCCGCCGTTCCGTAAAGCGGATCGGGGATGTATTTGCCGAAGTCAAAGACCTTCTCACAGCGGGGTGCCGCCATGAAGTCCATTTCGGTGGTCACTTCGCCATCTTTGTGCAGGCTGAAGATGAAGTACTTCAGTGCGATGCCAAACTTGCCGGGGCCAAAACCAAAAACGTTGGGGACCGGGGCAAACTCGACGAACGGATACCCGATCTGGATGGAGAGCACGCGGTCTTCGTCCGGCGTCTCGATCAGCTTCATGAAGCGCGTGGACGGGGAAACACAGGCCGCTTCCTTCAGTCGCTTCTGGATCGGCCCCATCTCCATGATGAAGTCGTGAATCTGAAGTGTGAGCAGGACCCACTTGTAGTGACCCGCGCCAGGTTCGGTACCGAGTTCTCGCCAGTCAATGCAGCCGGAAGTCTGGGGGGCGTGAAACTTGCCATACTCGCCGCTGGTGGTCTTGTAGATCGACTGTTCCACCGTGAAGCCGCCAGGGTTGCCATCGGAATAGGTCCAGTGAGCGCGCGGGAGGAATTCTTTGTAGACGAAGTCCTTCAGCATCTCGGCCGCATTCGGACGATCCAGCCGGCCGAACTTGTTGAACTGCTTCGCGCCCATCACAGAGCGGGCGCGGCCATCAATGTTTGTCTCGCCAAAGTACCCCTCGGCGCGATTCTCCAGCTTGAACTTCTTCTCCAGATCCAGGGGGAAGCTGCGCAGGCCCTTCTTCGGACCATCCCGCCAGGTTTGCAGTTCGGCTCCCCGGACCAGGGCTTCTTCGGTCTTGTCGGCCAAAAAACGATCCAGTTCCGTAAAATCGAGGGGGTATTTTGCAGGGGTTGCTGACACGATCCGGTAGGCTCCTCAGGCGATGTACTGAGCATTCAGGATACCACCGGAATGCCCTGGATGTTCCACAATCTTAAGGGACAAAGCCCCTCATCAAATGAAAAAGCCGCCCGGTTTCCCGAGCGGCTTTTCTGCTTAGCTGCGTTATCTTACTTTGCGAAGTAAGTCTTCATGGGTGTCCAGTAGAAATCCACCCAGCCCTTTTTGTAGGAGTCGGCCTGTGATGCTGGTACCTTTGAGTGCACCAGAGTCACCTGCGTTCCGCCGTCTTTCGCTTCGAAGGTCCACTCTACCAGGGAGCGTTCCGCTCCTTCCGGCCATTCCGAGGTTTCCCAGGACTGCAGGATCCTCTTGCCCGGTTCCAGCTCCAGATTGGTGCCTTCGATATAGCCATCCCAGGCTGTAAAGTCGGTACCCACTTCGGCTTTGCCGGTGGCCTTGCTGCCGATCAACTGGCCGTGCTTCTTACCGTCCAGCAGTGCGTCATAGATCGTCGGCGGCTGGACACCAGCGATGAATTCCGTTTGATTGATCGTTTTCGTGGTTGGCATCGGTGGCTCCTTACGGCAGGGTTACGGTTGCGGGCGGGTTGTTGGCGCCCGAGAGGACCACGTTCGACTGCGCGTCCGGATTCTGGTAAACCAGAATGCCGACATATGGAATACCGGTCGCGAGCGAAACGTTGACCGTGGAGAAGCGGGGCAACGCATCGGCGGCGTCCTTGCTCCAGGAACCGAAACCACTGAAGCTGACGGTGTCGTAATCTCCAGGCTTCGCGGTGGAATTCAGAGTGTTCGAGCAGGTAACGGCCGCCAGGCTCTTCATGGTGAACGTACCGCCGGAAGCACCGCTGTTCCCATTCGTGTAGGTGAATGTGAATGGAGCGCCGACCGGATTGCACGGCATGGAGAAGTTATAGGTAACGTTGTCACCGAGGCTGGAGACAAATGACCCGCCGCCGGTTTTCACAGCCGTTGGGGTATCCGTCGTGTGACCAGCCTGAACCCGGACGAAAATGTCGAGCTTGGCATTCGGTCCACCGATGAACGAATTGGCGAAAATCAGGTCGGGCGAAGGGAACCGGAAGGTGGCGAACGAACGGCGGTGTTCACCGCTATAACGGAACACGGTCTCCCCGTTGGGGCCCTTCTGGAACATCGCGTAGGTCGATTCGGCCTCGTTCGGCTGGGGCTGTGCGGCCACCAGGAAGAACGGGTCGGTCGAGATCCGACCGGCGTTCTGTGCGAACAGGGCTTCTGCCAGGCTCTGGCTGATCAGGATCGGGTACTCCATTTCACCAATTACGCGGCCGGTCTTCACGTCGATCGCGCCGTGGATCAGACCAAAAGGCTCATCCACCATCGCGACGCGCTGCAGGAAATAGCTCGCCTTCGGGAACTTCAGGAATTCCTGCTGGCCGATCAGGCCAGGCTGGAAGCCAGGTCCGGTGATGCTGCTGACCGGGGGCGTGGCGAACAGCGCGGACGGCACCATGCTGGAAAGGGTGAAGGAAACAGTATTGCCTTCACGCGGTCCAAACTGGACGCCGATGCGGCCCTGCAAGTGTGCACGGCCCGGTCCAATACCGCCCAACTGGGGGATGTCGATATCGAAGTTGTCGCCAAAGTTGGTGAGGACGGAGGCGATGGCGAATTCCTGAAGCGTATCGGTGGGCAGATCGGGGCAGTTGTTGCCACACGGCGTGCCAATTGGGGCCGAAGTATCCAGGAACAGGTGGGGGTGGAGGCTGGTGCCACGCGCCAGAACGCTGGCGCAGTCACCTTCCGGACCACAGAACGGGAGCGGGAAGCGGACCGGGTCACCTTCCACATCCTTGCCGAGCGGCAGGAACGTGTTGCCTCGGAAGCGGAAGTCGAGCAAACCGTCCGGACGCTGCCGGAAGGTTGCCCAGGCATGGCCGCGAACGCCGGGGAAGTCGATGACGGGCGGCTTCAGTTTCGGGTTGACCCGGCCCAGTGCCAGGAGAACCGTGTTGCTGAAGTTTGCATGCCATTCCAGATTCGTCACGCCACCGGTGGTCAGGTCCAGATCACCCTGGGAAAGTCGGATCGAGTCGGAAACCGTCTGGCCGAAGACAGGGAAGTTGTAGCCGAGAGGGGCGGACAGAACGCCGTCGTCCCCATTGAGCCGGTGCATCTGCACCACGAAGTGGGAAACGTTGTTCAGCGGCGGGAAAAACTGGATGGTGATGTTGCCCTTCAGGTGGCTGTCGGTCATTACCAGACCGCCAAACAGCTGTTCGCCGCAAATGCCGTAGGGCAGGTCAGCGTTGTTTGTGCAGTCCACCGCTCGCAGCGCGTCGCCAAAGAAGCTGGAGTCGGCATTGAGGGGCAGCGTCTGCACCAAGCCGGGCGGCAGCTTCAGCGGTGTCGCCAGCGGCGGGAAATAAAGGGTCAGTTCCGCCTGCGCGGCTCCAGCCAGCACGCCCAAAAATAACAGTGATGTCGCGAAAGCTCTTTTCATTCTTAGTCCCCAAATAGTTCGTTCTTGCGCCATGTGGTTATCTCGTTTCCTCTACTGCTCGTCGAGTTCCACGCCCAGTGAGCGGGCCGTATAAGCCCCGCCGCCGGGTTTTTGGTAGGACAGGGCCGGGTCGGTGGCGGCAATTGCCGTCACGTTCGGGGCCGTGAAAGAAGTTTTGTAAGTCGAGTTCAGGAAAGCAAGCAGATCGTTGGCGATGATCGCGTGGCCGGTCAGGCCCGGATACACTGCGTCCAGCGAGTAGAAGCCGCCCAGATAATCCGCCGTCACCGTCCGGGTTCCCACCTGCACGCCAGTCGTTCTCACCTTGCGGAACAGGGCGTTCAGGTCATAAACCACTGCGTTGTTGGCCTTCGCGGCGTTGATGATCTGGGTGTTGAGCGCATTGATCCGGCTCGTGATGTCTGCGGCCACAGCGGCCGTCACAATCGAACCGGCGGGCAGTGTGCTGATGGTCCGTTTCCAGAATTGCGCCGAAATTGCCTGCATGCCATTGCGGGTGATGAAGTCCTGCGGCGTGATCTTGTAACCGGCCGTCAGGATGAACGGCGTGGTGGCCACAATCGAAGCCGCCATATCAGGCGAAGCGAAGTAGGCGGTATCGAACGGGTTCGGGATGGTCGTTACGACCACCTGAGCCTGCAAATCGCGGAAGCCCTTGATCACAGCGCTGTAGTTGGCCCCGAAAACCGTCGGGTCCGGCATGCGGTTGGGATCGCCGGAAACGGCAGCATCCAGCGCTTCGTAGTAGCCGAGTTCGATCAGGGCCGTGGTCGGGAACATCGCCTTGGCGTATTCAAACTGGTTCCAGAGCGGTACCGGACGCTGGAAGAACAGCTGTGGGAAGCCGAGAATCATGTTTACGACGCTCTGCTTCATGTTCTTCGGCTGCACGATAGGGGCGACCGGACGCATGTTGACCGCGTCCACCAGACGGTGACCCGGAATCGACGTGTTCAGGACAAACAGGGGGGGGGCCGCGTCATTCGGATTCGGCTGCGGCGGGAAAACGCGAACGGTGCCCTGCGGATAAACGGGGAACATCGCTTCGCGGCCGGGATACCCAACCACGTCACCAATCCCGGGGGGCTGGATCAGGGGCTGCGTAAAGGCGGTCTTCATCTGGGCTGCGACGAGAGCCGGGAAACTCCCGCTCTGAACCGTGCTGCTGAGGCCGAAGTTCGCCATGCCGGCGGCCAGGCCCTCACCCATAACCACAAAGGTGGTGGTGTCAAGCTGCGCGGCCTGCCCAAAGGCCAGACCCGCCGAGGAAAGTGAGAGTGCTGTAACTGCTATGAAATTTATTGCTTTCAACCGGATATGCATGCTTAAGATCCTCAATGCTTCTTCATCAGCTTCGGCATGCCAGGCATGTCGAAGCGCAGGCCGAGGCCGGCCACATGGGCAAAGTTGTGATAGAGACCATTGGTGTAGAGACCCGCGTTTGCCGCCACATTTGTGGTGCGGTGTTCAAACTTCATGGCCTCGTAGAACATGGTGTAGTCTTTACCGTTCCGCTTCTTTGTCGCGCCAACCGTAAAACTATTGCGGTTCGCGTCCGGGAACAGCGGGCCGACGCTCTGATCGGGCACCGGCGACAGGTCGCGCAGGTAACCGACCCGAACGGTCAGGTCTTCGCTGATGGTGCGTTCCACACCAAAGGCGAAGTGGTACGAGTTCTTAAAGTTGAAGACCAGACGCTGTTCGGCGGGCAGCGCGACATTCGCCTTTGTTTTTTCGTTGATGGCAAAATTCAGTGGCACGCTGGAGAAGCGCTTGTAGTCCTGGACGCGGAAATCAAACGCGATCCGCATCTTATTGATGGAGGAGTTGGAGAACCCGATCCCGTAGGTCGCCGGCGTCGTGAATGAACCCGTGATGTCCTGATTCGGGAACGCATTCGGCAGGAACTGCGAGCCAATGTACTGTTCCAGCGGATAGTCCTTACCGAACGCGAAAGACGCCTTGCCCTTCAGATGGTTGGTGACCGCGCTGCGGAACATCAGGCCGAAGTTGGTCTTCGCCTTCGCATTTTTGTACATGTACCCGGCGGAGAAACCCATCGTATTAGCCGTACCGGCAATGCGTGAGCGACCTTCCGGCAGCAGGCGGGCGATGACCGACGCGGCCTGCTCCGTCGGGACACCCGGGAAAATCGTATTCGCCGCCTGGCGGCCGAACACCAGAGCATCACCCTTGGGGTTCAGCAGGCTCTGTTCAATCATCAGGTGGGTGTGGACAAAGGCAGGACCAACAGCGATTGCCGAGTTCTTTGTGATCTTGTATGCCAGTGTGGGCTGGAACCAGAACTCTTCAAGGCGGGCCCGGGTGCCGGCAAAGCGGCCTGGGAACTTGGTCAGGTTGGGGTCGCCGTCGTTGAAGTTCGTGGAGTTGGCCGACAGGCCGAACGGCGTGAACATGCCGAAGCCAAAGGTCAGTTTTTCAGAAAGCTGAGCTGTCGCATAGAGGCTGGCGACGGGGATAAAGTGTGGCTTTACAGCCTGGGAATAGCCCTTCTCCGGCACCACCTGGCCAACCGGCACCGTAGTGGGGGTGTAACGGAACAGGCCCACCACAACCAGATTGTCCATTTCCATGTGCTTTCCGGGTTGGAAGGCGATTCCGGCCGGGTTATAAAACAACGCCGAACCGTCATCGGCCACGCCGATGAACGCCGTGCCCATTCCGGCAGCGCGGGCGCCGAGTTCGGCGATGGAAAACGCGGATCCAAAACAAGAGAGGGATCCCGCGAATAGTGTCGCTGCAAGTGCCAGCGTACGAGGCAAGGGAAGGATGCGCCCAACCTCTTCGAGCCGTTTTGTGAAATTTTTCATGTTTGCGGTCCCCACCAGGTATCAGGCTGGCCCGGACCCGCCTCTATTGAAGAGAAAACGGTACGGGATGTGGTGGCTTCAGCCAGCCAGTGCGCGCCAGGGTTTCGGTGCACACTCCTTGCTTCTTTGGCGAACATCAAAAAACAAACAGGCTACACGCCCCCTGCCTTGTACTGCCAGGCATGGGGCGCGTAGTCCTATCCTCTAACTAATGATAGTGCTTAATCTTCCTGGCGGGGATATGCTTTGATCGCAGACGTGACGACGGCCACGGCGTCGGAGTAAACTTCCCCGTAGACGTTGCCGAGCGCACCGCTGGAGGGCTTGGTCGAATTGCTCGCAACCATCTTGCACGGGAACTTGCGGCCGACCAGGAACGCATACTTGCCGGTCCCCTGCAGCGCCGTGTAGGTACCAACCAGCGGCCCACCCAGAGCCAGCAGGTTGCCAAGCGGGCTGGTGGTATCGACGGGGGGCGGCACAATGAAGCGGCCCGTACCAACGTGCTGGAAAATGATCTGGTCGCCGTCAAGGTCGGTAATCATGCAGCGGTTGTCGAACTTGATGGTTGTCTGGGACGTGGGGATGAACTGGAAATTGGTGAGCGAGGTGCCGGTGATTGCGCCTTCCACGGTGCCAATATGGCTTCCAATGCCGGTGTTGCCGTCGAACGTGATCACGGTGTCGCGCTGTGCGAAGAAAAGCTGCAGCCCACTGTTGAACACAGCTTTAGCCTGCGCTTCCGAATCAGCCGCCTTCGCAGTTGCCGCGAGGGTTCCCACGCTCAATAGGCCGGCCAGAACTTTACGTCTGTTTTCCATCTTTTATATCTCCTGTACATCACAAAGCAAATTAAATTGTTAGGCCGATGGATACCCGACGAAAGGTGTTTGTTCCCCGGCGCCACGGACCACGGTCCTGTATCAACCGTTGGTCTCGCCGTATTCTAACATCAAATTCGCCCGTGGGACTAAGGGTACTTAATATCTGCTGGCACCACGGCGGGCGACAGGCGATAATACCCTTCATGGCAGACGAATTCGACCGCAAGTACTTGCCCGAAGCGGTACAGACCGCCTTCGCGGTTTCATTGGGCGCGGCCTTCACGGGCTTCAACGCGATGATCACCCCGATGGAGTCGATTCCGAAGTTCGTGGACGAGGCAAAAGCCCTCATCGAGATCCCCGAAGACTGCGTTCGCTCGCCGCAGGGTATTGCTGAAGCTCTCGCCGGCAACGTGATGAGCAAAGGCGCCGAAATGATGGCCAACTTCAAGATGGCCGGCGAAAAGTTCACCGAAGAAAAGAAGTAGCAGCGACCCGCCGGGGTACCTTGCCAAGCAATGCGCCTGCGCCACTACATCGCCTACCTGCAGCGTTTTCTGCAGGTCAGCCGGATTACCCTGCCTCTCCTGTGGCTCGCCCTGTGGCGCTATATCCGCCGGCGTCCCAGCGGCGGGCCGGAGATGCTGCGCGGTGCGCTGGAGGAAATCGGCGGTTGTTTCGTCAAGTTCGGGCAGATTCTCTCCCTCCAGATCGATACCATCCCCCGGGAGTACTGCGACGCCCTGCTGGGGTTGCTCGACCGCGTGCCCACCTGTTCGCGCGAGCAGGTGGAGAACGTAATCGTCGCCGATCTGGGTGGCCCTCCCGAGACCCTGTTTCAGGCCTTTGACTATGAGGCCGTTGCCTCGGCCTCCATCGGCCAGGTCCACCGCGCCACCCTGAAGGACGGTACCCCAGTCGCCGTCAAGGTCCAGCGCCCCGGCGTTCGGGAGGCCTTCCTCCGCGACCTCCAGTTGATGCACAGCTTCATCTTCGTCATCTTCCTGCTGGGCATCAAGAGCCTCTACTTCGCCCGCGATCTGGTGCGCGAACTGGACTCCTGGACTCTGGACGAACTTGACTATCGTCGTGAAGCCACGCAGTGCGAACTGCTGGGCCGCAACGCCGAGGGCTCCGGTACCGAGCGGATCCCCCGCGTTTACTGGAATCTGACTACCTCCCACGTCCTGACCATGGAATTCCTCAATGGTCCCAGCGTTTCTTCCTACCTCCGCATGCTGGATAACAATGATGTGGCCGGCATCGAAATACTCCGGAAAGCAGGCTTTGATCCGGCGGTATTCTGCGGCAATATCATCGCGAATTTCCTGCGCGATGCCTTCCACCACGGGGTTTTCCACGCCGATCTGCACCCCGCCAATCTCCTTATCCTGCCCGGCAACGTGGTCGGCTATGTCGATTTCGGCATTGTGGCCAAGCTCACGCCCGAAGCCCGCCGTAAGCAGGTAGAACTGACCATGGCCTATGCGGGCGGCGTGGCCGAAGCGATTCACCGCGAATTCCTCAACATCTGTATGCTGACGGACGGCGCCGACGTGGAGGCCATGCGCCGCCGCATCGCCGAGATGTCGCGCACCTGGTACGTTCAGCCCTTCATCAACGGGCAGGTTCGCTTCAAAGTCACGATCACCAAAGCCATGATGGATCTGCTGGAGGTGTCTCGCACCAACGGGATTCTGGTGGATCGCGAAATGATCAAGTACATCCGCTCCACTGTGCTGGTGGATGGCCTGGTCACGCGCCTCGCTCCCGGCTTCGACATCGCCGGGGCGCTGCGCCACGCCGTCGAGTCGTACCTGCTGGAGGAATCGAAGCGCAAGATTCTCTCCGCGGGCGGCATGTTGTCGCTCCTGACGGATGTCACGGTGTGGATGCAGACCGGTCCCACCGCCATGGTTCGGGCCCTCGATCTGTTCGAACGCCGGCAGATCGTCTTCCGGGCCGCGGTTACCGCGCCCTCCGCCCGCCGCGACGCTACGCAGTTGCGGACGCTGGCAACCGCTGCCGCCCTGCTCATTACCCTCGCCTTTTTTGCCCTCACAGGCGGCTGGCAGGACCTCGCCGAGCACTCATTTTTCGCTTATATTGCTATAGCTTTTATGACATCATGGAGTCTCTGGCTGCTCATATCTATATGGCGGCAATTTCGCGCCCGGCCCGGTTCGGCGGGTGTTAGCTAGTAGTAAACAAGGCAAGGGTATTGCTCCAACGACCATCAGGAGGTCTGTCATATGCAGGAACTGATCAACTCCATCGTGCGGCTGTCCGCAGCCGCGACTCTGTACAGCATGCAGCAGGTCCAAACCAGCGTCACCGATTTCGACACTAAGGAATCGATCCAGAGTCTGATGCAGGTAATGGATGGCGTCACCAAAGCACTGGTCTCCAGGCTCGATGACGGCAAGAAGGGTATTCTCGACAACATCTCGGAAACCAGCACCGATGTCGCGCAGGCGATCGAGCGGGATATTAAAGAGATCCGCAGCACCGCCGACGATGTCATGCACCGGACCCTGAAGGCGACGCGCCAGATCAGCCACATCGGCACCCATCGCGCCGAACCGAAGGCGGAGGAGAAGCTCAGCGCCGAAAAACGGGGCGAAGTGAAGCCCATGTCTTCGGTGAAAAAGGCGGCTTCCGGGGCGAAGAAGGCCAGTGCGAAGGCTCCCGTCGCGGCCAAATCAGCCTAAGCCTGTCAGGCGGTACTTCGGAGCTTGACGCTCCCCCTGTAACCCGTTTATTCTTGTGGGCGCAGTTGGTAGCGGCTCGTTGAAGCCGCTGTCGGCTGCGCCACTTGTTTTTTGTCTAAAGGCTATTCCTCCATCATTTGACGCGAACTATTCCAGCTCCCGCCGCTGTCTTCAGCCGTCTGGGTCTACGCTCCGAGTCCCTGGTGAGCGGCCCGCGCCTGCAGACCGAAATCCTGGCGGTGCGCCTGCGCCAGGCGCTGGAAGAACTGGGCGGCTTATACCTCGCTTTCGGCGTCTTCCTGCAGTGGCGGTCAGATCTGCTTACCTCCGGCGAACTGGAAGCCCTCAGTGTCCTGGATGTCACCCTGCCGGGCCAGTCGCGTGAGCGGGTCGCGGCCCTGCTCACGGCCGAACTCGGTGACGCGGGGCGGCAAGTCGCCTCCACGCTCGGCTCCAGCCCCGCCTGGACCACGCTGACCCGCACCGCCTGGCCGGCGCAATTTCAGAACCGGGCCGTCATCGTGCAGGTTGCAAATCCAGCCATTCACGAAACCTCTGTTGATGCGTTTCGCAGCGGCGTGCAGGCCCTCGGCTCACCTCAACTGGTTGCCCTGCAGCACCCGGTTGTCCTTCAGGAGTTCCTCGACTGGGTCCGGACCAGCGAGTCGCTGGAGAACGAACGCGCTTTCCTCGACGCTATCCTCCACTTCGGAGGGGACACTGCCGCCGTTTATCCGGTGCCCATCCCGGAACTGTGTTCGCTTTCCGTCCTCACCTGGAACGATGTGGCCGGTGCCCCCGTTGCAGAACTCATCAACAGGGGCGACCCGAATATCTGCGGCCTCATCGCCCGCGCCGTTCTGGAACAGTTCTGTGCCCTCGGCATGGTGGAGGGCGATCTGCGTCTGGATGGCATGGTCCTCACGCCTTCCGGCAAGCTCGGCTTCCGTCGCCTGTCGCGCCCCGTTGCCACGCCGCCCGGGCTGTCCGCCGCCGCTCTCGAATATGTGGCCGCAGCCATCGCCCGCGATGCCTCGCTTTCCTCCCGAACCCTGCTCCGCCTCGCTATTTCCTACGAGTCCCCGCAGCTGGAAAAGGAACTGATCTCGCAGCTTTCGGCCGTCGAACCCGAACTCAAAGTCCACCGCTGGTTCCCGCCCTCCGCGGAGACCTTCGAAGCCAACTGGCGAGCCCTCTCAAAACTCCCCGTCGACCGCAGCATCTTCCTCGACTGTTTCCACCGCAACCTTGTAGCCATCGGTTACTGGCAGGGCGATACCGTCCGCCTCGGGGCCCCCATGACGGACCTGATCGCTGCCGCGCAGTGGCCCGTCGTCAACCATATTCTGCAGTCTCGTGTGAAGGGCCTGATGAACTCCGATGACGCGGCACAGTGGGCGGCCAGCAGCGGCCTTCTGATGCTGGGCGTAATGAAGGAGACCAGCCGTATCGCCGGCGAGATTCGAGACAATCGCCTCAGCATGGGCTTCGATCTCACCACCGCGACCGCCTCCGGAACCGTCAACACCCGGCCCGCCTGGTTGCTGCCGCTGGGCCTGTTCCTGTTGATGGTCTTTCTGGTTTGTCTGCGCTGGGGCGCACTGGCCCCGGCTTCGATGATAATTCCCGTTCGTGTCCTCACAATTGCGGCAGGAGTGGGCTTGTTTTGGGTAGTATTGAGGATACGTTAGCAAGTACCAGCAGGCCTTAGAAAACCATGACGCTGAGCGAAATCATCCGCAATATCGAGTTCTTTTCGGGGCTCGACACGAAGACCCTCCGCCGTATAGAGGAGAGCGCCGTCACCTGTCAGTTTGATTCGGGCGAAGTCATCGTCAAAGAGGGCGAAATGGGCCTCGGGATGTACGTCGTGATCAACGGCAAGGTGGAAGTCGCGAAGGCGGTTCCGGGTGGGCAACTCAAGCTCGCCGACCTCGGGCCCTCGCAGTTCTTCGCGGAGATGTCGCTCATTGACGAAAAGCCTCGCGCCGCGACGGTGACCACTTTGGAACGCACCGAATGTCTGCTGCTGACCAGGGACAGTTTTCTCCGCCTGATGGAGAAGAGCCCTCAGCTCGGGGTCCGGATTTCCCGTGTGCTGGCGGCCCGTCTGCGCGTCGCCCGGGAAGCCCACGCAGCCTCCCTCGCCGGAGGAGCTGTGGTCCCTGCCGGGCCGGGCCAACTTGAAGCCCCTGCCCCGGAACCGCCAACGGGTCCGCTGCCCGGGTCTGCCAAGGCGGTTGTTCACGAACAGCTGATGAACGCGTTCGACACCCTGTATTCGATGAAGGCCCTGACGCGCTTCTCCGTAGCGGTGCTCGGCTGCCCCGTGGAGGGGAGTGCCCTCAACGCGATTGAAGAAATCCGCATCGGCGAGACCAAGGTATTTTTGTTGCCCGCTGACGAGCCGGTTGATCTCTCCATCTCGGCCTACGGTGCCGGACAGTTCAATCTGCACGTCTTTCATCCGGACGCCTCGGGTCCGGTTCACTTTGGCCCCGTCGAGATTCGCGAGGCCGATAATTTCCGGCTCAGCCTTCCCAACCTGCAACTGCAGGCGCTGGGTGCGAGCGTGGCGGGAGGTCTCTAAATGTTGGCGCGTTCCACTCTTGGCCGGGTCACTCTTCGACGCAAGGCCTCCATCACGCTCGGCTGCGAACCGACGTTCGTCTATGACGTCCTGTCCGACTACGCGAACTACTCCGAATGGATGCCCAAAGTCCGGAGTTCGAGCGTCATAGGGCATGAAACCAACTTCGCGCTTGCCGAACTGGAATTCAATGCGCAGCCCGAGTACAAGTTCACCCTGGAGTGCATGCACGCGCCCACCCAAATGGTGGTCTCCCGCTCCCTGAGCGGCCACGCCATGACGCTGAAGCTGGAGTGGAAGATTACCTCGCCGTCACCCGGTGAATCTCACGTGACCCTGAGTGTGGAAGCTCCCGCGGCGTTTCTTGTGATGTTCGGCGGCTACGCGACCATCATGCAACCCGCTGTCACGCTGCAGGCGCTGGAACGCCAGGTTTCCACCTTTGCTCCGGTATTGCCGCAGGGTGAAGTCCTGATTGAAATCGCCGAAGGCGAAGACGGTCTGACGTGCACCTACAAGGGAACGAAATACAAGATGGAGGCTGCGGGCTGAAATGGTAAAAACTGCCACCCCGATCAACTGGGGCCGCTCTGATGTTTATGCGGTGCTTTCGAATTTCGCAGATTACCCGAAGTGGTTCCCCGGCTGCGAAGGCATGATCGTCCACAGCGTCAACGGCAACACCACCATCGTGGACATCACGCTGAACGGTCTTAAGAAGACCGTCATGAATCTGAAGTACGAGTGCGAACCCGAAGTCCTCATCAAATTCGAACTGGTGAAGCCTGGTGACGTGAACGCCTACGTCGGCAGCTATCGCCTGATGGATGGCGAGGGTGGTTCCGGCGTGGTCCTCGTCCAGGAAGTGGACCTCGATGCCGGTGCGCCCCAGTTCATCGTGGACCGCATGATGAAGAAGTCGCTGGAAGCCTGTGGCGCGGCGCTCGTCAAGATGGCGAAGAATCGTCCTGCAGTTGCCGCGGCTCCCGCTGGTGGTGGTGCGGTGGCGGCACCCGCGGCTCCCCGCAAGAAACGTGCCCGCGTTCTGCTGCGTGTAGTGAAAACCAGCTCCGGTGAAGAGCACGTCTGGTACGGCGGCAAGACCTTTGTCGGCAAGTAAGACTGGCCTTTCCTCCGATCCCCATCGACGGTTCAATCCGCTGAAGGACGAGTGGGTTCTGGTGTCACCCCATCGCTCGCAGCGGCCCTGGCAGGGTCAGGTGGAAGATACCATTGTCCCCGCGTCCGTCGCTCACGATCCAGGTTGCTATCTTTGCCCCGGCAATACGCGCAACGGCGGGCAGGTAAACCCTGGCTATGCGGGCACCTTCGTTTTTGAGAATGATTTCGCGGTCCTGAAGCCAGATACCCCCGCGTGGGAAGTTGCGGAGGAAGGTCTGTTGCGTGCCCGCTCCGAAGCCGGACGTTCCCGGGTGGTGTGCTTTTCACCGCGCCATGACCTGACTCTCGCCCGCATGGAGTTCCGCGATGTGGAGCGAGTCGTGGAGACCTGGGCCAGTGAGTTCACCGAACTCGGTTCCGACCCCGCCATCAACTCAGTAGTGATCTTCGAAAATCGTGGCACCATGATGGGCTGCAGCAATGCCCATCCCCACGGGCAGATCTGGGCGAACAACTCCCTCCCCGATGAAGTTGCGAAAGAAGTGGCTACGCAGGGCGCCTGGTTCCGGTCGCATGGCACCACAATGCTCTCTGACTACCTTGCCCTGGAACTGCGACGCAATGAGCGCATTGTCGCGGCCAACGACCACTTCGTTGTTCTCGTCCCCTTCTGGGCCGTCTGGCCCTTTGAACTGCTGCTGGTAAGCCGCCGCGCCGTTTCAGGGCTCGACCAGTTGAACCCCCAAGAACGCGCCGGTCTGGCCGCCATTCTTCAGGAACTTACCATCCGCTACG
>CANIHR010000030.1 GCA_947467185.1 Bryobacterales bacterium
GACTTTATTGTTCATAGAACCCCCCTATCTTTTACCCGAAAGTTTGGCGCTGGGAGTTGTGTCTGCTTCAAGATCGCCCAGTGCAAACTGGATTCCGGCAAAAACCATCCGGGACAACTGTGGAGTGCCAAACAGCAACACCGAGTGACCCAGGGCGCAGTTGAACACCCGGCCCTTGCCCTCGCTCTTGATCCAGACCAGGCCGTAGTCATTGTCGGGACGGACGGCCATCCCGGGTTCCGGAGGCCCCGATTTGGCCAGGTCGATGCTCATGAGCACGTGCAGCTTATCGCGACTATACGGCCCACTCGCCGGAAAGTGATACAACTCGTCCACGTGGGCGATGTCGTGACCTTCAAACTGTTTGGTGAGCGGGCTATCCGGATCGTCGATCTTCAGCATTGCCGCTTCAAAAGCGCGGTGGGGGCCGCTGGTGGCGCCCAGCAGTTCTCCATATTCTGGAACGTCGGTGGAGGCGAACGTCGAGCCGTGGATCGCAGCCAGACCACCGCCTTCGCGAACGTAGCGGATCAAGCCGCTGGTTACGTCGGGGTCACTGAATACCGAGCCCACGACGCTGTTCAGGAAGACCGCATCGTATTCCTTGATTTTTGGATATTTCAGATTGTCCAGATCGTTATTGAAGATCGCTTCGAAGGCGCCGGTGTTCGCGGCCATCTGCTCAATGGCATAGTTGGCGTGCGGGATTGTCCGGTGGTAGAAGCCCCCCTGCGGGCAGAGATCGATAACCAGCAACTTCCTCGCCTTTTTCGGTTTGGCAAGCGCCTGGCGAGGGGCGGAGTCCCGGATCATCCAGCGATCCAGAACCGGAATCCCACCATCATCGATGTTTGGGGACCCTGCGGAAGGAATTCCGTTGCGCCCATCGCTGATCGGCGTCTTTTTTGATATCTGGACGACCTGGTGCCCCTCCGCGCGTCTGGAAGCCTTTTGAAAAGCTGCCGCAGAGCCTGAGGTCGCCGCGATGCTGACGAACAGAGGCCGCACCGCAACCCGGGGGCCAGCGCAGTCGCCGCAGGAAACCGGCGGTGGTGGCGGCGGTGGATTGAGCTTCGCCAGTTCGAGCAGAACCTGCTCTGTTCCCGCCGCGTCGTCGGCAAGGCGCAGGCCGAGGAGACGATCATTGACGAGCTTCAGCCCCTCGGCGGGCTTGATTCCGGCCTTCGACCAGGCTGCGGTATCCGCATTGACTCCGAGCCGGCTGCTGAGGCCCTCCAGGGCACTCATAAGGCTTTTCGGGTTTGAGGTTTCAAACGCAACTTTCACGCCGAATTCACCTGCCAGTTTGTCGAGGTCGGACGTGAGAGCGGGAGTGGCCGAAGTGACAATCATCTCAGCGCCCAGGGCCTTTGCAAAAGAAAACAATCGCCGCCGCGAGCTTTCGTCGGAGGGAATCGCGCTCGTGCGATAAGCGACCAGACGCAGCCGAAGCTCAGCCAGCCTGTTCTTTGCTGCCGCTACTTCGTCGGCCGAGAGATTGTAGTCCAGGTTTTTCGGGAGTTCGCGACTAACCTGTTGGGAAGCGGAAGCCTCCAGAAACCCGGTACCAAGCTCATCGGCCTTTGCCGCCGCCTCGGAGAATGACACCGCCCCGAACGCACCGGCGGGAAATCCGACTCTCAGCCCGAGAAGGTTCAGAGCCGATGAGCCAATCTGCCTGTTGCCGCGTTTCGACACGCTCGGCGGCCCGACCTGCCCACCTCGCCCGGGACCCTGCGCCCACAGTGCGCCGACAGTCACACCCGCGACAATCGCCATAACCGCAACAACGATACTTTTTCTCAATTGCGTACCCTCCCTCACACCTGCAACTGGAGGCGCGTCTGGGCGGTGACGGCAAAAACCGGTCCGCATTGACTTCCGCCATTGCATATTACGCATCATGCTGTGCGCAATTCGTGCGAGATGCTATCAGGTGGAGTTTCGGAAGTCAATCGCGAGCGGTATTTAATGAATAGTCCAGCCGCCGTCCACCATCAGGACGTGGCCCACCACCATGTCCGACAGATGGCTGCTCAAAAACAATACAGCGCCCACCAGATCATCCGGCTGATTCCAGCGCCCCACGGGCAGCATTTGAGTTGTGGCCCATTCGCGATAACCAGGCTTTTCCAGAATCACCTTGCGCGTTGCAGTTTCAGTGATTGCGGGGGCAACCACGTTCACCGATACTCCCTGTCCGGCCCACTCCAGTGACAGCGCCTTCGACAGATGGTGAACGCCTGCCTTCGCCGCGGCATAGACCGAGCGCGACTTAAACGCGACCACACCAAAGTTGGAGCCGATATTGACGATCTTCCCGCCGCCCTGCGGGATCATGATCCGGGCTGCCGCCTGACAGGCGAAAAACACGCTGCGGAGCGACGCGTCCATGGTGCGGTCGTACTCGTCCTCGGTGGTATCGAGCGCCATGGAATTTCCCGTCCAGCCGGCGTTGTTGACCAGGATGTCCAGGCTACCGAACGTATCCTTCGCGGTCTGCATGAGGTTGCGCAACTGGGTAGCATCCGAGACGTCCGTGAGAACGATCTCCGCACGGCGTCCCAGGGCTTCAATCTCCGCTTTCACTGCGCGGATTTCGTCGTGGCGACCTTCCGGATGCTTGGCCAGAACGAGGTGCGCACCCGCCTGGGCTAACCCCAGGGCGATTGCCCGACCGATACCCTGCGAAGCACCACTCACAACCGCTACCTTGTCCCGAAGCCCAAAACTGGAATAATCTGGCATGGAGGTTCCTTTCGTTTCCGCAGCTGTCGCGGGAAACAATCTGCTATTTCATCACTGTCGCTCGTACGGCATCCCGAACGCGTACACGAAGTTATCGGAAGTCGCCAGATAAATCTGCCCGGGACCAGAGGCCAGGCCGGTGCCGTGGGCAAACGCCGCGATCGTCTTTCCGCTGTTCCAAAGCTCTTTTCCTGTGGCGGCATCCAGCGCGTAAATCACCGCCGGCGAGGACCGGCGAGTCCTTTCGGTGGCGCTAACCGACGCGTCACCCGGATTGTACTCCCCGCTGGCAACCGCGAACACGACTCCGGTCACCACAATCGGCGAAAGAGGCGCGACCAGGTCTCGGGACACCCAGGCAACTTCCAGAGTCGGTTTGGCTCCCGCCTTGAATCGGTAGGCGGTAATGGCCCCGCTTGCGCCGGAAGAAGCCTTTGACGGAGCCAACAGCCACCGAACGCCGCCTTCGTCCTCCCAGCTCGCCAGGTTGCCTGCAACCGGACCGCCGCCCGTGGCCGCTGTGACTTCGAGCGCCGTCTTGTGATCGGCGCCGCCCAGCGCAGCCCCGTCGAGCAGGACGATGCGACCATCGGATGATCGCTCCGCCAGGTAGTCTTTACCCCGGTTTTGGAAAACTACCGGGGTGGAGACAAAGCCCGCTCCCGGTTGCGTAAACCAGTCCTTCATCTGCAGCGTCTGTGGATCCAGCGCCACGATGCGGCCATCGCTGAGGGCCGCATAGACGGTCCCGTCGCTTCCAAAAACCGGTGGTCCCACCACGCCCGCGCCCTCGGATTTCCAGGAAATCGGCGCGGGACTGTCCGCCATCGGATCTATCGCCCAAACGCCGTTCGGAACTCCGCCACACTCGTTTATCGTCGCGGTGTACACGATGCCGTTCACCCAGGCCAGATCCGTCGCGCGGGCATTCGCGGGTAGAAACGGAACCGGCTTCAGCAGTTCCTTCGCGGTTACGGGGCTCACAAAGTGGAGCACACCATCGCTCGAAAGGACCGCTATCGGCCCTGCTCCGGTCGCGGTCGCCAGACCTCGTCCCCTGCCACCCGCACGGCCAGCTCCGGCTGCGGCTGGTGCCGCGCCCCGACCCGCATCCGGCGTTGCTCCCCGGCCTCCGGCAGCCGCTGCAGCGGCACGCCCGCCTCCGCCCGGAAGATAGTTCGAATCCGTTACGGCACCCGCGCCCGGCTCGCCCAGCGAGCCACGATACGGGCTTCGAATGATAGCGCCACGCGGAGCCATTGAAGCCGGATTGGGATTGGTGGCACGGGTAGTCGCCGCCGTCATGCCGCCTGGACACATGGCGGTCGAAGCGGCGGGGATGGGGGCGTCAAAGTGCTTGTCCCAATACAGCGTGCCGAAATCGTTATCCACCGCGAAGATTGTGTTGGAAGGCGCGGCGTACATGGTCAGGGAACGGAAGCCCTTAAACCCCATCGCATTACCCACCAGCGAGGGATTACTCAGATAGGTCCCCTGCCGTGCCTGGTTGTTTAGCTGCAGTTTCCACAGAAAGCCAAATTTTCCCGTCCCCATAGCGGCTTTGTTGACCAGCGGATCTTTGCGAATCCACCCGCTTCTCTGGGCATCGCCGCCGCTGGTTGACCATTCCTGCATCGCCATACCGCCCAGCTGGGCCCACAGGATGCCTCCCGTCGCCGTTCCAAACACCACTGCCAGGATTCTGTTTCTTATCGTCATCGCCTACCTCGCAACGCCAAAGCAGTAAAGGGTTCCGTCAAACGTAGGCATATAAACCTTGCCGTTCGCCCCTGATATTCCGCTGAAATGGTTCCACGAAGTGATCGTGTCGCCACTTGACCAAAGTTCCTTTCCAGTCGCCGCATCCATCGCGTAGACCGTCGCGCGGGTGGAACCCGCAATCCGCAGGCCCGAGCCAGCAAAGCCTGGAGGTGCTTCATTCCACGCTCGATCGGGGAATGTCACCCGTACATCCTCGCCTGCCACGTAAGTGAACAGAACTCCGTTCGCCTGAATCGCCTCTTCGGCCGGCCCAATGTCCTTCGAAATCCATGCCGGAGTCAGTTGCCACTTGCCGGATTTTTGCTCCAGCCGGAATGTCGCCACACCGCCGAGTGCCGGACGACTGAGTTCAATCGGAGCATGCAGATGCGTGCTCACCGGGCCATAGAAGGGCACCGCCAGCCAGCCGTCGCCCTTCGCGTCTTCCCAGAACGACATCGCGCCCCACACGCCCTGCGCAGCGTAGTTCGCAATGTCATTGCAGATCAGCGGTGTCCGGTACAGCGGCGTCCGGTGGTCATCCCCACCAAACTCGTCCCGGTCCAGCAGCCACACGCGGCATTCCTTGCTTGTCCCTGCCACAAAATGGCGGCCTTTGTGATCGAAAGACATCGGACTCACGTTGATATCCAGATCTCGCTTCCAGAGCCAGTCCGCATTGCTGGGCCCGTAGTATCCGGCCAGCTTGAGTTCGCCGGCCTCGTCAGCCTTTACAGCCACCAGACCGTTGCCAAGGTGCCCATTCTCCGGGTCAAACTGACCGTCGCCCGTGCCCATGTAAACCGTCCCATCCGGGGACATGGCCACACCCCGGCGTCCCCACAGGCCACCGCCGCTCGGCAGAAAGACGCTGGTACGCCGCGTCTTCAGGTTGAAGGAGAGGAACATGTGTGTGACGCCCCCACAGCCCTGCGCCGTGCTGGCGTAAACGGTGCCGTTCTGCAGGTTCAGTGCGTAGGGCTTGCCGTTGGGCGGGATGAACTTTTCGGGGGGCGCTGTTTCTTTCCCGTCCGCGGCATTGATTTGCCACAACCGCCCATCCCACGCAACCGCATAGACCGTGTACTTACCGCGAGCAACCTGGCCCATCACGGGTACTGCCGTCTGCCCACCTGGACACAACGTCCCACCACTGCGGCCTGTGCCTTCCGGATTCCACGTATTCTCGAAGTGCTTCCGCCATAGCTGGACGCCCGTGACGGCGTCGATCCCGAACAGGTCGTCGGAGATTCCCGCAACCACCAGCACTTCCTTCGGACCGGCGCTGGTTTCCACTCCGGTAGCGATGAGCGGGGGAAACAGATTATGCATCTCTCGCGCCGGGCTATCGAGCTTCGTCTTCCACAACAGCTTCATGTTGCGGACGTTGTCCACAGTGAAGGACTTGTCGCCCCTGAGCCATCCGGTGCGGCCGTTATCGCCACCTTCCATCAGGTACTCCGCGCCCCAGCCAACGGCGCAACTTAAAACCACTCCACAGAAAAGCGACAGCTTCATCGTCAGGCTCCTCGGATCTTGCCGCATCACATCATATACCCGCGAGAGCTGGATCGTGCAAACGTTTAACGATTACTTTCTAAGAAATTTATCAAATGTAATAAAATACACATAGATTGATGCGCCATAAGAAACAGGGGTGACACTGACCCGGGGAAGGAGTAGCATGTTCTGGACAAGCTGAGCAAAAACATGAGTAACCCACGCACCCTGCTTCTCATCGCCGGAACTTTTATGGTGACCGGATTGGTTCCGGTGATGGCCCAGCCTCGCGGCCCGGCGGTGCCTTCCATTTCCGTGCGGCCACCGGAGCAACTCCGGTTCCGCACAACTGCCTTAACGAACCTCGGCTGGCGTCTGGGTACCCGCAGTGATTCATTCGGCGCTCTCGCCTTTCGGGACGCGGCAATCAAAGCGGATGCGGCCACACTCCCCACCATCGAAGGCGTTTCGCGAAACCTGGATTTCAATCTGACTCCGGCCGAGACGGCAAAGGTGAAGGCGACACTTGCCGAACTCCGTCTTCGCATGTCGGCTTATCGCCTCGAGTCCATGCCCGGCGACGAAGCAACCCGCCGCAAGGTCTTCACTTTCGCAAAGGATCTGGGGGCCGATATGATCATCACGCCCGCCGACTCGGCGACACTGGCGGACCTGGACAAGCTGGCTAATGAGTTCGCGATCAATGTGTCGGTGGCCGCTGCGAAACCGGCGTCTTTAATGCAGGCTCTCGAGGCCCGCAGCAAACGAGTGGGCCTGGATGTGAGTACCGCAAATACCTCGCTGAGCGGCCTGACCGCACTGAAGGACCGGGTCTATTCGGTAACCATCGCCCCCGGCACGAAAAACGTGGCTCAGTTTCTGACTCAGCTAAGCCGCGTCCAGCCGCCGAACATCCAGCCGGACTGGCCTCCAACCACCGACGGCGGTGCCAAAAAGTCGGAGGTCAAACCGATCTTCATCGAACTGCAGCCTGCGGCGGGAAAAGATCCTGTCGCCGACCTCTCGGCGGCGGCCGCCACTTACGACAACGACGTCCGTCTCGCCATTGCCTGGCGAATGGATACACTCTCCCGCCTGTCCACGATCTCCACTCCCAACAAGCTGGCCGCCGATATCAGGGAAAAGATTGATGCGGCCATTCCCCGCCAGGCGCTGGTGAAGCCGAAGAAAGCCCGCAAGCTTCTGGTGATGGATCTCTGTGTGAATGGCGGGTACTATCACGCTACAATCCCGCAAGGCAATCTCGCCATCGAACTGATCGGGAAACACACCGGAGCCTACACTCCTGTCTTCAGTAACGACATGAGCAACCTTCGATATCCCGCCATTAAACAGTTCGATGCCGTCTTCCTGAACAACGTGGAGGGCGAGATATTTATTGATCCCGAACTGATGAATGGCCTGCTCCGCTACGTGCGCGAAGGAGGTGGCGTGGCTGGTCTGCATGCAGCTACCTGGGCCAGCGTTGACGTTCCTGAATACGGCGAACTGATGGGGGCCCAGACCGGAGCCCACAAGTACAATGGCGAACCTGGAACAATCCGCATTGAAGAGCCCGGTACGCCGTTGACCGCCCATTTCGCCAGCAAGAGTTTTGATGTGATCGACGAGTTCTATCACTTCCTCCCGGGTGGACCTTACTCGCGCGACAAGCTTCGGATCCTGATCAGCATGGACCCGACGAAGACGACCCTCAGCGGGAACCAGTACACAACCCGTCCGGACAATGACTACGGGATGGTCTGGATCCGGAGCCTCGGAAAGGGTCGCGTGTTCAATTGTGCCCTTGGTCATCGTCCGGATTTCTACCAGAATCCCGAGATGGAAAAGCTGCTGCTGGCTGCGACTCAATTTATCCTTGGCGACCTGGAAGCCGACGCCACGCCCAGCGCCCAACTGAAGAAATAGGAGAGCAACAATGACAACCCCTAACCGTCGCGATTTTGCCCGGACCCTGGCCGTCGGCCTCGGTGCTGCCGCCCTCCCGCTGCTGCGAGCCCAGACCCCGAAGAAAGTGAAGATCGGAGTCTCTACCCTGGCATGGAACGTCAATCCCAATTCCACTGATAACTTCGAGCAGGCCCTGAAGGACATCTCGGAACTGGGCTACTCCGGCTTCGAAACCGTCAGCCCGATGATTGAGGCTCTCGACGCAAGCGGAGCCATGAGTCGCCTGATGGATAAGTATCGTATCTCGATGAAGGCGGGCTATCTGGGGACCAACGTAACCGACCCTGGGGTACGGAAAGAGAACGTGGCAAAGGCCATCAGCGTTGGCAAGCTGATCAGGAAATATGGCGGTAACTACTGCGTGATTGCCGTCAACGGACGCCGAGCCCCCGGGCGGGGAGGTGCTGGACCCGACACTTTCAATTTTCAGGAACACAAAACCGACATCGTCGCGGCACTCAACGAATTCGGCATGGCGCTGACGGATCTGGGTCTCGGCGTCGGGCTGCACCAGCATACCGGCACAGTCGTCGAAACTCGTGACGAAGTGTACGCCGTGATGGAAGCCGTTAATACGAAGTACATGAAGTTCGCTCCCGATGTGGGCCAACTGCAGAAAGGCGGTGCCGATGCCGCGAAGGTTGTGAAGGACTTCGCCGCCATCACCACGCACATGCATCTGAAGGACTACAGCAACGGCAAGTACATGGCGGGATACTGTCCGCTGGGTATGGGTTTCGTTGACCTCGACTCGATCTTAAAAACTCTGGAAGAAGCAGGGAATAATCCTGACGTCATGTATGAGCTGGATCGAGGGAACGCCCCTATGGGAGCGCGGGAAACCCTGGAATTCGGCAAGGCCCATCTAATCAGGCTGGGCTACAAGTTTCCTATGGCCTAGTGCACAGTTGGCTTCATTTGTTTGGAGCAGAACCAATCAGGTCACGGGTCCCGCAACTCGCGAGACAATAGAGCCATGCCAACGTGGCAGGAGATATGGGAAGCGCGCCGGCTGGACCCCAGCCGCGGTTCGCTGCTGGCACAACTATTGGCCGCTGACGGTCTCGATACAGGCTTTGGCAGCGTGACAGAAGATGCCTGGCGGGAGTACGTTGACCGCGTGGCACGCACTCTCGGCATCGGTCCCGACAGCAGTGTCTTTGAGGTGGGGTGCGGGGCGGGGGCTTTCCTTTATGACCTGGCTGGCAGCGGGTGCACTGTTTCCGGCATCGACGCTTCCGCCACGCAGATTGGCCTCGCTCGCGAAGCTATCCCGCAGGGATCGTGGAGCGTCGCGGAAGCCAACCGGCTGCAAGTCCACCCTCAGGCCGACTACGTGGTTGCCAGCACGGTCTTTCTCTACTTCCCATCGCCCGATTATGCGGTGGAAGTTCTCGACCGGATGCTTCAAAAAGCCCGCCTTGGGATCGCCATTCTGGATATCCCGGACGCGGCGAAGCAGGAGTCAGCGCTTGTCTTTAGGCGGGGACATCTGGGACCCGAAGAGTACGCGCGGCGCTACGAGGGGCTCTCGCACCTGTACCTCGACAAAGCGTGGCTTGCGGCGCAGCTTCGGGAGCGGGGTATCACCCGCTGGCATCTGGAAGACCAGGCGATTCCAGGCTACGCGAACTCCGCCTGGCGGTTCAATCTCTTCGCGTGGATCTAGCGGACCTGCCCTGGCAGCGACGAATGAACTCCGATGTGTTCGAACAGCTCCTTCCGAACTGTGCTGCTCTGGCCAATTCTCTTCCGGAACGCGATATGTTCATCGATCAGCCAGTCGAGGGGCATCTCACAATACATCAGCCGCAAATACGCTGCCAGTTGTGGCAGACCCGCGCTCTGAAACGCGATCGCGCAGGCGCCAAGCGGTGACAGCTTCATGCTGAACCAGTCCGGTGGTGCGTCATGAATCATCCCCCGCACTGCTTTTAGACAGCCGCTTGACGCGACCATGTCGTCTTCCAGATGCACGTAGAAAGGCGCCAGTGCCCCGAAATGCTCCATCATCCACGCCGCATCCAGAACCTGCCGGGACCGCCACTTCACGCGTTCTTCGTTGTCGCCAAAGTTGCGAACCAGACCTTCCAGCGTCGGGCGTTCGCCCGTGAAGCGCTCAATGATCAACTGACCGGAATTGATGAATGATTCGAACTCCTGAGCCACCACGTGAAGGTTCGTGGAAGGCTCGGCACTGAAGTCGCAGATCGCGACTTTCGTCTGCCCCAGGGTAGCGCTGCCCAGTAGACCGCGCACCGTTTGCAGCAGGTAATTCTGCGGTCGCTCCACATGAGGAATCGCGACGCAGAGGCATATCTCGGGATGGTCCTCCGCCTGTTTCCGGAATCGCAGACGATTCAGCACCGGGTCGATGGCGCGATCCTGAATCGTACGCCGGGTCTGGATCGGCAGCGTGGTTCGGTAGATCTCCCGCAGTCGGCGAACCGGCCACGGAGCGGAGCGGTTATAGGCAGTCTGCAGCGAAAGCCCAAAACTCGGCACGTTCTGTCGGATGAGTCGCTCCCGCAGTTCTCCGGTAACGCAGTGCTTATCCAGCAGACGCAGAAACGTAGCCATCATCGCGTCCTGGTTCCGCGTGGTCAGGCGTTCCCCTTCGTGGTCGCGGCAGTTGTACAACCGCTGCTCCACAATCATGACGCTGGCCCCGTGCTCCAGCAGACTCCAGGGCAGATCCCAGTCGTCAATTCCCGGCGAATCACCCAGCGTTTCATCCAAACCACCGACGGCCTCGAGCGTGGTTCGCCTGTACAGGAAGAAATAGCTCAGATAGTGCGCCTTCTCGGCCAGCGTGGGGCGCCGATCGTACTCGGCACGGCTCCAGTCGGTAGTGATGTGGCGCAGCCGTGTTTTGCCGTCTTCCTTCCACGCCTGCAGGCCGGTACTGACGATGTCGGTATCGTGTTGCAGGCAGATCTCGACGGCGCGCGGGTCCAGCCAGTCATCCGTAAGAACGAAGCCAATTCGAGCCGCAGCTGACGACCGAATCCCCAGATTGAGCGCTCCGGCGAAGCGCATTCCGGCCGGGCGCTCGATGATCCGCAGCTTTGGATACTCCGCCTGTAGTTCGCCCAGAACCATTCGGTTCGATTCGGGCATCGCAGGTGAGGTGACCAGGATGACTTCGCATTCCACAGTCTGTTGTAACGCTGACAGCACTGCCTGCCGCAGCCACTCGTCGCGCTGCCGCAGCAGAGGCAGAATCAGGCTTACCGGTGGCATGCGGAATCCACCACCCTCAGGAAATCACTCATAAACTTCTCGGGACTGAACCGTTCGGCAGACCTGCCCAAGTCCTCGCGCAACGCTGACTGCTCCAGCGGATTCCGCACTATCCGCAGGATCCGGGCACGCAACTCCTCCGCACAACGATAAACCACGCGCGGGTCCTGCTGCACGATCTCCACCGCGCCACCACTGTCATGCACGAACGGAATGCAACCCGCGCCCAACATCTCGGCAATCGCGATCCCGAAGTGTTCATCCACCATTGCATGCACCCCATAGCGCTGCTGTACCGCGAGGTCCTGCAGTTCTCCACGCGAAAGATTGGGATGAAGCGTAACCCAGCTTGCGTGGTCCTCCACAAGCTCCTGAATCTGCCCGAAATATTTGGGTGATTCCACTTTCCCCACAATGTGAAGGTGCAGGTCCTCGACTTCAGCGCGCAACGGCTCCAGTGCCTCCAGTAGCCACTCGAGGCGCTTGTCACGGTGGATGCGGCCGATACACAGAAACCCATTCTCCCGTTCTTCCCACGGGACCTGCCGCACGACACCCGCTGCGGGCGGATACACCGGAGTGCTCTCGATACCATAAGCGGCACGGATCCGTCGCCCTGTCCACACCGAATTCGTCGCTGTTCGGTTGGCCCGCATCCGGCGCAGAGAGAAGTCACCTATCCACATCCAGGGGCGGATCTGCCCGCTGAAAAGCGCCTTCACTTTTCCCCATCCCCGCAGTTCGTCGTAAGCCTCCAGTGCCGGCGCGAATTGTTCCAGCCAGGGGTAGTGAATGTACTGGACTCCAGGCAGGCCCAGGTCCGCTTCCATCTCGCATGCAATCGCCAGATCGAAGGTTTGCGGCTGGCGCTTCGCCAGTCGCATCAGCAGCATCGCCGGCTGGATCGTGGCGGGGTCGGGATCAAACGCTGCAAGTAGCCGGCACAGCAGACGCCAAAGTACTCCGGGCCGCCTCACACCGAAATCCTGTGCCTTCAGCGAGGTTCCATACTGCCGGTTGAAGCCGGCAACATTGACGGCTGCACTCCACGTAAAAACCGTGACCTCGTGGCGGGCACATGCCGCCTGCAGTGCCCAGGCAAACACGGCCTCTTTACCGCCGAGCGGCTCCGTCGCCGCCTGCACGAAGAGAAGCTTCTTCCTCATCGCCGGCGCTCCTCATACAAAGCCACATGTGCCTCAGCACAGACATCCCAGCTGTAGCGTGCTTCCACCAGCGTCCGCGCATTGCGCCGCAGCCGGTCCCGCAACGCCTGATCCCCCAGCAGCTCGATCACGGCCTTCGCAAAGTCATCGGCACCGTCGGCCAGTTGCAGGTGCTCTCCATCCCGGGCCTCCAGGCCCTCAGCCCCAACCGCCGTGGACACCACAGCGCGGCCATACGCCATCGCTTCCAGAATCTTCAGCCGCGTGCCGCCGCCGGCTCGCAGCGGTACTACCGCCAGATTGCACTGCTGGTAGTACGGTGCCAGGTCATCCACATGCCCGGTCAGCGTTACACCCGGCTTGCCAGCCAGTGCCGACAGGCTCCCCAGCGGATCGGAGCCCACCAGATATAAGCGGCAGGCCGGGTGCGACTTTCGTATCACCGGAAGAATCTTCTCCACCATCCAGCGAGCCGCATCTACATTGGGAGGATGCAAAAACAGCCCGACGAATAACAGCGCAGGCGGCCCTGGCTCCGGCTCGCCAAGAAACTTCTTCGCCTCGAAATCCACGCAGTTCGGCAGCACTCGAACCGCAGTCCGCTCACCTGTAAATCCCCGAACGGCAGCACCTTCTCTGGCAGACACTACAATGCAGGCATCGTACCCGGGCAGCAATTGCCGTTCGTATTTCGCCAACCTCCAGGCGTTGTACTCGCGCCACCATCGCCACAGCAAACTCGTCTCCACTCTGGCCATCCGCGCATACGCCACGGAGAGCAGATCATGCAGAACAATGGCTCGAACCGTCTTCCCCGGCGCGCCCACCAGCCACCCATATCGCGCCAGTTCGAAGTGCTCAATCTGAACCACATCAAAGGGTCTCGCCGCCTGCATCCGCGCCAACTGAGTCTCCAGGTCCCGCGAGCGCCGCAGCCCAAATAGAGGTACACCACCCGATAACACCTCGCAGGCAAGGGTCCAAACCGCCCGCGGACCCCGGTTGATCCAGCCTGTCAGAACCTCGAATCCCAGTCTCCGAACCGCCTCAGCTCGTGCCAGATCCTCCTCGGAACGCACGTGAAAAGCGAAGACAACCTCATGCTCCCGGCGCATCCGACCTGCGATCTCCCATGTCCGAATGCGGGCTCCACTGTCAGACGGATACGGAATGAAGGAGGCTATAATCAGGATGCGCATGGCCATCCCCCTGGCCTGAGGCACAGGATGATCACGGTTGGATAGCCCGAGGGATTTCGCTGCATCTGTTCTCATTCCATCATCCGGCAGGCCCCTCGTTCTGGAGATGACACTTGATGCACTGTGCCATCTCTCCACGCCCTCAACCTCGTTCGAAGTGATCGTGACCGATGACGGTGCCGTCCCCCCGCTTGAAGACCGCCTGCGGCCTTATCGAAGTAAAATTGCTCTCCGGGTTCTGCGACTCGAACGGCAGGGCCCCGGTGCAGCTCGCAACGCCGCAGCGCGCCTCGCCACCGCCCCCCTCCTCGTCTTCCTGGATGACGACTGTGTTCCCGACCCCGACTGGCTCCAGGCATACCTCAACGCTACGTTCAAAGCGCCCGATTGCATCCTGGCCGGCCCGATTCTCAACGGCCTGCCCGACGACCTCTGCTCCGAGGCCTGCCACCGAATCTTCGGCTATCTCTACTCCCGACACCTCATCGAACCTGGCTCGCACGCGCCTTTCGTCATCTCCGCGAACTTCGCTGTCCCCGCGCGGGCATTCCGCGCCACAGGTGGTTTCGATGAGGCGTTCCGCACTGCTGCAGAAGACCGCATGTTCTCAGAAGAGTGGTCACGCAGCGGCCGCAGTTTTCACGCGGTGCCGGCCGCTACTGTTCGCCACCACCGGCCACTGACCCTTGCGAGCTTCCTCTCACAGCAGTTTCGTTACGGACGAGGCGGCATGATCTTTCGGCGCGCCGTTCAGCGCCGGGGCTGGACGCTGAAACCTGTCGAGTCCTCGTCGTTCTACAGCGGCCTGCTGGGCAGCGCCTTCCGCGATACCAATCCCGCCCAGGGTCTGCTCCTGTTCGTTCTTCTCGTCCTCTCGCAACTGGCGATCACGGCTGGTTACGTCGCCGAACACAGGTCGGCCACGCAATGAAAGTCCTCTTTTCCTACCTGCGTCCCCACGCCAAAACCATTGCCTGGGCCCTGGCGATGGCGACGCTCAACCAGTGCTGCCTCCTCCTGGATCCCCTGATCATGCAGAGAGTGCTCGACCGGTATTCGCTCCCGGCAAACAGTGCGGACCTGTATGTGTTCCTCACCGGCATCGCACCCTGGCTGGGTGCAATCATCTGCAGCGTTGCCATCGCCTGGCTCGCGAAGAGTGAACAGACGGTCACCGTAAATCGCGTCAGTCATACGGTGGGCGCGACCATGTTTTCGGATGGCGTTCGCTACTGCCTGCGTATGCCGTTCTATAAGTTCGAAACGCAGCGCAGCGGCGAGCGCGTTGAGCGCCTCCACCGTTTGAAGCGTGACGTCGAAACCCTGCTGAAGAGCTTTATCAACCGGATCTTCACCTCCGTTCTCGCGATCACGCTAATCGTTCTCTACACCGCGCGAGTCAACTGGGTACTTGCACTGAGTTACGTCATTGCTGCCCCCGTGTTGACTTACATCAGCATGATTCTGACGCGCCGCGTGTCGAGTACCAATCACGCGTTGTTCCTGCGGCATTCCGAGGTCGCCGGTAACACCACCGAAACTCTGCGTAACATCGAGTTAGTCAAAAGCCTTGGCCTCACCGAGCAGGAGATATCTCGCTTCGACCGAGCCTCCGAGTCCATCCTGCAGCTGGAACTCGAAAAGGTGAAAGTCCATCGGCTCTACACGTTCTTCCACGGAGCCTGCGTGCACGCGATGCGCGTCAGCCTCCTGTTACTGCTGTTCTATCTGCGGTTTCGCAACCTGATTACGGTGGGGCAGTTCCTTTCGGTATATCTGTACTCCTACTCCGTCTTTGGCCCCATGCAGGACCTCGGCAATCTGATTCTGGAATGCCGCGAGTCGGAGACATCCCTGGACGAGTTTTCCCTGCTGCTCCGCGAGGCGAGAGAGCCCCACAGCGAAGGCACGACCCTTCCCGACATCCACACGCTGGAATTCGCCTCCGTGTCCTTCTCCTACCCAGGCCGCACCCACCAGGTTCTGAAAGACCTCTCGTTCCGCATTCACACCGGAGAGACGGTTGCCTTTGTCGGCCCTTCCGGTGCGGGCAAGACTACCCTGGTTAAACTCATTTCCGCGCTTTACCGCCCCACCGTCGGAGCCATCACTTTCAGCGGCATCCCTTGCCAAAACCTCGACGCCGAAAGCCTGAGAATGCGCATGGGCCTGGTCACGCAGGATACCCAGCTATTCTCCGGATCCATCCGTGACAACCTCCTTGTTGTCCGGCCTGAGGCCACTGACGAAGAACTGCGGCAGAAGCTGGCCCAGGCTTCCGCTACCGGTATTTTGCAGCGTGCTTCCTCCGGTCTCGACACCCTGCTTGGTGAAGGAGCGCTGCGTCTCTCCGGCGGCGAACGGCAGCGCATCGCCATTGCGCGTGCCCTGCTGCGCGAGCCGGACCTGATCATCTTCGACGAGGCAACGTCGTCACTCGACGCGTTGACCGAGCGGCAAATTACTGAGTCTTTCGTCGAGGCCTCTCATACCCGCAAAATGATCTCGATCATCATCGCCCACCGCCTCTCAACTGTCGTACGCGCGGACCGTATCTACGTCCTCGACAAAGGCGCAATCGTCGAGAGCGGAACACATACCGAACTCATCAGTCGCGAGGGATTGTATCGGCAATTGTGGGAACGTCAAACCGGCGCGGAAGCGGCTTAGTACTCTTCAAAACGTCGCCCGCCCGCTTCCACCACCAGCGGGACCCGGGGAACACGCGCAGGCTCTGCGCGGCAGTAGGCCACCAGCTTGCCAAAGCTCCCGCAGCCTTTCCACGCGGAACTCTCACTGACTGTCTGTTTCAGTAATACATGGTGCGGCGGTTTTGGGGCCAGCGGTGCATCCAGCACCACAACATCGATCCCCAACTCATCCAGCCGCCTGGCCGCACCAGCCACGCCATCCACCTGCAGCACGTAGTCCTCTCCATTCCACCCGGACCGTGCCAGAGCCTTGGATGCCCGCACCACCACACTTGCGGGGTAATGTTCCACCGCCGCCGTTACAGCCACCCACGCACCTTCACCGGCGCGCCCGGAGGAAATCATCATGCGAGCCGGAAGGTGCAGTTGCTCCAGCAGTCCGTTGTAGCCACCCGGCGTTTGTTGATACCACCGCCAAGGAAACATCAGCACAGCGGGAATCACCAACATAACTCCAGCCAGCTTCCCGAAACTCGATAAAGCATATCCGGCCAGCAGAAGGACCGGAGGCAGCACAATGATCCAGTGGCGCGGCTCATTCATCGCGCGCAACGCAACGGAGGTCACCAGTGTGCTGCCGATCGTCGCACCGGCCACCAGCACCAGCGGTTCCAGCCTCCGGAGCCGACTCACGAACCCCACCGCCGACAACCCTACAAAACCCCACCCCGCCAGTTTTCCGGGAATCGCCCCCGGCCACGGCATGTTAGCCCCGATGCCACCCCAGTAACGGATATCCGTGGTCGAAACGTACCACACAACGCAAAGCACCAATGCTGCGCCCGCAGCCACCACGGGCCAGCGAAGCCGGATCCGAAAACGCTGCCCACTGGCAAGTACCGCCACAATCGGCACAGGAGCCAGACACACCGCTGTGCCCTTCATCATCGCGGCCACAAGTAACACCAGTGCCACCGGATACAGGGTTTTCGCTCCGGGTGCCTCCATGAAACCCACCACCACTCGCAGAAACAGCAAACTGCACAGCAGACAGCTCAGGTCCGTCATGGTCATTCCCAGACCCTGCTGGTACACCGGTGTCGCCGCCAGCAGCAGCACCAAACCCGCCGTTACTGCCAGCGGAAACAGGGGCCGGGCCAGCAGATAAAACACAAGCAGCGATGCCCAGCCCATCAACCACTGCAGGCCCATCATGCTGCCGCGCGAATACCCAAACGGAACCGACCAAAGCGCTTCCAGCAAGTAGTACCCCGGCGGCCAGTGGCCCAGTCCCACCTTGGGGTAGTGCAGGTAATACTGCCCCGCCCACTCGATTGGACTCTCGGTCCAGGTGCTCCAGGAAAGCACTCCCACATACTCCCGGATCATCTTGCCAGTAACAAAGTGAGCGGCTTCATCGGGATAGCCGTTGAACTCCGCGGTCCACGCGCCCCCCGTCCCCTGCATCGTCAGAACCAGCAGTGCCAGCAGCGCCATGGCCGCGATAAACAAGCGATCCTGACTATGAATTCTGCCCCGAAGCGAAAGCAATTCATACTATAGTAAAGAAAGCCTAACGGAGGCCGACGTGGCCCGTCGCCCTGTTCCGATGCGCAGTCGGAGCGTGCTTAGACCCCGGGGCGCATCTACTTCGGAGAGGACCCCGTTTTACCCCCACTTTCCATATCCGTGATTGTTCCGGCTTATAACGCCGCCCACCACCTGGGACCGTGCCTGGAAGCCTTGTGCCGCTCCACCACCGCGTTTCACGAAATCATCGTCGTTGACGACGGCTCCACTGACGAAACCCCTGGCCTGGCCGCCCGCTATGATGTCACGGTTCTACACACCGGTGGACGCCGCGGCCCCGCCTTCGCGCGCAACCTGGGTGCTAACGCCGCGTCCGGTGAGATCCTGCTTTTCATCGACGCCGACGTCTCCGTCAGGCACGACACCGGCGACAAAATCCGCACCTGGTTCGCCTCCGACGCTGAACTCGCCGCCCTCATCGGCTCCTACGACAGCGAACCCCGCTGCCCCGACTTCCTCTCGCAATATCGCAACCTGATGCACCACTTCGTCCACCAGAACGGTGGTGAACGCGCCTCCACTTTCTGGAGCGGTTGTGGTGCCATCCGGCGCGACATCTTCCTCGAGTACAGCGGCTTCAGCGAGGCCTTCGGCCGTCCCGCGATCGAAGATATCGAGCTCGGTTACCGGCTCGTCCGTGCCGGCTGTAAGATCGTCCTCGACCGTGACATCCAGGTAACCCACGCCAAGCGATGGACTTTCTGGAACCTCGTCCGAACGGACGTCCTCGACCGCGGCATCCCCTGGACCGAACTCATCCTGCGCGACCAGCGTATGCCCGACGACCTGAACCTGCAGCTCAGTCAGCGAGTCAGTGTCGCGCTCGTCTTCATCCTCGTCGCTTTATCCGGCATGCTGGCCGTTCTCTGGCGCGGATACTTTCTGGTGCCTCTCATCGCGCTGGTATTTCTTCTGCTCACCCGCTGGTGGGGCGAGTTCGGCCATGCGGATCGTCCCCAGTCCGCGCCCCTGGTTCTGCTGGCAGTAGTCGCCCTGATCATTGGTCTCGCCTGGTGGCATGGAATGGTGGGCCTGATACCGCCGTTGGTGCTCAGCCCCGGTCTCCTGCTTCTCCAGCACCGCTACTCGCACTACGGTTCCCGCCCGAAAGCCCTGCGCTGGCTGGCGGCACTCTACACCTGTGCCTCCATTGCCCTGGCGGTCTACTACATGCCGCACCACCCCGTCGTCCTCGCCGGCTTCACCATCTTTGCTGTTCTCGGCCTGCTCAACAGCCAGTTTTATCTCTTCCTTGCGGCCAAACGCGGAATCCCCTTCATGCTGGCCGCCGTGCCGTTCCACATGCTGTACCACTTCTATAACGGCATATCGTTCCTGGCTGGCCTCGTCCTGCATTTGCGGCTCATGCCTTTGCCTGCCGCCCGGCGCGACTGGCTCCGGCGATTGCTACGATGACTAAGGTACGTTACCCCTCACGACCCCTGTCGGTCTCCCTTTTCTAACCACCACCTTAAGTTTTACGGTCCCGCCTGGAAGCCTTTTGCGTCCGCGGGACAGGAGAATCCAGATGAAAGACCTCAAGCGCAAGCTCATTGTTGCCGGCATGACCGTGTCATCCGCCGTCCTGTTATTCCAGTTGACGGCCACCACCAGCCAGGCCCAGGCGAACGACGCCGCCCTCATTGCTAAAGCCAAAGGCATCCACGACCGCGTCATCAAGCTCGACACCCACAACGACATCGACGTCGAGAACTTCACCACCGACTGCAACTACAAGCAGCGCCTCACCACCCAGGTCAACCTGCCCAAGATGATCGATGGCGACATGGACGTCACGTTCATGATTGCCTACGTCGGCCAGGGGCCCCTCACCCCGGCCGGTTATGACGCCGCTTACAAGGAGGCTGTCGCCAAGTTCGACGCCGTCCACCGCTTCACCGAAAAGCTCGCTGCCGATAACGTTGGCCTCGCCCTCACCCCGGCCGATGTCGTCGCTATGCACAAGCGCGGCCTCCGCATCGCCGCCATCGGCGTCGAGAACGGTTACCCGATCGGCACCGACATCAAGCGCGTCGAAGAGTTCTACAAGCGCGGTGGCCGTTACATGTCCCTCGCCCACAACGGCAACAGCCAGCTCGCCGATTCCAACACCGGCGAAGTGCAGGGCTACCTCTACAACAACGGCCTCTCGCCCCTGGGCCGCGAAGTCATCGCTGAAATGAATCGCCTCGGCATGATGGTCGATCTTTCGCACCCCTCCAAAGGTGCGAATCTCGAAGCCATCCGCCTCTCCAAAGCTCCGGTCATCGCCTCCCACTCCGGCGTCCGCGCCCTCGCTGACGTCAGCCGCAACATGGACGACGAACAACTGCTCGCGCTGAAGAAGAACGGCGGCGTCATTCAGGTCGTTGGCTTCGCGGCCTACATGAAGACCGATTCGAAGGAACGCACCGCCGCTCTTACGAAGCTTCGCGAAGAGTTCGGCCTCACCCAGGCGGCCTTTGGCCGTGCCGGTGGCCGTGGCCGCGGTGCTGCCGATGCCCCCCGCCCCTGCCCCGTGGAAGACCCGAACGCTCCTGCCACTGCGGGTCGCGCCGGTGGTCGCGGCGCTGCGCTGCTGAACCTCCTCGCTCCCGAAAAGCGCGCCGACTACGAAAAGCGTATGGCCGAACTCGATGCGAAGTTCCCGCCCTCTACCCGCGCCAATGTGAATGACCTGGTCAACCACATCGACTACGCCGTGAAACTGATCGGCATCGATCACGTCGGCATCTCCTCCGACTTCGACGGTGGTGGCGGCATCGACGGCTGGAACAGCGCCGCCGAAGCCTTCAACGTGACGCTCGAACTGGTGCGCCGCGGCTACACCGAAGAACAGGTCGGTAAGCTCTGGAGCGGCAACCTTCTCCGCGTCTGGGGTGAAGTGGAAAAGGTCGGCCAAAAGCTCAGCAGGAAGTAAGCGCCAGAGGGCTGCGAAATCGGGCCAGCAGGGGAGCATCGTTGTCTGTCCGCCAAACGGCGACAAGTTCAGCGATCGGTGTCTCCCCTGTCAGTGGCCGGTAGACCACACCCCGCACCTGCAGGTTGTCCTGAAACACTTCCGGCACCAGCGCGATGCCGATCCCACCCGCCACCAGGCCCACCGCAGTCTGCAACAGCCGTGTCGCCTGCATCCTCGCCGGGCGGAAACCCGCAGTCCGGCAGGCCTCCACCACCAGTTCATGAAATCCCGCAGTCCCATGCCGCTTCGGAACCAGTAACGTCTCGTTCGCCAGCGACCGCAGCTCAATCGCTGCCCCCGTCGCAGCGGGATGCCCCTTCGGCAAAGCCACAATCAACCGGTCCCGCGCGATGACGGCCGACGACAGTTCCGGCTCGTCAATCGACGCGTGCATCATCCCCAGATCCAGGTGCCCCTCGCGCAGTGACTGCAACTGTTCTGCCGGTTCCAGTTCGCGCAGCTGGACTTCCGCCAGCGGCACCTCTTCACGGAATCGCCGCAACAACGCTGGCAGCGCGCCCCACACCGCCGAACTAACGAACCCAATCGACAGGCTGCCCGTCTCGCCGCGGCCCGTCTGCACCGCGTCCGCCGTGGCGCGCTCCACCTGCTCCATCGCGATCCGCGCCCGCGACCGGAATGCCTCGCCCGCAGCTGTCAGCGCCACACGACGATTCGTGCGGCTCAGCAGCTTCACGCCCAGTTCATCTTCCAACTGGCGGATCTGTTGGCTCAGCGCCGGCTGCGCCACATGCAGTTTATCCGCGGCCCGCGTGAAATGCAGTTCCTCGGCCACCGCCAGAAAATATCTGATTTGCCGGAATTCCACTTAAAGTAAAAGGTATCAGCTTTGCTTGTCCCAGGTGGGTGCTGCTTTTTCCGTCGCCGCCACCGAATACAAAGCCCCCGGAGCATTCCGTGTCTGCAGGAACTCCTCCAGCGGCTGCCCCCGCATCGCCGCGTAGATATGCAGGTTCGAGACACCCACCACCGCGCCCAGCTTCTCCAGCATGAAGAAGATCACGCCGTAGTGGATCATCGCCTGCCAGTCCCGCCGCCGCACCATGTCCGCTTCTTCGGCCGTCAACTCCGCCGCCGCGAACAACGGCTCGGGGTCATCCAGAAACGCCTCCCGATGCGCCGGGCGGATCATCTCATGCAGGAACTTATTCAGCCGGTACGCCTTCACGCTGTTCGCCAAAGTGAACGGATACGTGCCAGCCAGCTCGCCCACGCCTGCCAGTTGTTGGGCCACCTGTTTCCGGTAATTCGCGGCATCCTCGGCTCGCGGCGCAGTGGCTTCGTTTTCGTAAATCACCGTCGTCAGGCCCGTCATCGTTGGCAGGTAATACGTCTGGTGCAGCTTCCGCACATTCGCTGAGAGCGCTCCGCGCATCACCAGCCACATGATCACTTCCGCGCCTTCAAGGCCACCCTGCCGCACATACTCAGCCAGCGGCAACCGCGCCAGACTCTCCGGATCTTTCTCGATGCGCTCCAGAAACTCCAGATCCCACTCCGTATTGTTGAAGCCCGCCCGCTCACCATGCACCTGATGCGACAACCCACCGGTCGCCACAATCGCCACACTCAGATCCTCGGGATAACTCTCAATCGCCCGCCGCAGTGCCTGCCCCAGCTTGTAACAGCGCATCGCTGTCGGAATCGGGAACTGCAGCACGCCGATCTGCAACGGAATCATCGTCCCCGGCCACGGCTGAGGCCACAGCATCGACAGCGGCGAAAAACACCCATGATCCAGGGGCTTTTCCTGAAAGAACGAAAGGTCGAACTCTTCGAACGACAGGCAATTGCCGATATGCGCGGCCAGCGCCGGATGCCCGCTCACCGGAGGCAGCGCCCGCGCCCCGCCACCCTCGTCCGCCACCCGCCACTCGCCGCCCACACCCAACGCGAAATGCCCGTAGTGGTCGAAGAAGAAACTCGTCACATGGTCGTTATAGATCAGGAAAAGGACGTCCGGCTTCCGATCCGCCAGCCATTGCCGCACGGGTGCATAGGCCTCAAAGATAGGAGCCCAGACCGGATCATTCTGCTTGTTACGATCCAGCGCGAAGCCAATAGTGGGGGAGTGCGAGGTGCCAATTGCACCAATGATTCTTGCCATGTCGGGAGTAAACCGATCATAGGCCAGCGCCCGCCCTCGTGAACAGGTCTTTCTGCTTATCGAACGATATGGAATCCATCTTGTTCCCGTCACCCACCGGGGATATCATGGCGGGCATGACTTTCCGCCTTCTCTGGCTGGTCGCCCTGTCCACCCTCCCGCTGTTCTCCCAGACCGCAAAACTGGCCCCGATCCCGCCTGTGATGGCCTGCGCCGAACTCTCGGCCTTCAGTCTCGACAGCGCTGTCGGCAGCAAGGTGCAAATCCGCTCGGCGGCGGAAGTCACGGACGGCAAGCCCGCCCCCTATTGCCGCGTCCTCGGCACCATTGAACCGGCCATCCAGTTCGAAGTCCGCCTGCCCGCGACCTGGACCCAGCGCTATCTGCAAACCGGCTGCGGCGGTCTCTGCGGCAATCTCAACATCAACGCGGGCCGCGCGGAAGGCTGCGTCCCTGTCACCGAGGGCCAGATCGCTCTCGCCTCCACCGATATGGGCCACAGTAACGCCGGAGGCCGCGGAGGCATTACCGACCCCACCTGGGGCGTCGAAAACCCGCAAACCCGCATCGACTTCGCGTATCGCGGAGTCCACCTGACTGCCCTCGCCGCCAAGGCCCTCATCCAGAAGTTCTACGGCCAGAAGGCCCGCTACTCCTACTTCAGCGGCTGCTCCGACGGTGGCCGTGAAGCCCTCATGGAAGCCCAGCGCTACCCCACTGATTTCGACGGCATCGCCGCAGGTGCCCCCGCCATGAACTTCATCACGCAGAACAGCTTCTTCCACGGCTGGAACGCCATGGTGAACACCGGCGCCGACGGCCAGGCGATCCTCACCGCCGACAAACTCCCTATCCTCCACAAAGCCATCCTCGAAAAGTGCGACGCCCTCGACGGCGTGAAAGACGGCCTCATCTCCAATCCCCCGGCCTGCAACTTCGACCCTGCCGTCGCCATCTGCAAGCCCGGTCAGGACGCCGCAACCTGCCTCACCCCCGCCCAGGCCAACACCGCGAAGGAAATCTACGCCGGAGCGCACGATGCGCAGGGCCACAAGTTCGTAATCTCCGGCCCGCAACCCGGCTCGGAACTTGCATGGGCCGGAGTCTACATTCCGCAGGCCAACACCCCCATCTTCAGTACCGGCATCGCTCTCGGCACCATCAAATACCTCCTGTACCCGAAGGCATTGGCTTCGAATTTTCAACTCGCCGATTTCCGTTTCGAACAGGCCACTCTTGACGCCATCAGCCCCATGCACGCCATTTATGACGCGACCGATCCCGACCTCTCGAAGTTCGCGGCGGGCGGTGGCAAGCTTCTGCTCTATCACGGCTGGTCCGACCCCCACATCTCGCCCCTCAACTCCGTCTCGTACTATCAGGCCATGCAGAAGACCATAGGTGACGCGAAGGTTGCCCAGTTCTCCCGCATGTTCCTTTTCCCCGGCGGCTATCACTGCAACGGCGGCGACGGTCCGTTTGACTTCCCCCTGCTCAGCCTCATCATGAACTGGGTGGAAGGTGGAGCCGCGCCCGATGTCATCACGGCCACCCACGCGCCTGGTCGGGGGGCCGCACCCGATCGCACCCGCCCCGTGTACGCCTGGCCCGCCGTCGCCGCCTACAAAGGCACCGGCGACATCAACGCCCCCGCCAGTTTCGAAAAGAAGCCCGGCACGCCGATCCCCGCCGCGAAGCTCCAGTGGCAGGGCTCGAAATTCTATGTGACGCCAGGCACCAGGAAACAATAGAGACCTCCGATGCTTACCCGAAGAGACATTTTGAAACAGGCCATGGGCCTCGCCGCCCTCCCGTGGCTTGCGGGCTTTGAAGCCACAGCCGCACCCTACACCGGCCTCGTCAAAATCAAAGCCATCAAGGCCATGGGCCTCGACAACGTCAACGACGGCTGCCTGATCAAGATCGAAACCGACGCCGGTCTGGTCGGGTACGGAGAAGCTGGCATCCCCGCCGGAGCTGCCCGCGAACGCATCGCCATGATGCTGCCCCAGCTCATCGGCCAGGACCCCCTTGCCATCGAGCGGCACTTCTACATGATGACGGCCACGCAGTACTCCTTCATGGCCCACATCCCCACCATCAGCGGCATTGACATCGCGCTCTGGGACCTCGCCGGCAAGATCACCGCGCTCCCCCTCTATCGCCTCCTCGGCGGTCCTATCCGAAAAGAGATTCCCGTCTATGGCCACGGCCGCGATGTCACCCCGTCCGACAAAGCCTCCTGCAAAGCCTGGGCCTCCCAGGTAAAATCCGAACCCGAAGCCTTCACCGCGTTCAAGTTCGGCTTCGGACCCCAGGGCGGCGGGGGCGGCCGAGCCTCGGGCCCGTATAACGTCACGCTCGACGGCGCCGTTTTCCGCAAGACCGCGAAGGAATACATGAACCTGCGCGAAGCCGTTGGTGACGACATCGACCTCGCCATGCACTGCACCGGGCAGTTCGATACCCGCAGTTCCATCGGTCTCTGCAAAGCCATCGAACCGGCCGACCCCCTCTGGATCGAAGACCCCCTCACCGTCCGCTACAACGAATCCTGGCGTGAATTGAAAAGTGCCACCCGCGTTCCCCTCCTCGCCGGTGAGAAGGTCGAAATGGTGGAAGGCTTCCGCCCCTACCTCGACAACCGCGTGCTCGACATGATCCACCCCGACGTTTCTTACTCGGGTGGCATCACCGGCTGCCGCAAGATCGCCGATTACGCCGCCCTCACCCGCACCCCGGTCGGCCTGCACAGCGGCCCCTGCTCGTTGATCCGCTTCTACGCCTCCATGCACCTCGGAGCCGTCATCACCGATTTCTTCAAAGTGGAAAACGCCCTCGGAGCCTGGCGCGGCAACAAAGAAAAGATGGCGCAGGGCAAAGAACCTGCTGTCCGCAAGAGTGTTTTCCCGGTTCCGGAAGGCCCGGGCCTCGGTTTGGATCTCAACGAAGACTGGCTGCGTGCGCACGTGGCAAAAGGTGATACATGGTGGGGATAAAGGGTTTTCTGCTGACGCCGTTTCTGGTGGCGAGCGTGTTTGCGCAGGCGCCCGTCGCGCCCGGTCGTGTCGAATTTGAGAGGAACTGCGCCGGTTGCCACGGCGGCGATGGCATGGGTGGCGAAATGGGCCCCAACATCGTCAACCGCATCGCCAACATGTCGCCCGAACAACTCGACGCGATCCTGCTGAACGGTCGTCCGGAACGTGGCATGCCTGGCTTCCCCACTATTCAGGGCGAAGAAAAGACCCGCCTGGTCACCTTCATGCAGGCCTTTCGGACCCGCCGCCGCGTTGCTCCGGTGCGCCGCGAAGTTACCCTCACCACCGGCGCAAAGCTCGCCGGCCTGGTCCTCAACGAAAGCCCGCTCGACCTCCAGCTCCGCACCGACGACCAGAGAATCCACCTCCTCCGCCCCACCCCCACCGGCAATGCCTTCCGCGAAGTCACCTCGCAAACCGACTGGACCACCTATAACGGCGACGTCCGCGGCAACCGCTACAGCAAGCTAACCCAGATCACAAAGCAGAATGCCTCGCGCCTCGCCCCGAAGTGGGTCTTCCCGCTCGAAGGGGTCACCCGCGCCCAGACCACTCCGCTCGTTGTCCAGGGCCTGATGTACGTCACCAGCGGCAATGAATGCTGGGCGCTCGACGCCGGTGCTGGCCGCGAAATCTGGCATTTCCAGCGTCCTCGCACCAAAGGCCTGGTCGGCAACGCCGCCCAGGGCTTCAACCGCGGCGTCGCGTGGTCGGGCGACAAAGTCCTGATGGTGACCGACAACGCGCACCTTCTCGCGCTCAACCGCTTCACCGGCGACCTCCTCTGGGAAACCGAAATGGCCGACTGGCACAAAAACTACAACGCCACCTCCGCGCCTCTCATCGTCGGCAACCTCGCCATCACCGGCACGGCCGGGGGCGAACAGGGAGCCCGCGGCTTCATTGCCGCTTACGACATCCAGACGGGCAAAGAAACCTGGCGCTTCTGGACCGTGCCGCTCCCGGGCGAACCCGGCTCCGAAACCTGGAAGGGCAAAGCCCTCGAACATCCGAGCGGCGTCGCGTGGCTCACCGGCTCGTATGACCCCGACCTCGACATGCTCTACTGGGCCACCGGCAATCCCGGTCCCGACTACAACGGCGAAGAGCGCCTGGGCGACAACCTCTATACCTCCTCCATCGTGGCTCTGAACCCGAAGACTGGCAAAACGAACTGGTATTACCAGACCACGCCCCACGACCTCCACGACTGGGATGCCACCGAACCCCTCGTCCTCATTGACCGCGAATGGGAAGGCCGTCCCCGCAAGCTCCTTATTCAGGCCAACCGCAACGGCTTCTTCTATGTCTTTGACCGGACCAACGGCAAGCTCCTGCTAGCCAAACCGTTCGTGAACAAAATGAACTGGTCGAAGGAAATCGGCAAGGATGGCAAGCCCGTCCTTCTCGAACTCCCCACCGCCGGCTCCCCCAACTCGCACAAGGTCTGCCCCTCGCAGAACGGCGCCACCAACTGGTTCTCCGCCTCTTACGACCCCGCAACTTCCTACTACCTGGTCCAGACCTTCGAGCAATGCAGCGTCTACACCACCCGCAAGACCGAGGAATGGGAAGCCGGACGCGGTTACTCCGGCGGCTCCCAGCGCCAGCTGATGGATGAAGCGCCCAAAGAAATCCTCCGCGCCATCGACGTTCGCACCGGCAAGGTCGTCTGGGAAATGCCCCAGACCGGCCCCTCCAGCTCCTGGGGCGGAACCCTCGCTTTCGCGACCGGCGTCACCATCGTTTGTGAAGACGGCGGCATCTTCTCGGCCGTCGATTCCGCCACCGGCAAGCCTCTGTGGCGCTTCCAGACCAACGCCGCCTTCAAGGCATCCCCCATGACCTACACGTTCGATGGCAAACAGTACGTCACCATCGCCGCCGGACAAAACATCCTCACCTTTGGCTTAGTGGAGTAACTCGATATGGGCTTTCTGACAGAAGAAGAAATCAGCCATTTGTTGCCTGCTGAAGAAGCGGCCTTCCCCTCGCCGGTGCCGACGCAAATCGTCTCCAGCGATGAGTACATGCCCGAGCCGCAAACCCGCGAGCAAAAGCAGGTGGAGGTACGCCTCATCGAAATGGCAGATTCCATTGCGAAGAAACACGGCACTTCCCGCCGCAGTTTCTTCCAGTCCGCCTCAGGCATGGCGGCCTCTTTTGTCGCCATGAACGCGGTCTACGGCGGCTTTTTCGATGCCACGCCTGCCGAAGCCCAGACTCCCGAAATGGCGAACGAGCGAGCGCGTAAGCTCTCCTCTCAGTTCGTCATGGACACCCATACCCACTTCCTCCGTGACGATACCCGCCTCACCAACTTCGTCGCCGGGCGCGAAGCGGTCGGCAAATTCGGCTGGAACAAATCCCTTGCCGAAAAGACCCAAACCCTGGACGACCTCAAGTACGCGAACTACTTCAAGGAAATCTACCTCGACAGCGACACCCGCGTGGCGCTCATCAGTAACGCGCCATCCGAAATCCCCGAAGACTGGTTCCTCACCAACGAAATGGTCTTCGCGGCCCGCGCCCGAGTCAACAAACAGGCCGGTTCACGTCGCATGCTGGCCCACTACACCATCACGCCAGGCCAACCCGGGTGGCTCGAAGGCATAGACCGCGCCATCGCCGAATTCAAGCCCGACTCCTGGAAGGGCTACACCCTCGGCGACAATACGCACAAAGAGTCGTCGCACTTCCCCTGGCACCTGGACGATGAGAAGCTGATGTACCCGGCCTACGAACGTTTCGCAAAAGCTGGCATCAGGAACGTCTGCATCCACAAGGGCCTCTTCCCGCCGGGCATGGAGACTCGCTTCCCGAAGCTCTTCGATTACGCCGACGTCCGCGATGTCGGCAAAGCCGCAAAGGACTGGCCGCAACTCAACTTCATCGTCTATCACTCGGGCTATCGCCACATCGGTGGCGATCCCGCCGTCGCCATGGCCGAATGGGACAAAACCGGCCGTATCTCCTGGGTCTCCGACCTCGCCGAAATCCCCGCCAAATACGGTGTCAAAAACGTCTACGGCGACTTGGGCCAGCTCTTCGCATACTCCACCGTCGCCCAGCCCCGACTCGCCGCCGCCATGATGGGCACCCTCATCAAAGGCCTTGGCTCCGATCACGTCGTCTGGGGTACCGACGCTGTCTGGACCGGCTCCCCGCAGTGGCAGATCGAAAGCATGCGCCGCCTGGAAATTCCCGCCGACATGCAGAAGAAGCACGGCTTCAAACCCCTCGGCCCCGCCGAAGGTCCGGTGAAGACCCAGATCTTCAGTGGCAACTCCGTCCGCCTCTACAACTTTGAGAAGGATAAGAAAGCCATCCTCGCGAAGGCCGATCATCTCGCCCTCGCGAAGCAGGACTACGAAGCCCACGGGGCCGAACGCAGCAATCTCCGCTACGGCTACGTGGCCAAAGCCGTATGACCCTCGGCCACAAGAAGGTCCTAACCAGCGAAGCCGCCTGGGAGATCGCCACCGCAGCCCTCTACAAACACCCCACCAAAAACTTCGCGGATCGCCTCGCCCAGGGAGAAACTCTCGTCCTGAAACTCCACGGCGCAATGCCGGTCGAAGGCGGCTTCCCCTCCTTCGCAACCATTTGATAACCTCTGAAGCGTGAATCCGACAGAATCCCTGTTCCGCCTCGATGGCAAAGTAGCTGTAGTCACTGGAGGCTCGGGTGGCATCGGTAGTGCCGCCTGCCGCGCCCTCGCCAACATGGGTGCAAAGGTCGCCGTCCTTGGTCGCAATGGAGCCAAAGCTGCTGCTTTCGCCGCCGAACTGGCGGAAGCTGGCCACCAGACGTTCTCCACCGCCTTCGATCTCGTCTCCGTTAAAGACACCGAACGCGCCATTGACGAAGCTGCCGCCCACTTCGGCCGTCTCGACATTCTGGTCAACTGCATCGGCAGCCTCCGCAAGGAACAGAAGGCAGAAGAGCAGACCGAAGACGAATTCGACTACATGCTCGCGACCGGCCTGAAGGGCGCGATGTTTCAGTCCGCTGCCGCCGCCCGCCACATGATCCGCCAGGGAGAAGGCGGCAAGATCGTCCACATCGGCTCGGTGCGCTCTATGCTCGCCCTGCGCGGACGGGGCTTTGCCGCCTACTGCGCCGCCAAGGGAGGCCTGGTCATTCTCTCGAAACAACTGGCCGCCGAATGGGCGCCCCACAATATCAATGTCAACGTCGTGGCTCCGACCTTTATCCGGACCGCCCAGGCTGCCACCTGGCTCAACGACCCCACCTTCCGCGCCGGAATCGAAGCCCGAATC
>CANIHR010000031.1 GCA_947467185.1 Bryobacterales bacterium
AAAGTGGGGGTATTGGGGGGTGTTTGGCAGGTGTTGAAATGGCAGAGATCGTTTGTTTTCAAGAAGATCGCTGGGTTCGTTTGGAAAATAATATTTGTTTCCCGGTTTCCCGGTTTCCGGAGAGCGATTTTGGGTGTCGAAATTTCGGATTTGCGGGCTGAAAGCATCGTAGTCGTCTCCTCGATTTCGATTGGAGCATACGGGGCGTGCAGGATCTGGCGGGGTGGCTTGTAAGTGATTGATTCTGTGGGGAAGATTTCCTGAAAATTGTTGAACTGTGTTTTTGGGGAGAGGTGACAGGCTGGTGCGACCAGATGCGGGTTGCGGCGGGAAGGGCAGGAATGGTCCCATAACGAGATACCCATAGACCCATATTCCCATCTAAGATGGATGCATGAAGACAACCGTCGAGATCGCGGATGCGCTTTTTCATGACGCGAGGGCGATTGCGGTGGCCCGATCCATGACGATGAGGCAGATCATCGAAGAGGGCCTGCGGAAGGTGATCGCTGAATCGGCGCCCCCGCCATTTCAGCTCCAGGACGGAGCCTTTGGGGGTGAGGGTCTGGTTCGTCCGATGAACTGGGATGAGATTCGCGACGAGATCTACGAGGGACGTGGGGCATGATTGCCATCGACACCAATATCCTCGTGTACGCCCATCGCAGTGACTCCATTTTCCACAGCGAGGCTGCTGCCGTTGTCCGCCGCGTGGCGGAGGGCAATGAGCCCTGGGCGATACCCTGGCCGTGCATCCATGAGTTCCTGGCTGTTGCGACGAATCCCCGAATTTATAAGCCACCAACACCTGTTGAGAAGGCTATCGCTCAGGTGGAGATGTGGATGGCAGCTCCAACGCTCCGCCTGATCGGGGAGTCCGGGTCGTATTGGCCTGCGGTGAAGGCGATGGTTTTGAAGGGCCAGATTGTGGGAGCGCAGGTTCACGACGCCCGAGTCGCAGCAATCTGTAAGTCGCACGGAGTTCGCGCGCTGTGGTCGGTTGATCGCGACTTCAGCCGAATGGACGGTTGCCCTGTGACGAATCCGCTGGTGGCAGGAATTACCAGCCGCAGGCATTAGACCTGTCCCAACCAGACGAGTCGCTGGCGTAGAATGGTAACCCATGAAGAGAATCGCCATCCTCTCGGTGTTCGCGACCCTGCTCGCTATCAGCTACGTCCGTGCCAATGACGCCAACGCGGTCAGCGGTCAGGGCAAGATGAAGTTCCGGGTGGTCTACAAGTCCGACCATCTGCCTGCGGAAGCGCAGAAAGTTCTGAAGGGCGCGCACGGCGGATTTGCAGTGGATCTGTCGAAGGGCAAGGGCGAGACGTACTTCGCGCTGAAGGGCGCCGGGATCATTCAGATCAGCGCGGATCTGAAGTCCACGAAGATGATCGACACGCCGGAGGTGATGAAGAACACGAACCTCCACAACGCGATGATCTGGCATGCGCCGGACAAGCAGTCGCACCTGCTGTTTCCGGGCAATGAGGCCAACAAGGTCTTTGTGACGGGCCTGGACGGGAAGCTGGATACGTCGATCGGGACGCCGGAGGCCGGGGTGGATCTGGGCAACCCGGTGCCGAATGAGTATTTCAAGAATAAGGGCGCGTTCATCCCCACGGACGTGGAACAGGCGGATGGAAAGCTTTACATCACGACGGGGTATTCGAAGCTGGACTATGTGCTGACGGCGCGGATTTCGAAGACGAGTCCGGTGGAGCTGGCGTGGAACAATCTGTCATTTGGCGGCAAGGGTAAGGGCGTGGGGCAGTTCGACACGGGCCACGGGATTACGTATTTGCCGAAGCAGAAGCGGCTGGATATTGCGGACCGCGCGAATGGGGAGATTGACCGGTTCAGCATGGACGGCAAGTACCTGTCGACGGTGGCGATGCCGAAGGATTCGTTCCCGTGCGACACGTATAATCTGGGGAAATATACGGTAGTTGCTTCGCTGAATAATCCGGATAAGACGAAGGGTGCGGCGATCTACATTATGGAGAACGATAAGGTGATCTCGACGATTCTTCCGAAGGAAGAGTTGGGGTTGACGAACTTCATGCATATTCATAATGCGGTGCTGCGGCAGGTGGGGAAGAAGTTGTATGTGATCGCTCAGGCGTGGAACCCTGGGGATTTTGCGATTTTTGAACAGGTGCAGTAGAGGTTGAGATCGGGCACCCGGATGATTCCGGGTGTAACGAACGATGGACCCTGAGCAGTACCCAGCTGGCCCCCGATTCCGTTCGGGGGCCAGTCGTCATTTCAGCGGTTTGGTATCGGCAGGCCGCACGATCTAGGGTGTTTTCAGTGAGTCGAGGTAGCGTTGAATCCCGTCCAGAACGCGCTCGAGGCCGAAATCGAAGCTTTCTTCCATGGTTCGGGGGCGGCCTCCTCGTGCCGGCAGGGGCGACGACTCCGTGATTCCTCCCGAGGACGACTGCAGAATGGCAGACAGCATCGGATACCGTGGGTCGTTGATCGCACGGCAGAGGTCGGCACCGACAGCCTGGGCCCACTGCTCGGGCGTGATGCCGCGAGACATGGCTCGCGCGAGGGATATGGCGGTATCTGAGCTTCCGCTCACGTAGCCGTGGACGACACTCAGCATGTCCATCATGTCCTCGGGGCTTAACCCTGTGTCGGCAAGGGTCTGCAGGAAGGCTTCGTGCCAGCTCAGCCAGTTCGGGCCATGGGGGGCGGCAACAAAGGGGAGTTCCGCCAGCCAGGGGCGGGAACACAGCATGGCCCGTTTCGCAAAGGCCCAGAGTTTCACTTCCACGCGCCAGCTTTCACGGGGGCCGCTCCGTTCGGGCGGGGTGCCCATGGCGGCGTCCACTGAGGCATCGATCAGCGCTTCCTTGTTGGGGAAATAGCGGTAGAGCGCCATCGTGGTGAAGCCGAGGCGTTCGGCGACGGCCTGCATGGTCAGGGCAGCGAGACCGTCCCGGTCGGCCAGGCTGATGGCGGCCTGCACGACGTCCTCCCGACGGACCGTCGGTTTGGGTCCGCGGCCTGGCCGTTGTTGCGCGTCCCAGAGTAACCCGCTTCGCTTTCGAAGGTCCTCCGCCTCGCTTTCGCTCTTTCCGGCCTGCGGCCCCGTCCGTCCCGCCATAGCCCTCCTTTCTTCATAAATCGCATTGACAGAACTACTGTGTATATCATACACTCATTTGTGTACGACATACACAGATAAGCAGAAGAGGAAATACCATGTTGAATTTCATGAAGTTACAGATCGCCGGCCTGGTGCTGGTTATTGGTGCCAGCGCGGCAGATCGTTCGTTCGACTACCGAATGCTCGCGACGTCGAAGACATCCACAATGGAGAAAGAGCTCAATGAAGGGGCTGCATCCGGCTATCGCTTCAGCAAGGTGATGGGGGGCAAGGCGACAAACGGGGGCCAACTCATCATCGCGATGGTGAAGGAAACCGCTGCGGCTGCGCAGGAAGCCCGCCAGTACAGACTGCTCTCGACGACGAGAACAGCGACCATGCAGGCGGAGATGCAGCAACTGGCGGATGGGGGTTACTCGTATGTGGACCATGCGGTCTTCGAATCCGCGACGGGCGGGAAAGAAGTGGTCGTCATCATGGAACTCGACTCTCAAAAAAGACTGGAGCCGCGTTCTTCCTACCGGCTGCTGGCGACGACCAGGACTTCCACGATGCAAAAGGAATTAGAGAGCGCCGGGGCTCAGGGGTATGCGCTGGTGGGGGTGAATGCGGGAAAGACAGCGGGAGGAAGCGAGGTCATCGCGATCCTGCGGAAAGATAAGTGAAGGGGAACCCTTCTCCGGGTCAATAGCAGTGACTATATTGGGGACAGGGAGGGTTGTTGCGTTGCTGACTCCGGTGGATTCCGTTTGCGCCGCGCTGATTGGAAGCATGAAGGGCAAGGTGCAGGTATTGGGAGATGTGTTTTCGACGGGACGGTGGAAGCCTGAATCGAAGACCCGGCCCCGCATGACGGAATTGATCGCTGCGACGAGCATCGTCCATGGTGTTCCGCTGGTGACAAGAGACAGAAAGATCCGAAAATCCAAAATCGTACCTTTTGCCCGAAGCTGATAGGGAAAGAGGTTGGGCCTCGCATTGAGGGCGCCCCCTGCGTCGGGCACGCGGTTTCTCCGGGAACCTGTTAGAGTGTTTGGTCGGACATCCGGGGAGGATGATTATGCGAAAAGTTGCAATTTTGACGGGAGCTCTGTTGGCTCTGGCTTTTGTGGGATGTACCCAGGCACCCACAGAGGAGGACAAGAAGGTTGCGGAGACCAAAGCCGCGGAATTGAAGGCGAAGGACGTCGCCGATATTAAAGCTATCTTCGATAAGGCGGCCCAGTCCCTGAAAGCGAAGGACGTGAACGCCATCATGACGAACTACGTGGCGGATGACAGTCTGCTGGTGTTCGACGCGATGGTGCCGCGGCAGTACAAAGGCGCGGCTGCATACCGGAAAGATTTTGAGGAGTTAATCAACGTTTTTGCCGGAGACATTGAGTTCACCATTTCGGACGTGGACGTGAACGCGGGAGCCGGTGATATTGCCTGGGCAACGAGCATCCAGCACATGTCCGGAAAAATGAAGGACGGCAAACCAATGGACATAACGGTGCGCGTGACGGATAACTTCAAACGCACCAAGGGTCAGTGGCTCATCGCCCATGAACATGTTTCGTTCCCGGTGGACCTCGCGACGGGCAAAGCGGATCTGACGTCCAAACCCTAAGCCGAAAGTTTAGTCGAAGTTACTCGGTGGTCCGGCCAGGCTTATACCTGGCCGGACTTTTTTGCAGACGCCGCCAACTACTGGTGGGCTTTCGCGGTGGGGTCTGCTATCTGCCCAGAACAACGTCAAGGCCGGCCAGGATCAACTGGACCCGCGCGCTGGAAATTTTCCCCGCGCACTCGGTTAGCTGCTCCCGGTCCAGGGTTATGATTTGCGAAACATTGGCGACCGAATCTTTGGCCAGGCCGGTGGCTTTCGAGGCCAGAACTACATTGCCCGGAGCGTCACTCCACTTCAGATTGCTGGTGAGGGGCACACAAATGACAGTTCCGATCCGACTCTGATTGAGGGAGTCACCCTGAACGACGATAACCGGGCGGCGAAAACCGGGGGCGGAACCGGTTGGCGAGGGAAGATCCGCCCACCAGATCTCGCCCTGAGAGACTACCACTCAACGCGTTCCAGCGCGTTCCGGGCGGCAAGCGAAACAAATGGGTCCGTAGCGGGAGCGCCGACCTTGTCCAGCACAGAGTTCATGGCTTCAGTAACCGCATCCCCGGAGTGGCGGGTGATGTATTCCCGAACGGCGGCGGCATAAATATCGCTGCGCGAACGTTTTGTGCGTTGCGCAAGTCTTTCGGCGCCTGCAAACACATCATCAGGAATTGAGACCGCAGTCTTCATACCGAAAGTATAACCAGAATCACGCGTTACTAATGGGCCTTCGCGGTGGGGTCGGGGGCCGGGGTGGGGATGCGGGGCAGCATTTCGGCTCGGGTGGCGGCGTTCCAGGTGAACCAGGCCTCGATCATGGAGCTTTGCATGACGTCGTCTTTTTGGACGCGGTCGTAGGAATCGGCGTTGGAGTGGTGGGTGCGGGTGCCGTACTCGAGGGGGTCCTGCATGAAGCCGATGCCGTTCAGGCCGATCCAGGAGAAGGCGCTGGAGTCAGTGCCGCCGGGGCTGGTGGTGGGGCGGAACTGTTCGCCGGTGACGGCGACGATGTGCTGGTCTTTGATCGGCTCAATCCAGGATTTGAAAATGGCCGCCATTTGCGGACTGCCGCCGGCGGAGACGCCGCGGAAACGGCCGGAGCCGCCGTCGTCGTTGAAGTAGACGTCGAGCTTGTCGTACTCAGGGGTTTTGACCATGGTCGAGCGGGGGGCGAAGTGCTGCTGGACGTAGGCGGTGGAGCCGTAGACGCCCTGCTCTTCCCCGCCCCAGAGGGCGATGCGGACGGTACGGGCCATCGGCTTTTTGAGCGAGGCCAGAATGCGCACGGCTTCCATGGCGACGGATGAGCCGGTGCCGTTATCGGTGGCTCCTGTGCCGCCCTGCCAGCTGTCGAAGTGGCCGCCGAGCATGACGACTTCATCGGGTTTGGTGGAGCCGGGAATTTCGCCGATGACGTTGAAGGCGTTCTGGTCTTCCTTCTGGTAGTCGACCGCGATATCGAAGTTCAGTTTCGGGACGACACCGTGCTGCAGGAGACGGACGATGCGGTTGTACTGCTCGGCGCCGATGGCGACGATGGGGGACGGCACGGGCGCGTTGGGATTTTCTGAGCCACCGTAGGTGGAAAAGATGGTGCCGCCGTCGCCGTTGTAACCGGGCGTGAGGGAGATGGCGACGCCCTCGTCGCGCAGGAAGGCGTTGACTTCGTTGCGCAGGAGGCCGTTCTTTTCACCGGCGAGGGAGAGCGAGGTCGGGCTGTACGTCCATTCGCCTTCGCCGGGGCGACCGCGGCCGCTGGGGTCACGATTGGCAGCAGCTCCGGCGGCGGGTCCGCGTCCGCCACCGCCGCGAGTGTCGCCGCGGGCGAGGATTTCCTCGTCGGTGGGGGAAGGCAGGGCGTCGGGTCGCGTGTGGAGGGTAAGGGGCGCGGGGTCAAACATGAGCAGGGCTTTGCCCTTCAACTTGCCGTGGTATTTGGCGAAATCTTCTTTGGAATGGATGGGAGCCCAGACGGGTTCGACGGTGATGGGGCCGTTGGTGCCGGGGGTCCAGGCAAGGGGGAAGCCGGGGAAGGCGGCGTAGACCGGAGACTCCATGGCGGCGTAGAAGTGCTTGATCTGCCAGCCGTAGCCGAAGGGCCACTTTTCGAGATGGACGTTTTTGAGGCCCCAGGCCTTCATCTGCTTCATGGCCCATTCGGCGGCCAGCATATGATTGCGGCTGTTGGTGACGCGGGGGCCGTAGCCCTCGGACATCCAGAAGAGATGTTCCATCAACTGGGAGTTCTGGTAGGCCTCGGTCTTGATTTTGGCGAGGGTGTCGAGGTCGACTTTGTCGCCGCCTGGGGCCTGGGCGAAGGAGGCGGGGATGAGGAGGAGCGCCGCAGAGATCGCGGCAAGCTGCCGGAAGCGGGGGAGATTCATAGGGATTCTCGCTTTCATGAGGATCCCGGTCAGGCTGGAAATGTATTCGACAGGGAACCCGCAGCATTCCGGGAACAAAGGATCATTTTCGCACGGGAATATTCGTAGTACGCTTGCGGAATGCCTATCGTGATCATCGTTGTCCTTTTGCTGGCGTTCATCTGTCTATCCGGATTCCGTATCGCCCGCGAGTATGAGCGTGGGGTGGTGTTTCGCCTGGGACGTTACACGGGGCTGCGCGGGCCGGGGCTGTTCTGGCTGATCCCTCTTGGCGTGGAAAACGAAAACCGTGTGGATCTGCGCATCGTGACGAAGCCGATCGAGCAGCAGGAGACGATTACGCGGGACAGTGTGACGGTGAAAGTCAACGCGGTGCTCTGGTACAAGGTGGAGGATCCGAAAAAGGCCGTGCTGACCGTGGAGGATTACCGCGGCGCTGTGCAGCAACTGGCGCTCACCACGCTGCGCAACGTTATCGGCCAGCATGATCTGGACGAAGTGCTGAAGGAGCGCGACAAGATCAACACGCTGCTGCGCAAGACCGTTTATGACACGACGACGCCGTGGGGTGTCACGGTGGAACTGCTGGAGATGAAGGACGTGGAAATTCCGCAGGACATGCAGCGGGTGATGGCGATGGAGGCCGAAGCGATGCGCGAAAAACGGGCTCGCATTATTAAGGCCGAGGCCGAACTGGAGGCCTCGCAGAAACTGGCTGATGCGGCGAAGCTGATGGTGGGGAACCCGGCCGCGCTGGAACTGCGGCGGATGCAGATGGTTTCTGAAGTTGGCGCGGAGAACAACAGCACCACTGTGATCATGATGCCTGCGGAGTTCGTGCAGATGGCCGGCAGTTTGTCGCAGTTCTTAGCGGGCAAGAGCACCACCTGAGAGTCATGAAAACAACACTGACCACGACCACCAGATTCGTCTTCGCGATGGCGGCCTTGCTCGCGTTGCCCACCGTTTCGTTTGGCCAGTTGAAGGTCATCATTTCCGGGGGCTTCGCGCCCGCTTATCGGGAGGTTCTGCCGGAGTTCGAGCGGACGACCGGCATTACAGTGACCACGGCATCGGGAGCATCGCAGGGAACAGGCCCGGACACAATCGGGGCGATGCTTCGTCGGGGTGAGACGGCCGATTTGGTCATTCTGAACAGGCAGGGGCTGGCGGAACTCACCGCTGAAGGCAAGATTGTTGCCGGGACTGATGTCGATCTGGCTGAGACGCTCATCGGCATAGCGATCCGTGCGGGAAGCCCGAAGCCGGACATCCGCACGGTCGACGCCTTCCGGCAGACGGTGCTGCGCGCGAAGACGGTGGCGGTGCCTGGCAGCGCCGCTGCCGGGTTCGCGGAGATCCTGCGCCGGCTGGGCATCACGGCTGAAATCGACGTCAAGATCCCCGGCCGCGGGACGGAGTCGGTCGCCATGGTCGCGCGCGGCGAGGCGCAGTTGTCCGTTCAACCCGTCAGCGAGATTCTGCACATGCCGGGTGTCGAATTTGGCGGAACGCTGCCGACGGAGCTCCAGCACCGGACGGTGTACGCCGCCGCCATGGTCGCAGGCACGAAACAAACTGAGGCCGCCAGGAAGCTGATCGCATTTCTTTCCTCGGAGGCAGCCACGGCCGCGATCCGGAATAGCGGCATGGAGCCATCGAGGCGGCAGTAACACGGCCGCGAGGATTTGATTGCTGCGAAAACCCAACTACACCGCAGAGAAGCCGGGGGGCAACGGCGCTTCCAGATTGATTTGTTCTCCGGTGACGGGGTGGTGGAATTTCAGGTATTGGGCGTGGAGGAAATAGCCGCCGTCACCGGGGAGGCCGGGGAGATTTTCGAGAGGCTGGCCGGTGGGGCCGTACAGAGGGTCGCCGACGAGGGGATAACCCACGGAGGCCAGGTGGATTCGGATTTGATGAGGGCGGCCCGAATAGAGACTGACCTCAAAGGTAGTGGTGTCGATGCTGCGGGAGAGGACGCGGGCGAGGGACTTTGACGGTTTGCCGGCGGGACTGGCAGCCCACACGGAACCAATCAGGGGGTGAGGGACGAGACCGATGGGGGTGAGGATTTCGTACTCGTCGAGCGGTGCCACGTTTTGCGCGAGCGCACGGTAGATTTTCCGGATTTTCGGGGTGTTCCAGTTGGTGAACAGGGCGGAGGCCGCCTGCGGAGTTTTGGCAAAGAGGACGATGCCGGTGGTGGCGCGGCCCAGGCGGTGGACAGGGTTGGCTTCCGGGGTTCGGTCCTGCACCGCACGGAGGAGCGTGTTTTCCATGAAGCCTCCGCCGGGGAGGGTGGGCAGGCCACTGGGTTTGTTGACGGCGAGGAGATGTTCGTCTTCAAATAGAACGTTGAAGTGCCGAGGGGCGTCGGGTTCGACCCAGGGGGGACGATTCCAGACGAGGGTCTGGCCGAGGGTGACGGTTTCGGCGCCGGTGGCAGGGAGGCCATCGAGGGTGACTTCGCCCTGGTTCAGTTTTTGCTGCCAGGCCTGCGGCGTGGAGTGGGGGTACAGGCTGGCGAGGTGAGAGAGCAGGGTTTGGCCGTGGTATTTGCTACTGATGATGGTGGTATAGGCGTAGCCCCGGTTCCGCATGTAGTTTGAGTGTAAGCAGCTTCAAACTACGGATGCAGGAGGGTCGAGTAATGGGATATCATCCTCGCTGGGACTTATTCATGAACTATTCGAGGCTGGCAGGGTTTTTGATGGCGGGATTGGCCATCTGCGGGACGGGTTTGGCGCAGGATTCGCCGGATTCGGTGCGGCGAGGGACGAAGGAATTCCGGAAGACCGTGGTGACTTCCGGCCTGGACAGTCCATGGGAACTGACGTGGGGCCCGGACAAGATGCTTTGGGTGACGGAGCGCGGCGCGAAGCGCGTGGTGCGCGTGGATCCGGCGAACGGCACGAAGAAGGTCGCGATCACGATTGATGAAGTGTCGGTGCCGGGCGGGCAGGATGGTCTGCTGGGGATGGCGCTGCATCCGGATCTGCTGAAGGGCAAGGGCACTGACTTCGTGTATGTGGTCTACACCTACGTGGACCAGGCGAAAGGGCCGGATCCGGCTGTGACGGATGAGAAGAGCCCGTATCGCTATTTGTACACCAAAGTTGTGCGCTTTACTTACGATGCGGCCTCGCAGACGCTGGGCAAGCCGCTGGAACTGATTCGCGGGTTGCCGGCCAGCAACGACCACAATGGCGGGCGGATCAAGTTTGGGCCCGATGGCAAGCTGTATGAAACGATCGGCGACCAGGGGAACAATCAGTTGGCGAATTTCTGCATTGCGATTGAAGCGCAGCGGCTGCCGACGGCGAAGGAAATCGCGGATAAGAACTATGTCTCGTATGTGGGCAAGTCGCTGCGGATGAACCTGGACGGTTCGATCCCGGCCGATAATCCGAAGCTGAATGGCGTGGTGAGCCACGTGTTCACGTATGGGCACCGGAATCCACAGGGGCTGAACTTTGGGCCGGACGGGACGCTCTATGAATCGGAACATGGCCCGAATACAGATGACGAAGTGAACGTGCTGCGCGCCGGGGGGAATTACGGGTGGCCTCGCGTGGCGGGCATGAAGGATAACAAGGCGTACGAGTTTGCGCGGTGGAAGGATGCTTCCACTCCGTGTGCGAACCTGACGTTCACCTTCTATGGTCTGGATCCGTCGGTGCCGCGTCAGCCGGAGACGGCGTTCACGGAGCCGTTTGTGGAGCCGGTGGCGACGATGTTCACAGTGCCGACGGGGTTCAACTTTAATGACCCGGCGTGCAAGAGCGCGGACCTGATTTGCTGGCCGACGGTGGGGACTTCGGCGATCGAGTTCTATTCGGGCAAGAAGGGCGGAATTCCGGGCTGGGACAAGGTGCTGCTGGTGGCGACGCTGAAGCGCGGGTCGATTTACGTGCTGCCGCTGAAGGCGGACGGGAAGACGGCGGCGGGCAAATTCTGGCGGTATTTCCAGTCGGAGAACCGGTACCGCGATACAGCAGTGAGTCCGGACGGTCGGACGATTTATGTGGCGACGGACCCGAGCGGGGTGACGGAAGCCATCGGCGGCTCGGGGACGACGACGATGGAGGACCGGGGGGCGATTCTGGCCTTCACTTATACGGGTGAGGGGAACGGAAAGCCGGTGGAGCCGAAGGCGGTGAGCAAGGCGGCACCGACAACGAGCACTGCTCCGGTGTCGAAGGGTGGCGGGGAAACGGTGCAGTTCACGGCGGCACAGACGGCGGCGGGGAAGACGGCTTATGCGTCGAACTGCGCGGTTTGCCACGGGAATTCGCTGACGAACGGGACGTACGGGCCTGCGCTGGGCGGGGAGTATTTCAACAGCCACTGGGCGGGGAAATCGCTGAAGGCGTTTTATGACAAGGCGAAGGCGATGCCGCCGTCGGCTCCCGGTTCGCTTTCGGGGGAGAGCTACGCGAATATTGTGGCTTATATCCTGGAAATGAACGGGGCGAAAGCGGGTGGGGCGGCTATGGCGGCGGGTGGAGATGGCCTGGAGAAAATGACCATTAAGTAGAGGGGAATGGTAGACTGCTGGAAATCGAGTGAAGTACAGCCTTGGACCCTTTCGGCTAGATTCTGATAACCGCGTGCTGCTGCATGACGGCGCGGTGGTGCGTGTTCCTCCAAAGGCTGTGGATTTACTGCTGTGTCTGGTAGAGCACCAGGGTGTGGTGGTTCCAAAAGAGGAACTGTTTGCCCGGGTCTGGCCGGATACCGTGGTGCAGGAAAGCAGTCTGGCCCAGACGGTGTTGGCGCTGCGACGTTCTCTGAAGGAAGGGTTTGGAGAGCGGGAGGTTATTGAGACGGTCCCCCGGCGGGGGTACCGTCTGACGGTTGAGGCGACTGTGGAAGTGGCCGCCGGGGCGGCGAAACCGGTGAGCGAGCTGGTGGCTCCGGTGGCTCCAGCCGACACGCCCCCCTCTGCGCCAACTCCCCGGCAACCTCACAGCGCCATGCCCTACCGGCTCATAGCTGTGGCGGCACTGACAGTCACAGCCCTGGGGGGACTCTGGTACAGCAGGCAGAAGGCCTTACAAAAGCACTTTACGATTCAGCCCCTGACGACAGCCCAGGAGAAGGAAGACGACTCCAGCATCTCGGCTGACGGGAAGCATGTGGTTTACGCGTGGCGACGGCCAGGGGAGGCGCACTACGGTCTCTGGCTCAAGACGATCGGGTCGACTGCGCCAAACCGGGTTTCGAACAGTGACGGCGACGATCGCCGTCCCGTTTGGGCGCCGGACCGCCCGGTGATCGCATTTGTCCGGACGAAGGATGGGGTGAGCGAAATCCACGTGATTGCTCCTGCCGGGGACTTCATCAGGACGCAAAATGGCGAGTCGGAAACACTACTGCTCTCCCTTCATAAAGAACACGACCGGGCGATTGCGCGGGTAACCTCGCCGGACTGTGATCTGGCGTGGTCGCCGGACGGGAAATGGCTGGCTTTCGGGGACAGAGCCAATTCCAACGGCGTACAAATGGTCAACATGGAAACGGGCCAGCAGCGTCAACTGACGTCGCCGCTTGCCACTTTTTTTGACAGCCAGCCGAGATTCTCGCCTGACGGCAAGACGCTGGGGTTCGTCCGCCAGTCGTCAGCTGAAAAGTTCTCAAACGTTTATTCTGTGCCGGTTGAAGGGGGCAAACTGATCCAGTTGACCGACGTGAAGCGGATGGTGCGAGGTTTCGACTGGACGGAAGATGGCCAGGAGATCGTTTACAGCTCCGATATTCAGGGCAACGTTCGGCTGTTCCGGACTGAGGCACACGGGGAGAAGGAAACCCGTTGGCTTGAGGATGCCGGCTACGACACACTCTATCCTTCGATATCCAGACGGGGCCACCGCCTGACGTTTACTCAGGGGTATGTGGAGAGGAGCCTGTTTTCTGCGCCTGGCCCGGGTTCGGCGCAATTCAGCGAGGGAGATGCCGCGGTAAGACTGGGCGAGAAGCTGAAATTGCCGGGACTGCGCAGGACTTCTCCCGCATTTTCTCCTGATGGAACGCGCATCGCCTTTGTTTCGGAGGCCAACGGGAGCACAGAGGTGTGGGTAGCGAATGCCGACGGCTCCAGGCCGCTCGCGGTGACCCGTTTCACCGAAGGCGCGGCGGGCTCACCCTCGTGGTCACCCGATGGCCGGTTCCTTGCCTATGATCGGGTTCATCCGAGCGAAGGGGTTACGCAGATCTTTATCGTTCCGGCAGGCGGGGGTGAGCCACGGCAGTTTACCTTTGATTTAACCAACCACACAGCGCCCACCTGGTCTGCCGACGGCAAGTGGATTTACTACAGCGCGGTGCGTTCCGGTGCGCGGGAAATCTGGCGTCAAGGGGTAAGCTCAGGAGCAGTAGAGCAGATTACCCACACGACGGGGGTGAGGGTAAAGCCCGCGCGGGACGGCCAGTATGTCTATTACGTGAATACGACTGACTCCCGGATCTGGCGGGCACGGGCGGAGGGGGGATCCGAGGAATTGATTTCAGAGATTTCCAGGCTGGCCAATGGCGCCAATTGGGCGCTCACGTCTCGCGGCATCTATTGGGAAGGATGGGACGCCACGCACAAGGCGTTTGTCTTTTTCTTCGACTTCGCGACACGCAAGAACTCAATCGCGGCCGCCGATGGCCCCGAGTTTCTGGTGGGCGACGCTGGTGGAATTGCCGTTTCGCCGGATGACAAGGTGATGATACTGGCCAGGATCGGGAAGTCCGTGCAGCACATTATGGTTGCCGACGACTTCCGGTAGGCTCGGGCGGCCCGCGACACGGCGGGTAAGCCGAACAAAACACTCAACATCATCAACCTGATCATAAATAAATCAGGGATTATTGATCGAAAAATGATTGCTCTGGTCTGGTGGGCGGGGTACTTTACCCCATCGGAGGCGCGCTGACGGTGACTGGCACCCGAATATTTTCGGGGTGGTTGAGATCCTTGTCCGCAAAACAGCGCTGCTCCATTGTGTGGTGCCTTGTCCGGCACTCCGCACACGATTTGGGAGATCCAGACATATGTTCTGCAAGAGTTTTCGGTCACTTCGTTCACGCACCCACCGCACGGGTTGGCTAGTCGCAGGTACTATTGCGGTCGCTACACTTCTGACCTCCGGCACCGCTGCCGCTGCCTCACTGCCTGCACTGAAACGCACCGTCCCCAACCAGACGCCGGGGGGACTGACGGTGGTCGACTGGTCCAGGATCAAGGCCGAGTACCAACTGAACCGATATGCGGCGGTGAACGTGGGAGGGGCCTATCGTTCCCGGAACTTTGCGCAGGGGTGGCTGAACACTTTCGATGACCGAGGCGTCACCATCCGGCCCGATTCCGGCCAGTGGACCTGGGGACTGGAACTTCGCAGCTACGGGGTGACGGGGCGCGAACGTCAGGTTGCCGGAAGACCGCGCGTCACCTCCGATAAGTACGCAATCCATTTCCAATCGGCCGATTTCGATCACTGGTACGTCAACAGCGCAAAGGGTTTGGAAGACGGATTTACCCTGGCGCGGCGACCCGGGGGGGCCGCAGGACCGCTTCGCTTCCGTTTCGCGGTTCGTGGTGGCCTGCAACCGTCGGTAACAGACCGCACATCCGTCCATTTCCGCGACGGAGCCGGAGCTGATGTCCTGGTCTACAACGGCCTGCGGGCATGGGATGCGGACGGCAAATCGCTGAAGGCGCGGTTCGAAGCCGGGGCTGACGCGTCGCTGCAGATGATCGTGGATGACAGCGGTGCCCACTACCCCATCACTATCGATCCGACGGCACAACAGGCGTACCTGAAGGCCTCGAACACGGGCGCGGACGACAACTTTGGCTTCGCCGTCGGTATATCCGGCAATACGGTGGTGGTCACGGCTATCGGCGAGAGCAGCAACGCGACCAGCGTCAACGGAAATCAGACGGACAACAGCGCCTCCAATTCCGGAGCCGCCTACGTTTTTGTGCGGAGCGGCAGCACATGGACCCAACAGGCTTATCTCAAGGCGTCGAATACTTCCGGAAGTGACCGGTTTGGCTGGTCGGTAGCGATGTCGAACGACACCATTGTTGTCGGCGCGCCCTTCGAGGACAGCAACGCAACCGGAATCGGGGGCAGCCAGGCGGACGGGGCCACGGACGCGGGGGCGGCCTATGTATTCTTCCGCAGCGGAACGTCGTGGAGCCAGCAGGCCTACGTGAAGGCATCCAATGCACAGGCTGACGATCTTTTCGGCTGGACCGTCGCAATGGATGCGGACACGGTGGTGGTGGGAGCGCAGCAGGAATCCTCGAGCGCAACCGGCGTGAACGGTAATCAGGCGGACAATAGCGCCAACCACTCCGGCGCGGCATATGTATTTTTCCGCAGTGGCTCTTCGTGGAGCCAACAGGCATATCTGAAGCCTTCGAACACGGGAGCCAATGACCAGTTCAGCTGGGGCCTGGGCGTCTCCGGGGATACCATTGTGGCCGGTTCCAGAGGAGAAGACGGCAATTCCGCCGGCGTGAATGGCAGTTCCAACGAGAATGCGCCAGATGCGGGGGCGGCTTACGTGTTCGTCCGCAGCGGGACGAACTGGAGCCAGCAGGCCTACCTGAAAGCCTCGAATCCGGAGACCAGCGATGGGTTCGGTTTCTCGGTGGCGATTTCGGTGGATACCATCGTTGTCGGCGCTCCGGACGAGGACAGCAACGCCACGGGCATCGGCGGCAACCAGGCGGATAACAGCGCCGCCGGTTCGGGCGCCGCATATGTCTTCGCTCGCAGTGGAACCAACTGGAGCCAGCAGGCCTACCTCAAGGCGTCGAATACGAACGCTGGCGATCAGTTCGGCTACTTTGTGGGTGCGTCCGGGAATCTCGCCGTTGTGGGCGCGTACCGGGAAGACAGCAATGCGACGGGCATTGGCGGCAATGGTGCGGACAACAGCGCGGTGGACGCCGGAGCGGCGTATCTGTTCACACGCAGCGGCAGCACCTGGAGCCAGGATTCGTACCTGAAGGCCTCTAACACCGGCGCCGACGATCGGGTCGGCATTGCCGTCGGGATAGATTCGACCAGCGTGATTGTAGGCGCGTTTCTGGAGGACAGCAATGCTACCGGGGTCAATGGTTCGGGGGCGGATAATACCGCTTCGAACTCCGGCGCTGGGTATGTCTTCGCACCCGCGGGAGTCAGCATAACGATCGCCAGTTCGCCTTCGGGGCGCACGTTTGATGTCAGCGGGAGCGGTTGTGCGGCCGGAACGGGGTACACAACACCGGCGGTGCTGAGCTGGACGCCCGGATCTTCCTGTACGGTCACCGTTAACCCGCTTACTCAGAGCGGAGTGACAGGCACTCAGTATGCATTTTCTTCCTGGGAGAACAGCTCTACCGCGTCGGTGCGTGTCATCACCGCGCCTTCCTCGGCAACCACTTACACGGCCGCTTTTACCACGCAGTATCAGGTGACGACCAGTGCGTCGCCGGTCGCGGGAGGCAGTGTCACAGCCAGTGCCTTCGTAAACGCGGGTTCCAGCTTCGTTGTTACGGCGGCTCCCACTTTGGGCTACACCTTCTCCGGTTTCACCGGCGCGCTGACGGGTACAACGAATCCGCAGACCCTCACCGTAAACGGTCCCCTCACTGTGACGGCCGGCTTCGCCCAAAGCCAGACGGTCAGTCTGGTTGCCCTGTACCGGTTTGACAACACTTCCAACCTCGGACTCGACAGTTCTTCAAATGGAAACAATCTCACCGCAAACGTCGGTTCCCCGGCTTCAGGCACAGGAAAATTCGGCGCCGGGGGCGTGTCGCTGAATGGTTCCGCCGCTCTCACCACTTCCACCGGTTCCGTCCCCTCGGGCTTCCCGACCGGCAATACCAACTATTCCATCGCGGCATGGGTGAAGACCAGCGCCACCGGCAAGGGAATCATCGGCTGGGGCAACTTTGGCAGCACTAACCTTGTCACCGCGCTCAGAACCGACTCGCCGGGCTTCTCGCATTACTGGTGGGGCAACGATCTCGCCAACAACACCACCAGCATCGTCGACAACGTGTTTCATCACGTCGTGGCGACTTTTGACGGCTCGGTGCGCAAAGTTTATGTCGATGGCACGCTGACCGCTTCCGATTCGCCCGGCAGTTCCCACAATGCGAGCAGTGCCAACTTCGCTATTGGACGGACAAACAACAACGAGTTCATGAACGGGACGCTGGACGACGTCGCGGTATTTACCGGCGCCCTTAGTCAGGCCCAGATCACCGCAATTCTTGGAGGTGATTTCTCCGCATACGGCGTTGGTAAAACCACGCCGACCATCACCTGGGCCAACCCGGCGGCAATCAGCTACGGCACGGCGCTCTCCACCACACAGTTGAATGCCGCTGCCTCGGTGCCGGGCACATTTGCTTACACACCCGCCGCGGGCACGGTCCTGAACGCGGGGGCCGGACAGACGCTGTCGGTCACCTTCACGCCGACAGATACCACCCACTACAACACCGCCACTGCCACCGCGACCATCACTGTCAACAAGGTCAATCCGGTCATCACGTGGGCTACTCCTGCCTCAATTACGTACGGAACCGCACTCTCGGCTACGCAATTGAATGCGACTGCGTCCGTAGCCGGAGCCTTTGTCTATTCGCCGGCGGCAGGTTCAGTTCTGAACACCGGAACCCAAACGCTGTCGGTCACATTTACGCCTACAGATGCCACGAACTACAGCACCGCGACCGGTACCGTCCAGATCATCGTGAGCAAAGCCCCCCCAACGATAACCTGGGCCAACCCCGCCGCGATCAGCTACGGAACGGCGCTTTCCGCCGCTCAGTTGAATGCGACGGCATCCACGGCGGGTTCGTTTGTTTACACTCCGGCTTCGGGAACAGTTCTCAGCGTGGGCGCTGGCCAGACCCTGTCGGTGACCTTTACTCCGACTGACACGGGCAATTACAACGCGACAACTGCCACGGCCCTGATCACGGTGAACAAAGCCACGCCAGTGATCACGTGGGCGAATCCCGGGCCGATCACCTACGGAACGGCCCTGTCTGCTGCTCAGCTCAATGCAACGGCAACTTTTGGCGGGAATGCAGTACCGGGCACATTTGTTTACACGCCGGTCGCCGGCTCTGTGGTCAATGCCGGGTTCCAGACACTCTCGGTCACTTTCACGCCAACCGATACCACCACCCTGAACAGCGCAACCGCGACCGTGACGCTCACGGTGAATAAGGCGACGCCGGTTATTAGCTGGGCAACTCCCGCATCGATCATCTACGGAACGGCTCTCTCTTCAACACAATTGAACGCGACGGCGGCCTTTGCAGGCAACGCGGTAACTGGAACCTTCACCTACACACCGGCTGCGGGAACTATCCTGAATACCGGAAACAACCAGTCGCTTTCGGTCACTTTTGCGCCAACGGATTCCGCAAACTACGCGAACGCAGCCGCCAGCGTGCTGATTTCAGTCACCAACTTTACTCCGGATATTACGTGGCCGGCGCCCCAGGACATCTCTTTCGGCACCGCGCTCTCCAGTACCCAACTGAACGCGACCGCCTCGTATAACGGTAATGCCGTCGCCGGTACGTTCGCCTACTCGCCCGTAGCAGGAACGGTCCTGCACGGTGGCACGGGTCAAACACTCTCGGTGACGTTCACTCCAACCGACACGAACACTTACAAGACAGTGACCGGCAGCACCACGATCAATGTGAGCAAGGTAACACCCTTGATCACGTGGAACGATCCGGCAGCGATTTCGTATGGAACTCCTCTCGGCGCCACACAACTGAATGCCACCGCAGCGGTGGGAGGGACGCCGACGGCCGGAACTTTCGCCTATTCTCCGAATACCGGGACTGTGCTCAATACCGGCACCAATCAACTGCTTTCGGTTACTTTCACGCCGACGAACACAACGGACTACACCACCGCAACCGGGACTGCTCACATCACGGTCAACAAGGCAACGCCCACAATCACCTGGGCGAATCCCGCCGCAATCAACTACGGCACTACACTTTCCGCGACACAACTGAATGCGGTAGCGAAGAATGGCTCGACAACTGTGGGCGGAACCTACGTCTACACGCCTGCCGCGGGAGCGAAGCTTTCGGCAGGGACCAATCAGACGCTTTCAGTCACCTTTACGCCCACTGATTTGACTAACTACACGACGGCAACCGCAACGGCGCAGATCACGGTGAATAAGACAACGCCGACAATGTCCTGGGTTACGCCGGACGACATCGCGTATGCGCACCCGCTAACCTCTGCCCAACTGAGTGCGGCGGCCACCAACAACGGTGTCAACGTTGCCGGAACGTATGCGTATACTCCGGCCGCCGGGACAGTCCTCAACGTCGGACAGAATCAGACGCTTTCGGTGAGCTTCACTCCGACGGATACGGCAAATTACACGACCGCCAGCGCTACGCAGCACATCAGCGTGGTGAAGGGTACGCCGAATCTCAACTGGCCGATCCCCTCTGTCCTCACCTTCGGAACCGTGCTGACATCGTCGGCCCACCTGAATGCGACCGTCACCGATATGGGCGTGCCGGTGCCTGGAACTTATGTTTACAACAAAGGCGTCGGGGACACGCTCTTTGGGATGGGACCTCAGACGTTCACCGTGAGCTTCACTCCCGCCAACCCCGGGGGCTATAACCCCGTATCGGCGTCCGTGACGATCACGGTCCTCAAGATTCCAACCATGTTCTACTCGCAGCAACAGGCTCCGATCAACTATCTGACGGGACTGCCCGCGATGGCTGGCCTGTTCTTCCGCTACGACAACCCGCAGACAAATCAGTCGGAGTTTCCGACCGGGACTTTCGTGCAATCACCCGCTGTCGGATCTATCCTGGACCCGGGGGATCGTGTGGTCACCCTAACGTTTTTCCCAGACAACACGCAACAGTACGCCTCGGTTTCCGCTTCGACGACCATTACCATCAACAAGGCGACTCCTCAGCTGACGTGGGGAACCGTGCCGCCGGTGATCTCCCCGCAGGCGCTGGGAAGTGCCCAGAAGACGGCCACTGCGGCTTTCAACGGCAACAACGTTCCAGGGACATTCAGCTACTCGCCCGACCTGCAGTTCAACAGTCCGGGCGTGTACCAGGTCACAGCGACGTTTACTCCGAACGATACAACCCGCTACAATTCGGCGTCGATAACCCGGCCCATCACCACCAGCTACGCGGTTTCCGCTTCCCCCCAGGCCATGTCATTCCGCGGAAAGTACCCGAACCTGAATGGCACGGTGCCAAGTGCTCCGCTGCGCGTGACCACGCCCATCTCCGGCTTCACATTTGATCTGGGCGGTCCCGAGTGGATCATTGCGGATACGACGGGTGGCGGGACCTTCCTGGGTAACGGAATCACTCGTTTCCCGACAGGTGGCGCCAGAACGATCACGCTCAGCATCCCTTCGAGCACTTTCCAGCCAGGGGTCTACACGGGCGCGATTATCCTTCGGGCGAGTAATGATCAGGATCACCCGGTCTCAGTGCCCGTCACCTACACGGTGGCGAGAAAGTCTACGTATTTCTACCCTGCTGCGGGCAGTCCCGTCCAGGGCGGAGGCCAGCAGTTTAAGAGCGGCCGAATCGCGACCGGTGACTTCAATGGTGACAACTACACCGATATGGCAGTGGTCAGCCAGACTACCAGCCAGGTTCTGGTGTTGCTCGGCAGTTCTGCGGGGACCTATTCGGTCGCCCCGGGAAGTCCCTTCTCTTCTAACGGGACCGGCCCGGCTGATATCGTGACGTCCGATTTCGACAAGGACGGGATAGCGGACCTGGCGATCGTCAACAGCAACAGTGACAGCACGACCATCTTCCGCGGTACAGGTTCAGGCGGCTTCAGTTTTGTGCGGAATCTTGCTACTGGTGGTGCCCCGAAGGCACTCGTCGCTGGTGATGTCAATGCCGATGGCTTTGTCGATCTCCTGGTCGCCAACAACAGCACTGTCATGGTCTGGCTGGGCAGCGGAGCTACCGGGTTCGCTTCGGGGAATGGCATAGGCGTCTCCTCACCGACCGCACTGGCGTTGAAGGACGTCAACCGCGACGGGGTTCCGGACCTGGTTGTGACTGAAGCCGGCAACAACTCTGTCAGCATTTTCAACGGCAATGGTTTGGGTGGCTTTGATTTCTCCGTGCGTTATGGCGTGGGAAGTTTCCCCGCCGCGCTCGGGCTTGACGATTTCAACAACGACGGGTGGCCCGACATGGTGGTGGCGAACAAGAACTCGGGCAATATCTCCCTTTTCCTGGGGGGTACGTCGGGATTCAGCGCCACATCCACGCTGTCGGTCGGTGGAGCGCCTTCGGCCGTCGCCATCGCAGACATGAATGGTGACGGAATCCTCGACATTGTTGTGCCGGGCGCTAATGGCATTTCTATCCAGCTCGGTAACGGCGCAGGCTCCTTCAGCACAATGTTCGGCAGCCCCTTCTCCACGGGTTCGGCTGCTACGGTCAACATGGCAATTGCCGATACGAACCGGGATGCCCGGCTTGACATCATCACGACGGACTCGACAACGAATGGTGTGTCGATCCTTGCTGGTGATCTGGCTGCTCCGGCAATCACCTGGCCAAAGCCGGCGGATATCACTTATCCGGCGCCGCTGTCTTCCGCCCAGCAGAATGCTTCCGCGTCGTTCAACGGCAGCGCGGTTGCCGGAACCTGGGCATACGGGTTCGCTGTGAATACTGTGCTCAATGCGGGTAATGGCCAGACGCTTTCGGTGACATTCACGCCGCAGGACACGCTCACTTACAAACCGACAACGCAAACAGTCCAGATTAATGTGCTGCAGGCGACTCCGACAATTACGTGGGCGAATCCGGCTGGCATCACGTATCCCACTGCGCTCTCGGTGAAAGAACTAAGTGCAAGAGTAACGTTTGCGGGAAGGGACCTTCCAGGTACCGCCGTCTACACACCGGCAGCGGGCTCCGTGCTGAGCCCCGGCACCGGCTTCCCGATCGGCCTTGTCTTCCTGCCGGCTGATGCCACGAACTATAAGCGGGTGACGATGTCGAAGTCTATCGATGTCACGGGGCTTGCGGCGCCGAAATCGGTGACGCTTAGCTCCACCGAAGGAGGTGTAGCGGCAACGAATGCCTTCCTGGTGAATTACTCCGGAAATAACCTGTCGGTAAAGACCACGGAGAAGACGGGAACAGGATGGCTGAGCGTCACTCCGGCCAGCGATACGGGTGGCCCCACCAAACTGACGGTGAAGGCAACGCCCGGTAGTCTAAAGCCGGGACGCTATACCGGCACCCTGACTATCTCAGCGAAAGGATTGACGTCCATTTCGGTTGACGTGACCTTCACCGTGTGGAACCAGACGGGGGCACTAAACCCGAACAGCGCCGGGTCCACCCCGCTACCGGGCGATCCGGCACCCCTGATGAACCCATTGCCCTTTGTCTCCGGTGATTTCGACGGTGATGGAAAGAGGGATGTTGCAGCGGTAGCTGGCACGCTTTCTTCCGGCCAAACTCTCACGGTTTTCTTTGGCAACGGCCAGGGCGGATTCACAAGCCGCACCGTGGCTTCGCCCACCGCCGCGCACCTGATCAACTCGATGGTGGCTGCCGATTTCAACGGCGATGGCATCACGGATCTGGCCTACTCGGTAGCGCTGGACAAGTCGGTTTCCATTTTGGTGGGCAGTGCCTCGCGAACGTTCACTGTTCCGACGGGATCCACGCTCAGTTTCCCGAGTGCTCCCGTATCGATGGCGGTCAGCGACTTTAACCGCGACGGCAGCCGTGACATTGTGATGGCAACCTCCGATTGCGGGTTGTATCTGCTCGCGGGGAATGGCAAGGGTGCCCTTAAGTCCAGCTTCGTGCAGGGTCTGACGGACTGCCTGAATCAGGGAAGCGTGGTGGCGGGTGACTTCAACCGGGATGGAAACCCGGACGCCGTGACGATCGGGTTTATACGCGTTGGCGCTAACAGCGGATCCAATGTCGCGGCGCTTTGGTACGGAGACGGCAATGGCGGCCTGACCGACCCGGGCGGGACCTCAACAGTTCCGTTTGGCTCGAGAGTGCTGCCGGCGGCCGGTGATACAAACGGTGACGGCAAGCTGGATCTCGCATTCGCATATCAGGCGAACGGGAACGCGACGACCAGCGTGGCCCGATACTCAACGACCCCTCAGGGCGGTTTCACACTTTCCAAGACTAATACCTTCCCAGCTTTGGGGACTCTTTATTTCTTCAGTCTGGACGACTTTGACGCAGACGGTAAGGCGGACCTGATGCTGTCTGACGACAGTGGAATAGGTGTCTACACCGGTACGGGTGAGGGCAATGTGACTCTAATGCCAGGAAGTCCATTCCAGACACCAGGAACGCCAGTTTCCATGCTAATTGACGACTTCAACGGTGATTTCAAGCATGATGTCGCGATTCTGGACTGGCAACCCGGCAATCATACGCTAAATGTGCTGTTCGGGGGCAAAGGGAAGCCCGTGATTCAATGGACACCGCGAACCGACCCGACATACGGCGACAAGCTGACGGCGAGTCATCTGGGCGCCAGAGTCCTGTTCGGCACGGTTGACATCACCGGCGAGGGTACACTCACCTACACGGATACGACGAAGAACAAGACGCTGAAGATCGGCGATTCGCTTTGCGATGCAACGATCACCGGTAACTGCATGGGTAACCACGTTATTACGGTGAGCTTCAAACCGACGGATTCGGACGTTGATGCCAAACCGGACAACGTCACCCGAACGTTCGAAGTCCTGAAGGCACTGCCGACGTTGACCTGGACTACTCCGGCAGCCATCTGGGCAGGTACGCCACTCTCCGGCACTCAATTGAATGCTGTGGCGAAGTTTGGGACAACTACCCTTTTGGGGACCATGTCGTATAATCCGGCCCCGGGGACGGTACCTGGTGTCGGGACCTCGCAGTCAATGGTCGCGACGTTCCAGCCTGCTGACACGGCGCACTTCAACGCGGCTGTGGCGATAAACCGCATTGATGTTAACAGTGGGCCTAATATCCGAATCGATGTAACCACCGGAGCCAGAACTTCTCAGGGTATAGATGTGAGGTTGCAACTGACGAATGTCGGTTCGCAGTCAGCACCAGGTATCAGCGTTACTGGCTTGTACAGCTATGTAGTTCCCACCCAGAAGTCGAACGCGACGGAGAAACTACCTTATAGCGTGGGGACTTTGGCGGTCGGAGCATCTCAGACGATTACGCTGCACGTTCCCTCAACAGCAGGCGCTAAGGGCACCAAGGTGAGCGTGGTGGCGATAGTCGGTTACACGGGAGGAGCCGGTTCGGCCACCGTGACACAACAGGTGACGTTGCCGTGATGACGATATTAACAACCAGAAAAGCGGAGGCACACAAATGTTCTTGCTAAACAGACAGACCCGGGCGCTGGCCTGCTTCGTGGCTGGAATTCTTGCGGCGCCGCCGCCGGCGGTGGCGGGTAGCATTGCTACTACCTGGATTGCGGGTTCGGACGGTGCCTACCAGAATGGAGCTAACTGGGACAATGGCGTGCCAAACAACGGAGGGGGTGACACCTATAGCGCATTCATCTCCGATGGTTCGCTTGTCTCACTATCAGGCGCCGCCTCGCTTTCCGGACTCACAATTGCCAGCCCGTTAGCGGGCACATCGCGGCTGGAAGTGCTCGACAGCAGCACGCTCACTGTGGATACGGCGGGCAACGGTATTGTCCTTAACAACGATGGTGGAATTTCCCTAGCCAGCACGGGTAACGGCGCTACGCTGTTGCTGAATGGCAACGGGTTGGGTTCGGTTACCTTTGGTGGTAGCGGTGTCCTGAATATGGGGAACAGCACTTCGAACCTCCTCTATTCCGATTCCGGCGAACTGCTGATCAACGACAGCAACCACACGATTCAGGGTTCCGGTAATATTGGCAACGGTGTAACCGGAGTCATCAATAACGGTCTGATACTGGCGAATTCTTCGGCCGGCCTCACTCTGGACACAACTTCATTTGAGAACAACGGAACGATTCAGGTGAGCGGCGCCGGCGTGTTGAATATCTCAACCAACACGGCGATCAGCGGGGGAACGATTCTGAACAACGCCACAATCAGCCTGGGGGGCGCCTTCCGGGCGGCCACGCTGAACAATGCAGCCGGAGCCACCATCAGTGTCGATTCGGGAATTCTGGCCACCATCGGCAATAACCTGACCAATGAGGGCCAGGTGACGATTGCCGACAACGCTGTGCTGTTCCTGGGGGGCGGTGCGACCTATGTCAACAACGGGGCGATCTCGCTGAATTCCGCAGGCAACGGTGCCAACCTTGTGCTGTCCGGTACGGGCGATGTAACCATCAACGGCACTGGCAGTATCAATATGGGCAACAGCAGTACGAACTACCTGTATTCGCTGGACGGGAGTCAGGCGCTGATCAACAACAGTACGATCCAGGGCGCGGGGAATATCGGGTACGGTCAGACCACGATCACGAACAATGGCTCGATCATTGCGAACGAAGCTGCTGGTCTGGTGCTGCAATCCGGTAACTTCATGAACGCTGGCAGCATCTCCACCGCGGGTGCCGGGGCGCTGACCCTGCAGGGCAGTTTCGACAATACCGGCGGGTCAATCCAGACGGCAGCGGGTACCACTCTGACTTTGGATAACGGAACCACCGTGACTGGTGGCACCTTCACAAACGGCGGTCAGACATATCTTCATGGCACGCTGCGAGCGGATTCAGCTGTTAACAGTTCCGGAGGCACGGTATCGGTAGCCACAGGAAATACCGGAGTGATCGGCACAGCGTTTGACAACCAGAGCGGAGCGCAGGTCTCTGTGGGAGATGCCGCAACACTGGCTCTTGAAGTGGGCGGCACGTACACCAACAACGGCGCTATTTCCCTGAATTCCGCTGGCAATGGATCAACCCTTTTGTTGGTTGGCGGCCCGGGGACGGTTACGCTGGCCGGGTCCGGCTCCATCGACATGGGCAACGATGCCACGCACGATATCTATTCGCAGACGGGACAGGAAACCCTGGTGAATGGTGCAGGCCATACGATCCAGGGCGCGGGCAACATTGGTATGGGCCAGACCACCGTCGTGAACAATGGCAGTATTCTTGCGAACCAGGCGGCCGGGCTTGTTCTGGAGTCTGGCGATTTCACGAACAATGGCACGATCTCGACGGCCACCGGAGGATCACTGACTTTGCGGGGCACATTCGACAACACCGCAGGAATGATTTCTGTGGCCTCGGGATCGCAGGCCTTTCTGAGCGGCAGTGCTGTGCTCAATGGAGGTGCGGTCCAGAATGCGGGAACGTTCGAACTGGCAGGTGCTCTGAATGCAGCGACCACCAACAGCACGGGAGGCGTGATCCAGGTCATCACGTCCGGGGGGGCTTCGCTGAACGGGACAGTGGTCAATCAGACTGGTTCCCAGATCAACGTTGGCGATAACGCTGAGCTGCTTCTGCAGGCTGGCGGGAGCTATACAAACAACGGCAGCATCACGCTCAATTCCGCAGGCAACGGCTCCAGCCTGATCCTTGCGAGTGGGGGTGTGGTGACCCTGAGTGGCACGGGAAGCCTGACCATGAGCGATGACACCACCAACTACATTTATTCGCAGGGAGGCGACGATACCCTGGTGAATGGTGCGGGCCATACCATTCAGGGTGCGGGTAACATCGGCCTCGGCCAGACCAGCGTCGTCAACAACGGCACTATCCTTGCGGACAAGGCCTCCGGCCTGACCCTTCAATCCGGGAGCTTTGTGAATAACGGCCTGATTGCGACAAGCGGGGCTGGCGTTCTCTCCCTGGTGGGCACCTTCGACAATACGAATGGGACCATCACCGTCGATGTCGGCACGGAGGCTTCGGTCGGAAACGGAACCACGGTCACCGGCGGTTCCGTCGGCAATCAGGGGACACTGCACGTCGGCGGTGGGACGATCCAGGCCGCGCTGACAAACAGTGGACAGATTGACGTGAGCGGTGGATACACCGGCACGATTGCAACCGACGCAGCGGCGTTTCTGAACACGGGAACGGTCCTTGTGAGCAACGGCAGCCAGTTGGTTGTGACGACCACGGCAAACGGACCGAGCTATGTGCAGACCTCGGGGACAACTCAAGTGGACGGCACGCTGCAAACGGCGTCTCTGGACCTTCAGGGCGGGACGCTGACGGGCGCGGGCACCATTACCGGAGACGTGGTTAACAACGGCGGCAGCGTGGCTCCGGGAGATACGCCCGGGGCGCTCTTCATCGGCGGTAACTACACACAGGGTGCGCTCGGATTTCTGGATATCGTTTTCAGCGCCGGGCCCAACTGGAGGGTTCTCGACATTACAGGCAGTGCGGCGCTGGACGGAACGCTCAATGTGTCGTTCCTGACGGGATTCACGGCGAATGCCGGTGATGTTTTCACGATTATGCGCTATGGCTCGCGCTCGGGATCTTTTGTGAACGCGGGGGGCTGGCAGTTCGGCAATGAGATCTTCACGCTGGTGTACAACGCGACTTCAGCCGACCTGGTTGTGAGTTCTGTCAGCGCGGAGGCGCCGGAACCTGGAACCATGTTGCTGATCGGATGCGGACTGCTTGGGCTGGCACTGAACCGCCGGAAGTGGCGAAAGGCTTAAATTACTCGACCCTATGATGACCAAACAAACTGCAGTCAGACGAACGATAGTGATTGGCCTCACGGCATTGGCCCTAACGACTCTGGGTGCCTGCGCCGGGTGGGGATTGCGATCCGGAGCGGTGAGCGGTGAGGCGGCGATGACGACGCCGTACCAGGCTGTACTTCTATCCAACGGATCGGCGTATTTCGGCAAACTGGAAGGGCTGGGGACCCCCTGGCCGGTTCTGAAGGATGTCTTCTACGTGCAGAGCGCTCAGAATCCGGAGACGAAGGCTGTCTCCAATATTCTGGTGAAGCGCGGGAAGGAATGGCACTCACCGGACAGGATGATCCTGAACGCGAATACCATCCTGTTCGTGGAACCCGTGAAGCCGGGTTCGCGCGTTGCAGAACTGATTAGCCAGGCCAAGCAGTAGCTTCGGGGCAACCTTACTTCGCGAAGTGGATTTCGACGTCACGGCGGGAGGTTCGGCCGTGGTCGTCGATGAGGCGGAGGGGTGGCGACCTTCGGTGTCGGGGACCCAGGGGAGCGGACCTTTGCCGGGTTCGGTGCCACCCAGCAGGGCGTTGCCGTCGAACCAGTAGAGGCTGCGGACTCCCGCTGCCACGCTGGCTTCGAGAGGCGGCCGAAGATGGGCGCGAGAGCTGCGGCGAGGAAGGCGGCTATCGAGCGGGTGGTATCTGCGACGGTTGAAACGAACTCTCTTAAAAACTGTGCAAGACCTTGAGGCCCAGGTTCCATGTGATCGCATTATAGGCTGAAACGCAGGTGATTTTTGCTGAAATTCTGGCGGCTTTTTATAACACGTGAAAACCTTCGTTTTACCGCAGTGTGATGGTTTCGATGGTGAATTCTTCCACTGCCTCGCGAACGACTTCGATACCCAGACCGGGGGCGGTGGGAACGGGGATACAGCCATCAGCGGGGTCAACCTGAAAAGGATGGCGCACCACAGCGTTTCGAATGGGATTCTCGGTGCAATCCAGTTCGAACAACGGAGGGGGTGCCGCGAGAGCTTCGGTGACCGGGGGGACGGTGCTCATCCAGTGAAGGATGGCGGCGGTGCGAATGGCGGTGCCCCAGTTATGGGGGATGAGGCGGAGATGGTTGAGCCAGCACAGATAGCTGAGTCGGCGACCACCGGTGAGGCCAACGTACTCGATTTCCGGTTGCAGGATATCGACGAGGCGGGGCTGGATGTAGTCGGTGATGAGTTGATCGAGAGGCAGCGTCTCGCCGCTGGCGACTGGAAATGATAATTGCGCTTTCAGCCGGGCGTAGCCAGCCAAATCATCAGCAAGAAGCGGTTCTTCCCACCAGGAGAGATTGAACGGTTCGAAACGTCGGCCCAGAGCGAGGGCGGTGCCTGCGTCATAGGCACAGTTGGCATCGACAGCGAGCCTCATGTCGCCGATGGCGTGTCGGACGGCGGCCACGATGGAGACGTCTGTATCGGGACCGAAGCCGACCTTCATTTTGAGGGTCCGGAAGCCCTGGGCCTTCCAGCTTCGCGCCTCTTCGGCAAGGCCAGCTTCGAGGTTCGGCCAGTCTTTGCGGTAGAGGGCGGTGCAGTAGGGTTCGATCCGGTCGCGATAGCGACGCCCCAGCAACTGAGAGACAGGCACGCCGAGAGCCTGGCCCGCGATGTCCCAGAGGGCGATGTCGAGACCACCCGACCACTGGGGACCGCTCCGGCGCTGGAGAACGGGTGGGGTTCGGAGCTCATCAAAGATGGCTTCCATATCGAAGGGCGAGCGGCCCAGGACGGTCTCCGGTCTGCGGCGAAGTTCATCGTAAGAGCCCCCGTCACCCCAACCGGTGAGACCCGCATCG
>CANIHR010000032.1 GCA_947467185.1 Bryobacterales bacterium
CTACTGTCCTTCTATAGAGGATAAGTTCGTGAAGTTCCCGGACAAGGAGACCCATCAGCTATTCCTGGAGCCGGAGGGCCTGGATACCAACGAGATCTACGTGAACGGTATGTCTACCAGTCTTCCTATCGACGTGCAGGCGGGAATGATCGCTTCGATCCCTGGGTTGGAGGAAGCGGAGATGATCCGTCCGGGCTATGCGATTGAATATGATGCCGTGGATGCCCGCGAGTTGGACCATCGCCTGGAAGTGAAGAAACTGCCTGGGTTGTTCCTGGCCGGGCAGATCAACGGGACTTCCGGTTATGAGGAGGCTGCCGGGCAGGGTGTGATGGCCGGGATCAATGCGGCGCAGTCCATTCTGGGTCGGGAATCGGTTCAGATCGCCCGGAGTGAGGCCTATATCGGCATCATGGTGGATGATCTGATCACCAAGGGTGCGGATGAACCGTACCGGATGTTCACTTCTCGTGCGGAGTATCGACTGAACCTTCGCATGGATAATGCGGATCTCCGCCTTACCCCCATTGCCGAGAAGATTGGCCTCGCGACGCCTGAACGGCTCGAAGTGTTTCATAGGCGGCGGTTACAGACGGAAAAGCTGTTGCAGACCTTTGCAACCAGTCCCAAGGCTGCATGGTTGCGCCGTCCGGAGTCAAAGATTACCGAAATGCAGGAGTGGGTGGAGTCGGTTGTGGGCGGTCCCGTGGAGCGGGGCGTGCTGATGACAGTGGAAACCGAAGTGAAGTACGCGGGGTATGTGGACCAGCAGCGACGCCAGGTAGAGCGTTTGGCTGGTTCCAGTGAACGTGCAATCCCGCAGGGGATCAATTTCGGTTCGATCCCTGGTATTTCTCGGGAGGTAGGGGAGAAGTTGGCGGCAGTCGGCCCTGTAACACTGGGGCAAGCGGCTCGGATCCCAGGGGTGACTCCCGCGGCGGTCGCCATTCTGGATATGTACGTCAGCCTGTCTGTTTCACGTGAAACAGGGAAGTAGGGCGGTGGGAGAGTGTGTTTCACGTGAAACAAGCCTCAGTAGCTCCATTCTGTTTCACGTGAAACAACGAAAGACCTGAAACACACTCAAACCCAGCGCCGGAGTTGTAGAATGAAGCTGCCAGAACTTGTACCGTCTGGGAAGCCGGCTATCCACCCCAATGAAGTAGCCAGGACAATTTGTGACCAGAACAATAGCCATTACCAATCAAAAAGGCGGGGTCGGGAAGACGACCACCGCTATCAACCTCGCCGCCTCGCTTGCCGCGAACGACGTTAAGGTTCTCCTGATCGACACCGATCCACAGGGGAACTCTACCAGCGGCTTTGGTCTGCAAAAGACACCCGGCCTGCTCACGACCTACGATGTTCTGGTCAACCGTACCGCAGTCAGTGCCGCCATCCAGCCGTCCGGCATGGACGGCCTCGATATTGTCCCCGCCGACAAGAACCTCATCGGTGCCAACTTTGAGCTCGTCAACGTATCGGACCGCGAAACAATCCTGCGCAGCCAGTTGGATGAGGTTCGCGCCAACTACCAGTACATCCTGATTGACTGCCCACCAGCCCTCGATCTTCTCACTTTGAATGCCCTGATGGCCGCAGACTCGGTTCTGGTGCCCATTCAGTGCGAATTCTTCGCTCTCGAAGGCGTTTCGGAGCTCATGGACACCATTGACCGCGTCCGCGAGTCGTTCGACCATCCAATTCAGACCGAAGGCATCCTGCTGACGATGTTCGACGACCGCACCAATCTGACCCGCCAGGTGGCCGCCGACCTCCGCGAATTCTTCCAGGAAGACGTCCTGAAGACCGTGATTCCGCGAAATGTCCGCCTCGCGGAAGCCCCCAGCCACGGCAAACCCGTTCTTTTGTACGATCCCGCCTCCCGCGGTTCCGAATCGTACATCCAGCTAGCTAAAGAGATCCTCTCCAATGAACAAAAACGACGGGCGCAAGGCGCTCGGTAAAGGCCTCCATTCACTACTGCCGCCGCGCCCAGGTGCTGCCGCCGCCGCTGCCGCAGCAACCGCCGCTGCACAGGTAAAGGCCGCCGGCCCCGAAGAACCGGCAGATGGCAAGGTCAGTCTGGTCGCGATTACCTCCGTTGAGGCCAATCCGAACCAGCCACGCCGCGAATTCGACCCCATCGCCCTCGCCGAACTCTCGCAATCCATTGAGCGGGATGGCATTATCCAGCCCATCGTGGTTCGCAAGGCCGGGCCGCAACGCTATCAGATCATCGCCGGCGAACGCCGGTGGCGCGCCGCCACAGCTGCGGGACTCAAGGAAGTCCCGGTTATTCTCCGCACGGCGGACGATCAGAAGGTTCTGGAGCTCGCCATTGTCGAGAACATCCAGCGCGAAGACCTGAATCCGGTGGAACTGGCGCAGGCCTTCCAGCGGATGATGACCGAACTGGACCTTACCCACGAGGAAATCGGTGAAAAAACGGGCAAAGATCGCGCTACCATCGCTAACACTATCCGTTTGCTGCACTTACCGGTCGAAATTCAGGATCTGGTGACTGCGAAGAAGCTCACCCAGGGTCATGCCCGGGCGCTCCTGAAGCTGCAGGACGAGGCTACGCAAAAGGAAGTGGCCGAGAAAGTGGTCCGCGAAGGCTGGTCGGTGCGTCAGGTGGAAGAATACACCCGCCCCGCCGGTGCTGCCAAGCCAAAAGCTAAAGTTCCGGCTTCTCCGCTGGACCCGAATGTCAAAGCGGCCATCGCGGAACTCGAACAGGCGCTCGGAACTCGGGTTCGTATCGTGGAAAAAGGGAAAGACAAGGGCCACATCGAGATCGAGTACTACTCACCGACCGATTTGGACCGCATCTACGAGCTAATTGTCAGCCAGGCGTAGCCCTGTTAGGCCATCAGCTTCAGGATTTCTGCAATCTGCCGGCGAATCTCGGGCAGGGGATCGTCCGACCCAAACAACGACTCCTGCTTCTGCTTCTTCGGTGCCGCTTTCACCACCGGCTTGGCGCTCTTGTCGGCCAGGGCCTTCCGCGCACCTTCAATCGTGAATTTGCGGTCGTAAAGGAGTTGTTTGATCTCCAGAAGCAGTTCCACGTCCTTGCGGCGGAACATCCGCTGCCCGGTGGAGGACTTCTTCGGCGATAGCCCTTTGAACTCCGATTCCCAATACCGCAAAACATAGGCTTCCACACCGACCAGGTTGCTAACCTCGCCGATCTTGAAGAAAAGCTTATCCGGGATCGGGGCAGGGGGGCGCGGTTCACCGCTCAGTGCCGCGCTGTCATCCATAGGAACCATTCCTTTATCTATCATCCGCTATAGGTACTCGCCCAACTGGACCACGCCCTCGCTATAATTGTGCCCGAAACCCGTGTCAACTCCAAATCGACCCCAACCGAAACCACAGGGCCCGGCGTACGGCCGCCCCACGGACCGAAATTTCGAGCTTAAGTCGCTGATTCATAAGAAGTTACTCGGTGTTTTGAACCTCGAACGCGTTTCGTCCCTCCCGAAGGAACGCCTCCGCGCCGAGATCGGACGCGTCGTGGAACGCCTGCTCGAAGAAGAACGCGTCCCCATGACCGCCGCCGAGCAGAACCGCATCATCGAAGAAGTCCTCGATGAAGTTCTCGGCCTTGGCCCTCTCGAACCGCTCCTCAAAGAACCGTCCATCTCCGATATCCTGGTCAACCGCTTCGATAAGGTCTACATCGAACGCGGCGGCAAGCTATCCGAAGTCCCCGTCCGCTTCCGTGACAACGCGCACCTGCTGCACATCATTGAAAAGATAGTATCGCAGGTTGGCCGCCGCATTGACGAGGCCCAACCTATTGTAGACGCAAGACTTCTCGACGGATCTCGAGTTAACGCCATAATCCCTCCGCTCGCCCTCGACGGCCCCTCGCTCAGCATCCGCCGCTTCGGACGGCACGTCATCACCCAGGAAGAGATGCTGCAGTACCAGACGATCATGCCGGGGATGCTGAAGTTCCTGGCCGCCTGCGTCCAGGCGAAATCCACTGTCCTGATCTCAGGCGGTACCGGCTCGGGCAAAACCACCACCCTCAATGCCCTCTCTCGCTTCATCCCCGAAGAGGAGCGCATTGTCACCATCGAAGACACCGCCGAACTACAGCTCCAGCAGCGTCACGTCGTCAAGTTCGAAACCCGCCCTCCCAACCTCAATAAGGAAGGCGGCATCAACCAGCGCCAGTTGCTCCGTACCGCGCTTCGCATGCGCCCCGACCGCATCATCGTCGGCGAGTGCCGCGGTGCTGAAGCTCTCGACATGCTCCAGGCCATGAACACCGGTGTTGAGGGGTCCATGAGCACCGTTCACGCGAACACTCCGAAGGATGCCTTCTCCCGTCTGGAGACCATGGTCATGATGGCTGACATCGAAATCCCTGCCCGCGTGATTCTGCAGCAGCTAGCCTCCGCCATCAAACTGGTGGTCCAGGTGGCACGCCTCCAGGACGGCTCCCGCCGCATCACCAGCATTGCCGAAGTCCTCGGTGCGCAAAATGACCAGGTTGATATCCAGGAAATCTTCACCTTCGAACGAACCGGTGTAAACGCCCAGGGCAAAGTGCAGGGGCGGTTTAAGGGAACCGGAATCCGACCGAAGATCCTGGAACGACTCCGCGTCAGTGGCATTAACCTCCCGGACTCCCTGTTTACCGAAACCTTGCCGGTCAATCAGTAGTTTTTTACATAACTCAAGATCGGGCAGCAAACACTCATATCCCCTACCTCTGCCCTTGCATTCAAATCGCGTTTCCGCTATCCTCAGTTCGATTAGCGGAGTAAAACGACATGAATATAGGACTATATTTAGCAGGAATAACCCTTATCCTGATCGGAATGGCGGGGCTATTACTTTTCATCCGGACGCGCCAAATGCAAGCTGCTGAGCACTTGCGTTCCGTGAATCAGGTGGATGTCTCCCGATATGCGCCCATGCAGCGTCTTCTCTCCGCTGACGATCTCGCCCTGATTGGCTCTGATAAAGCCCTTGTCAGACAACTCCGCAAACAGCGCTGCAGTGTTGTCCGAGGCTATCTCCGCTGCATGACCAAAGACTTTGCCATACTTCACGCCAGCGTCCGCGAAATCATCACCAACGCCCAGCAAGACAGTCCCGAATTAGGCGTGATTATTCTGAACAGTAAGTTCAGATTTCTGTTCGCCAGTTGCCGGATTGAAATGTCGCTCTGGCTGTATCGTTACGGCATCGGCACCGTCAACCTATCCGCGCTTGTCGAACAGATCACCGCCTTCGGCGCCATGGCGCAGAGTCCGGCATTCTCAGCCGCGGCTGCCTAGGCTCCAGTCCTCTTCCGCTATACACTGCGCTACTCCCGCTCGATAGTTGGGGTAGCGCAGTTCTGCGTTCAGGCGCCGGACTATCTCCTGACCATCTACCTCTCTGCCGGTAGAAATAGTCCCCGAAATATCAACCTCTGCCGGATCGAGTTTCAGGTAATCCACGCACCAGCGGAGGATCGCTTCGGTGGAACAGGGCTCATCATCCGCGACCGGGAACGCCCCACAGATTTCGGAATCAATACCTCGCCACACCAGGTCGCCCAAATCGTCCACGTGAATCCGGCTTACCATGCCGGACGGACCACGCCGCTGGTTGAGGGCAGGGGAGGAGGGCTTCGCCAAACGCCGGTGGGCGCCACGCCCCGGGCCATAAATCGCAGCTGCCCGCAGAATCAGGCTCTCCCAGTTGCCCGCCTCGATCCACTTCTCTTCCTCAAAACGACGTGTGGCAGCGTGGCCCACTGGAACCACCGGACTTTCCGCCGAAACAGTAGCTAGGTCGCCATAAACACTGGTAGCCGACAGGTATACGACGCGTCGCGGGGCCATCGCCCGCAGACAGTTATGTAAAATTCCCTGCGCAGGTTCATCCACAGGCGGGATCGTGTGCGCTACAACCGCGCCTTTGGGGAACTCTGAGGCAACGAAATCTGCCACCCGCAAGCCGGCAGTGGCCAAATCCGAAAATCGCTCCGGGTTCCGGGCGGCCCCAAACACTGTACGACCCGAAGCCAGGAGACGATAGGCCAGGCGCGTCGCGGTAAACCCCAGCCCAAAGAAGACTACCGGAGAATCAGCCAATCAGAGCCTTCTCCATCCGGCGAACGATACAATCGGGCTCCGCAATTCCCCGCGCAACGATAAACGCGGCGCGCTCGGCAGTGTCGGCAACGGCGTACATCCGGAACTCATCCGCATTACCCGACGGTCGGAAGTGCGCTACATCGCCATTCTCAAACAGAATCCGAACGCCGTCGGTAAAATCGAGCCGGTCAATGGCGGAAAACCCATCCACCGCCGTGAAGAACGCGCCGAGCTTTGTTATGGCAAAGGCCTCGCTTAGCAATTCCACAATCCGTCGGCCATTGGCTCGCGGGAAATTCCGAACCAGCCCCGCGCGGCTGTATCTGGGGGGCAATTCTGCAAAAAGAGCCGGCAGCGAGATATTCCGCTGATGCGCCGCCGCAAGAACCGCAATCACAGGCAGAAAAGCATCGCGTGTCGGCAACGCCGACAGCCTCATCCCGATCCCCACAACATCCGATCCCAGCAGGAAGCCACCATTGGCCTCCCACCCACAAACAACCTGCCGGCCCTTAGCTCGCGCAACCGCCATGCCAGCTACAACAAACGGCGAACCAATCTTTGTCTTCGGCTCCAGGTACTGGGCCAGCGGACCCCGATCAATAGAGTCATTACAGGTAATCGGCACCACAACGGCATCGGCACCCAGGTACCCGGCGACGATCATACCCACCAGATCGCCTCCAAAGAAGTGCACCCTTCCGTCCTCCAGGCCAAGAATCAAAGGACGATCACTATCACCGTCGGTAGAAACCACCGCCCAGAGCGGCCCGGCCTCAGCCCCCGCCACATCCGCAACCTCCTGAATCGAAGCCAGTTGCGAGGTGTCAATAGCCTCGGTGTCAATCGCCACAAAGCTATCACTGCGGCCCCCGACCACCACCTCCGCACCCAAACGATGCAAAACCTCTGCAAGCAGATCCCGCCCCACCGCCGAATGCTGGTACACCAGTACCCGTCGACCAGTTAACGCACCCGGACCAAAGAAGTCGGTATACCGAGCCAGATACTCTTCGCGAGCTGCATCCAAAACCGGCAACATGGGCGTTGAGCCCACCTTCAAACGCCCATCTGGCCCAAACCGCCCGGTCGCCGCGTCAGAAGCATAGATCCGCCGGCGAACCGCTGCAACAGCCTCGCCGATCGGCGCTTCAAACTCCTTCAGCAGTTCCCCCACCGCCGTATTCAGCTTGTAACCATTGAGATCAAACGGGATATGACTGCCGGTGATCATAATGCTGGCCTTCTGCCGCCGCCATGCATAAGCCGCCAGCGCGGGAGTCGGAATGGGCCCCAGGTTGACCGGGCGCATCCCGGCATCCGAAATCGCAATAGCCGCTGCCTGACAAAGCTCGCCCCGCCCCTCAGCCGTCTCGTCGTAACGAACCGAACTCGGGCGCAAGTCGTGTGCGAAGTAAACTTCCTCGCCAGGTACTATACCGCCCTGCTCCAGAGGCAAATTCCGAAGAAATTGCAACTCTGCCGTGACGTTGATATAGATCTCAAGCTGCGTCAGATCCACAACGCGGCCGCGACGGCCGCTGGTGCCGAAGCGCAGGACCACAGGCGAATAATTGAGGGTGGAAAAAAGGTCAGACAATACGACACGAGTATAGCGAGAAAGGGGAAACTCGCTATACCCGCGCCATGAGGTTTGGGAAACTTGCCCGGGCGAAGTTCCCACAAGCTCAGGACCGCCTCCGAAACGGTGTCGACTGAGCTTTTAACTGATCTGATTTTCGCCAGTACGCTCAGTATTCACAACACCATCAGTACTGGACCCCGACCCCACGCGCCCCGCTAATATAAAACTGTGCGCATCGACGCTCATCAACACTACTGGGACGTCACCCGGTTCAACTACCCCTGGATGCCCCAGGGGGAATCGGTCCTGCGCCGCAACTACCTCCCAGCGGACCTGGAGCCCTCACTCACCAACAGCCGGTTCGATGGGTCCGTTGTAGTCCAGGCAAATACCATCCTCGACGAAACCTGGTGGCTGCTCGACCTGGCTGCCCGCACGGAATCCATCAAAGGTGTGGTCGCGTGGGTGGATCTCACCGATCCGCACGTTGGCAACATCCTCGACGAGTGCGGCAACCACGCAAAATTCTGCGGAGTCCGTCACATTGTTCACGATGAACCGGACCTCCGCTGGCTCCTGCGCCCCGATGTCATCAACGGCCTCCGTGAACTGGCCCGCCGTGGCATTCCCTACGACCTTTTGCTCCGCCCGCCCCATCTGCCCCTGATTCCCGAACTCGCAGATGAAGTCCCGGGCCTCAAAATGGTGATCGACCACCTTGCCAAGCCTCTTATCGCCGATGGCACTATGGAACCCTGGGCTCGCGATATCGAGACAGTCTCGAAGATCCCCGGCATGCACTGCAAGCTCTCCGGCATGATCACCGAAGCCGACCACAAGAATTGGTCCGCCGACAACCTGCGGCCCTATCTCCGGCACATTCTCAGCCTTTTCCCGGTGGATCGCCTGATGTTCGGCAGCGACTGGCCCGTTTGCACTCTGGCTGGCACGTGGAAAGAAGTCCTGGCCGTCTTCACCCAAGCCTGCGGTCCCATCCCGCAGCCCTTACGCGAAAAAATCCTCGGCGAAACTGCCGTCAACTTCTACGGTCTGAAATGAGTCGCCACCAAAACCTCCAGCGCCTGGGTACCGAAGCCTGGGACGTCCTCATCATCGGGGGCGGTATTAACGGCGCCGGCGTTGCCCGCGATCTCGCCATGCGTTCCGCCCATATCCCCGGCGGCCTCCGCATCGCCCTCGTTGAAAAACGCTATTTTTCTTCCGGAACCAGCGGTCGAAACTCGCAACTAATCCACGGTGGTCTGCGCTATTTGAAGTATGGCGATTTCGGTCTGGTCAAAGAGGCGCTCCACGAGCGCGCCACCCTGCTCAACATCGCGCCCAGTCTCGTTAGGCCCCTCGAATTCCTCATCCCCTGCTATGGGCGTTATGACAAATTATTCTACGGCGCAGGCTTAACCCTCTACGACGCCCTGGCCGGATCTCGCGGAATCACACCCCATCGCACGATCTCCAGCGACCAGGCCACCAAACTCGAACCCGGAATGGACTCCAACGGCCTCCGCGGAGGCGTTCTGTTTCACGACGCAGCCGTCCATTCCGCCCGCCTGGTCCTTGAAAACCTCCTCGACGCGGAAGCCCGAGGCGTTTGCCTCGCGAATTACACCGAAGTGCACCGCACCGCAACGGGCCTGGAAGCCCGAGATGTGCTCACCGGCAACACCTTCCCGATCCGCGCCCGCCGCATCATCGACGCCACCGGTTCCTGGTCCCAGGCCGCTCCGCTCCGTCTCGTTCGCGGCTCGCACCTGATTTTCCCCCGCATTCAGCAGGGCACCGAAGCCATCGCCCACTTCGACGAAGCCGGCCGCATCGTCTTCCTGATACCGTGGGGCGAAAACGACGATCTGACTCTCGTTGGAACTACAGATGTCGATCACCAGGCCGGCGCGGACCAGGTAGCTATTTCCGCCGCCGAGACCGACTACCTGCGAAGCATCGTCCGTCGCCTTTACCCCGACTTCCGCGAAGATCCGATCACCAGCTACAGCTCCCTGCGACCTCTCATCGTGCAGTCCGGCCGCTCCGCCACCTCCACCAGCCGAGAACACAAAATCTGGCAGAGTACCGATGGCCTCCTCCACATCGCCGGCGGCAAATACACCACCTACCGCGCCATGAGTGAGGAAGCCGCCGACGCCCTCATGCCCGATCTCGCCCCCGGCCGTACGATTCCCAGCGAAACCGCCACTACTCCGCTTCCCATTCCCGCACTCGCCACAACCACCGGAGCCCGCGTCCGCGTCGCCGTGGAACGCGAGCACGCCTGCTGTCTGCCGGACCTCCTCTATACCTCTACTTACTGGGGCCACGAACGGAAGCTCGCCGCCGACTGGCTGACACCCCTCGCGCAGCAAATGGCCGACCTCCTGGGTCACAACCAGGCCTGGATTGACCAGCAACTCCGCGCCCTCGGCGTCTGAACCGCAACTTTCCTTCCGCCACCGCGTTCTTAGAAACAGAATGAAACGCGAACTTGCACTCCTGGTAGCCATCGCCTTCGCGTCCACCGCGCAGGCACCGGTCATGACGCCGGACCAGAAGATCACTCACGCTCTGAACCGCCTCACGTTTGGTCCCCGCACTGGCGATGCTGAGAAAGTTCGCGCTCTGGGCCTCGAAAAATGGCTCGACCTGCAACTCCAGCCCGAGAACATCGCCGAAAACCCCGACCTTCAGGCCCGACTGGCCCCGCTTGATACGCTGAACCTCTCCACAGCGGAGATGCTGCGCCGCTACCCCAGTCGAGCCGCCGTGAAAGCGATCCAGGACGGCCGCCTGGACCTTCCCGAAGATCCGTTCACCCGCGCCGCATTTGAAATCGCCATGAACCGGGCTAAAAAGGCGGAAGCGAAAGGCCCCGAACCCGAAACCAAACCAGTCGATCTTCCCGCCGACTTCCCCCAGAGCCCCCGCGAACGCGTCGAATACCTCGATAACCTGCCCGCCGACCAACTGGCGAAGGTACTGCAAGCTCTCCCTCAGGGGCAAAAGATGCGTCTCGCGCCCCTCGCCAGCGCGGAACTCCGCCGCCGCATTGAAGTTCTCACCGCCCCCATGCAGATCGTTGCCCGCGACCTGACCAGTGGAAAACTCCTCCGTGCCGTCTACTCCGACCGCCAGCTCGAAGAGGTCCTCGTCGATTTCTGGTACAACCACTTCAACGTCTTCCTCGAAAAGGGCGCAGACCGGGAACTCGTCACCGCCTACGAACGTGATGCCATACGTCCCCACGTCCTTGGAAAGTTCAAAGACCTCCTCGTCGCCACCGCCCAAAGCCCGGCGATGCTGTTTTACCTCGACAACTGGCAGTCGGCTGGGCCAACTGGTTCCGGCCGAGGCGGAAAACGCAATCAGGGCCTAAACGAAAACTACGGTCGTGAACTTCTCGAACTCCATACCCTCGGCGTCGATGGCGGCTACACTCAGCAGGACGTTACCGAAGTCGCCCGCTGCTTCACCGGTTGGACCATTCGCCAGCCCCGCGAAGGCGGAGACTTCTTCTTCAATCCCCGCATGCATGATCGCGGTGTAAAACACGTTCTCGGCAAGACCATCAACCCGGCAGGCATGGATGAAGGTCTGCAGGTCCTCAACCTCGTCGCCCGTCACCCATCCACGGCCCGTTTCATTGCCACCAAACTCGCCACACGCTTCGTCGCGGATGACCCGCCCCCGGCCCTGGTCGAAAAAATGGCCCAAACTTTCCTGGGTACCGACGGAGACCTCCGTCAGGTGATGCGAACAATGCTGGCGGCCCCGGACTTCTGGCAACCAACGCTCTTCAACGCCAAACTCAAGTCCCCGCTGGAATTCCTCGTCAGCACCCTGCGCGCTGCGGGCGACGAAGTTCGCAATCCCCAGCAACTCCTCAATGTGATGAACCAGATGGGCCAGCCCCTCTACCGCAAGCAGGAACCAACCGGCTACAGCAACCGGGGCGCAGACTGGATGAACTCCTCCTCCCTGCTCGCCCGTATGAATTTCGCAACCAGCCTCAAGCACCCCGAATACGGTGCGCCGGACTTCCAGAGGAAATAACGCCATGAGACCCCTCAATCGCCGCATCTTTCTTCGCGATTCCGCGCTCGCCATGGCGGGTGTTGGCGCCCTGCCACTTTGGTTGCAGCGCACCGCCCACGCCGCCGAACCCTCGTCGAGTCGCAAAAAGATCCTCGTCACGCTCTTTCAACGAGGTGCCGCCGATGGTCTCAATATCGTTGTCCCCCACGGCGAGGCCCAATATTACGCACTCCGTCCCTCCATCGGCCTACCCAAAGCAGCCCTGCTCGATCTCGATGGCTTTTTTGGCCTGAATCCGGCCCTGGCCCCCCTAAAACCCCTCTGGGACGCAAAAAATCTTGCCATCGTCCACGCTGTCGGTTCACCTGATCCCACCCGATCCCACTTTGACGCCCAGGACTATATGGAATCCGGTACTCCGGGCCGGAAATCCACCAGTGACGGCTGGCTCAACCGGGCACTTCAACCTGCCGATAAACCCTCGCCTGTCCGGGCCGTCAGCTTAGGCCCCGCACTGCCCCGCACAATAAGGGGCAGCAACTCCGCCGTCGCCGTGGAAAGCATAAACTCCTTCAAGGTCCGCGATGATGCCGCTGCGAAACAGTTCGAAACCCTCTACGGTGCCGACCAGATCCTGGGTGGCACCGCCCGGGCAACTTTCGACGCCGTCAAACTGCTGCAATCCCTCGGCGAAAACTCCGCCCCAGGCTACCCACGAGGAAAATTCGGTGAAAGCCTGAAGCAGATCGCCCAGATCATCAAAGCCGATGTCGGCCTCGAAGTCGCGTTCGCTGATATCGGCGGCTGGGACCACCACGTCAACGAAGTCGCAGCGAATCCCACAGAAGGCCAACTCGCACAGCGTCTCGCAGAATTTGGCTCCGCGATCGCCGCCTTCCACGCCGACCTCGGTCCCCGCATGCACGACGTCGTCCTGGTCACCATGTCTGAATTCGGCCGCACCGCGAAGGAAAACGGCAATCGAGGCACCGACCACGGCCATGCCAACGCCATGTTCGTCCTCGGTAGCGACGTGAAAGGCGGCAAGGTCTACGGCGAGTGGCCCGGCCTCGCCCCGGAACAGCTCTATCAAAATCGCGATCTAGCCGTCACCACGGACTTCCGCGACGTACTCGGCGAAGCAGTCTACCGCCACCTCGGGAACCGAAAGCTTGACTCTGTATTCCCCGGCTATTCTATGGATCCCACCAGGTTCCGCGGCCTACTGAACAGCTAACCGGCCTCCGTCAGCAACCTGCACGCCGTTCACAGTCGCGGAAACCGCCTGATTTCCTGACGCCAAACCCGCCGGAACCACCAGATTGATCTGGTAAAGCCCGGCAAAACCCGGTGCCAGCCCCGCGTATGACACAGTCGCGTTTCTCCCACCGATACTCACCGTCGCACCGGATGCCAAACCAGCGGCACTCGTGGCCAGTGACCCGGCCGTGGTCGCTGGGGTGACTGCGCCAAAGCCGACGCCAAACAACGTAATCAGATCTCCGGCCCTTGCCGGAGTCGTCACAACCCCAGGCAGCAAACCCGCTTGCCCCGCATACGCTCCTGTCAGAGAATTCACGGCTATCACCGGGTTCTTCCCATCCGAATTCAGAGCGAAATACAGAAACTCCGGCGAGGCTGCGGCAATCGTGGCAGTCACCGCCCCCGAAACGCTCTCGCTGGCTGTCCCGCAGTTCACCACCACAGAAACCGCAGCCGAACTCCCGGTCACGGCAGGCGCCAGGGCGTTAATCTGACCCGGTGAGACATACCGCAAAAATGCCCGCGTGTTGCCCACATTCACGCAGGTGTTCGCCAGCTTCGTTGGCAGAGTATTCCCTACCAGATCGCTTGCCTGAATCTCCTTCGAAGTTCCCGCCGGTGCGAAGCCTGCCCCGTACAACGTGAAATAGCCGTTCGTGGAAATTGAGGTCACGGCCGGCACACTGCCACCCGCCCCCGCCAGACCCGAAATCGTTCCGGCCCCCCCAGATGTGATCGTCACCAGTTGCACGCCATAGCCGGGAATGGACGCAGCCAGCGAACTCAGCGTTGACGCGGTAGTCCCCGTCGCCGTCCCACTGATCTCCTGCATCCGGTAAACATTGCCTGCTCCCACACTGCCGCTCAGCTGCCAACTCCCCGCCCCTGACCCGGTATTTGCAATCAGAACAGCTCTCTCCCCGCTCCCATTCCGCGCCGCCAGTGCATAAATTTCCGAAGAAGATGAAGTAGTCGAGATCCGCGTCCCATACTTCGCCATCTGTGAAAACAGAGTCTGAGCCAAAGCCGCCGGTTTGGGACGCCCGTCCGCGTACCACATTCCATAAAAGGTGGGCAGGTTCAAAGAAGGATCCGGCCCGCGGTACAACATGCTGTAAACCACATCGCTCAGTTGCAGGTTAATCCATGTTGCCGCCAGAATACTGGAACCACGCGCCCCGGTTCGCAAAGAGGCGTCCCAACCCTGGGGACCCTCAAAATCCGTATTCCACTCGCTAAGGATGCTCTCCGCGGAGCCAAACCCATAAGCTGTCAGTTGCGACCGGAAATACTGCGCTCCGGTCGTAATGTCCGAAGGATTCAGCAGGTAGGTGTGCCAGGAAAGGAAATCGAGGGGAGCGCCCGCCGCTGCTACCGCGCCCAGAAAGGGCTTGAGGAACGCCCCCTGTGCCACACCCGGTAATGGTTGATACTGCAAACCGGTAAAACCGCATCCCCCAACCTTTATGGAAGGAAACGCCGTCTTGATCGACTTCGCAGTCGCCACATACAACTGATTGAAAGCATCCTGTGTACCCGACCAGAACATCCGATTGTCCGGCTCATTGTAGATCTCCACATAACGGATCGCATTCTTCCCCCAACGCCCGGCATCCGAATAACGCCGGATTACAGCTGTCGCAGCGGCTGCCCAGTTGGCCGTGTTCGTTACCGGACGGTTCGACGAATCCCCAATCCGGATGTACGGCTCAAAGCCACCGTCCAGGATCTTCTTATAGGTGGCATCACTCGCCGCCCAGTTGTAGGAACTGTCCTTCGTCGGGTCGGCACTCTGGTTCGGATAGATGTTAAACATGTCGAACGGCCCATTGAAGTCATGGGTCCGAATCATCGTCACGCCGGCGTCCTGATATCGCGTCGTCAGGTCAACCGTACTCTCGCCGCTCGGTTGCGGCCCCACCACTACCCCCAGCAGCGGTTTGATCGCCGCCGTCGTATCCGCCCCCAGGGCAATCACAGTCTGCGCCAGGGCGACCGCGGGCAGGATGCTCAGGAAAAGAACCAGAAATGTACGCCGAATCACCATGTCTGAACCTTTGTGTATGCCAGCGCCTCAACGTTTCAAGCCGTTCCACGGCGGGCTTCTGGCCAGTCTAAATGACTTATCGGCATCTCGCGGTATACTTAAAGTTTTGGTTTCAACAAGTTTGGTTTGTATCAGGAGCGTTTTCTCTAATGTTTAACCTTTTCCGTAGCCGCGACAAGTCTGTTCGCATCCTTTTGGGCGTCCTTTTGGGCCTTGTCGCTCTGTCGATGGTCACCTATCTGATCCCCAGCGGTCCGGGCACCGGAGCCACCGCCGACCCCACCGTTGTTGCCACCGTTGGCTCGGAAAGCGTGACCGCGCAGGAAGTCAGCAAGACCATCCAGAACATGACCCGGAACCGCCAGTTGCCGGCTGAGCTGCTTTCTATCTATGTGCCCCAGATCATCCAGCAGATGATCAACGAGCGCGCCATGGCCTACGAAGCCGAACGCCTCGGCCTGAAGGTTTCCGCCGATGAGACCAACACCGCCATCATCGACTCCCTCCCGCCGCAGCTCGTGAAGGATGGCAAGGTCGATGGCGCCACGCTCACCTCGCTCCTCGCCCAGCAGGGTGTTTCCTTCTCCGAACTCCAGAGCACCACCTCTCGCCAGGTTCTCATCAATAAACTGGAACAGATCGTCGCCCAGGGCGTGGTCGTTTCCCCGAAGGACGTCGAAGCGGAATACAAGCGGAAGAACGACAAGATCAAGCTCGAGTACGCGCTCCTCGCCCCGGCCAGGTTCCAGGCGCAGGCCGAACCGAACGAAGCCGAACTCACCACCTTCTATAACGCTCACAAGGCCGAATTCAAGGTTCCCGAAAAGAAGAGCTACGCGATCATCGTTCTCGATCCTCAGAAGATCGGTGCCGCCTCCATGCCGACCGACGCCCAGCTCCAGGCGGAATACAACGCCCGCCGCAACGAATTCCAGACCCCCGAACGTGTGAAGGCCCGCCACATTCTGGTGAAGTCCGATGCCTCCAACGACGCCGCCATGAAGACGAAGGCGGAAGGTCTCCTCAAGCAGATCACCGGCGGCGGCGACTTCGCCGCTCTCGCCAAGGCCAACTCCGACGACCCCGGCAGCAAGGAACAGGGCGGTGAGCTCGGCTTCCTCGTGAAGGGTCAGACCGTTCCCGAATTCGACAAGGCGGCGTTCACTCTGAACGTCGGCCAGACCAGCGGCCTCATCAAGACCACTTACGGCTACCACATCCTCCAGGTGGAACAGCACGAACAGGCTCACCTCCAGTCGCTTGACGAAGTGAAGGTCCAGCTGTTGATCGACTACCAGAAGCGTGTCGCCGGCCAGCAGATGCAGGGCCTGTCTGACAAGGCTATCGCCGAAGTTCGCAAGGACGCGGCACACCCGGAGAAGGCTGCCGAAGCTGTCGGGATGCAGCTCCTCAAGGCCGAAAACGTTCAGGCGGGCGACCCCCTCCCCGGCATCGGCACGTCCAAGGAATTCTCTGACGCCGTCGCCGCTCTCCGTAAAGGTGAGTTCACCCCCGGTCCCGTCGTCCTTCAGGATGGCAAGGCCGTCATCGCGGTCGTCACTGACCTGCAGCCGTCCCGCCCGGCCTCGCTCGACGAAGCGAAGGGTGAAGTTCGCAGCAAGGCCAGCGAAGAGAAGCTGAAGAAGATCATCGACGAAAAATCGAAGGAACTCTACGCGAAGGCGCAGTCCATGGGCGGCGATCTCGCCAAGGCTGCGAAAGCTCTCAACCTGGAAGTGAAGACGTCGAACGATGTGGATCGCCAGGGCGCCATTGAATCCGTTGGCACCGCGTCCACCGTCGCCGAAGCCTGGGCCAAACCCGAAGGCACGCTGCTCGCTCCGCTCAACGTCAGCGGTGGCACGCTCATCGCGAAGGTTGTCACGAAGACCCCGGCCAACATGGCCGAACTCGCCACTCAGGCCGAGACGATCAAGAACGAACTTCGCCAGCAGCGCGCCCGCGAACGCGCCCAGATGTTCCAGGAAGGCCTGAAGGACCGCCTCAAGACCGACGGCAAACTGAAGATCAACGAAGACGTCGTCAAGCGCATCGTTGCTCAGTACCAGCGCAGCTAACCGGCTCCGCTGATGCCTGACATCCTCGACTTCCTGAAGTCGCTATACAACGCGGAGCGTTTGCTCGGTCTCGTGCGAACGCTCCTCTCGAGTCCCCTTGGCGTGCTCGGTCTCTGCGGCATCGTTTTCGCGGAGACCGGCCTGCTGATCGGCTTCTTCCTCCCCGGCGATTCCCTGCTGTTCAGTATCGGCGTCGCCTCCGGCGCTGCTTCGCTGAATGTCTACGTCCTGGGCGGCGTTCTGATGCTCGCCGCGATTATCGGCGATAACGTCGGCTACTTCCTGGGACGCCAGGCCGGCCCCCGCATCTTCAGCCGCCCCAAGTCAAAGTTCTTTCATCCCGACCACCTGAAACGGACAGAAGCGTTTTACGAAAAGTACGGCCCACGAGCCATTGTGTACGCCCGCTTCATCCCGATTATCCGAACCTGCACGCCCTTCATCGCTGGCGTCGCCCGCATGAACTACGGCCGCTTTCTTTTCTACAGCCTCTTCGGCGGCATCTTCTGGATCGCCTTCATGACCACCCTCGGCTACCAGCTCGGTCAGATCGAATTTATCCGGAAGCATTTTGAGAAGGTGGTCTTCACTATCATCATCGTGTCGGTAGTCCCGGTCCTCCTCGAAGCCCGCAAAGCGCGCCGATAGAGCGCCCGGAACTTGATAAACTGCCCTTATGGCTCCCGCACCAGCACTGGAAAACGGTGAACGTGAGTATTCGGAAGACGGCGTCGATCTGACCCTAATCCGCTGGATGCTCACCCTTACCCCGGCCCAGCGCCTGCAGGTTCTCCAGAACAACGCCAACTCGGTGCTCAGACTCCGCGCCCGACTCCAGCCCGGTGCTTAACTTCGAGGCCATTCTCGAGGTTCTCGCTCGCCACCGAGTCGATTTTGTCCTGGTTGGTGGCGTCGCCGCCGTGCTCCATGGTGTGCCCGGCACTACCTTCGATCTCGATATCGTTCAGTCCCGCGACCCCGCAAACATAGATCGGCTGCTGTCTGCGCTGCGGGAACTCGACGCCATCTACCGGATACAACCCTCACGCCGCCTCGTTCCGAACGCGAGTCATCTGACATCGGGGGGGCACAACCTCCTTCTGACGAAGTTCGGGCCCCTGGATGTCCTCGGCACGATTGGTCACGGCCACGCCTGGAACGAACTCATCGAGCACTGCAACAGTCTGCCTCTGGACAACGGACTCACCATCGCAGTCCTCAACCTCCCGATGCAAATCACCGTCAAGGAAGAGGTGGCCGGCGAAAAGGACAACATCATGCTCCCTCTTCTCCGACGCACGCTCGAGGAAACGAACCGCCAGTCTTAACGAGAAAACCGGCTCGCAACCGGACTCGGCATCGGAACCTTCGGTCCCTTAATCGCCGCCCACAGAATCTCGTTCAGTTCGTCGTCATCGATCTCATCCGCCTGATCGAACTTCATCCTCGCCGACCGGGCCGCCGAAGCTGTATTCGAAGGATTCCGCGTGGTCAGCGGAGTCCGCGGAGCTTCCGCAGTAAACGCTCCCGGCGCCGCAACATCACTGAACAAACTGAACATCGGCCGAGCCCCGGCATCGTAAGTCGTCAGCGGCTTCAGCCCCAAAATCAGCTCCATTGTCCGCAACACCGACGCCTGGTTGTACATCGTCGAATTCACCTGGCCCCTGCGCACCCATGGTGAAATCACATACGCGGGCGACCGGTGCGAATCCACATGATCCGGGCCGTTCTGCGCGTCGTCTTCCACAATGAACACCGCCGTCTCGCCCCAGAACTTGCTCTTCGAAAGCCCTTCAATAATCATCCCGACCGCCAGATCGTTATCCGCCGCCGCCGACAAAGGAGCAATCTTCCCGGCCGCCGTCCCGCTCGTGTGGTCATTCCCCAGCCGCATGATCATAAACTGCGGCATCTTCCCATCCTTTTCGAAGTCCTTCACCTCGTCCAGGAATTCCTTCGCGCGTTCCACGTCGGGATAGTCCAGATCGAAGCCCCGGAAGTTCGGGTCCGTGTTCGGCGCCAGGATCGGGTCACGCACCGACAAAATCTGCGTGCCATCCGTATCCGCCTTCGCCCGGTTGTCCACGAAATACCCATAATTCCGGATCGAAATCCCCGCCTGGCCCGCTGCCGTCCAGATATACCCGGCCGGAGGTGCATTCGCCGGCTCCTGGCCCTCGTAATCGTACGTCTTCTTGCGGCTCGCATAACTGTTCGGCCACATCCGCTGCGTATAATCCGGCGCAATCGCCGCCGTCGCCCAGTTATGCCCGTCCGCGCTCACGTCGGAATTCACATAGAAGTTATCCAGCAGCGCAAACTCCCGCGCCAGCTTATGCGAATTCGGCGTCACCTCTTCACCAAACAGGGTCAGCGACGGGTCGCCGTTCCCCTGCTTCATGTCGCCCAGAACCTGGTCGTACGTCCGGTTCTCTTTCACGATGTACAGAACATGCTTGATGGGCCCCCCGGCGCGGATTGGGCTGTTCGCCGGAGCGCCCGGGTCGTCCAGCTTTTCGTCGCGATACGGCGAATTCGCCAGCACTTCCTTCGTCCACGCTTCCAGCTTCGCCTCGTCGCTCGGGTCCACAAACTGCACGGTCCCCTTTTGCATCGAACCCACATACTGCCGGACTCGCAGCGCAGTCGTCGTTCCGGCCACTGCCTTCACGGGACTCGGACCCTCCGGATTCGGGAACGACCGCAGACCCTTCCCGTTCAGCACACCCATCCGTCCATCCGGCAGCCCAAACGACGCCGTCGGATACCAACCCGTTGGCACAAAACCCATCACCCGGCTGCGCGGACCCGTAATATCCACCACCGCCGCCGCATTGGCATCGGCACACGCAACAAACAAACGGCTGCCATCGGAATTTAGCCCCAGCCCAGACGGAGTCATCCCCAGCGGCTGCCTTGGCGTCAGCGCCAGATTCACTGTCTCCAGCCGAGACATCTCGCCATCCTCATTCACACCCAGCACGAACACATTGTTCGTATTGCTGGCCGAAACGAAGACCCGTGCCTTGATCTCGGGGTGGTCGTCCACCTCACCCGCCTTCCAGACCATGTCGGTCGGGTGCGGACCCAGGCGCGTCGTATCAATCCGCTCGCCCTTATTCGTCTCAAATCGGCCAATCGACCCATCGGCCCAGCTCGAAACGTAGAAACTCTTGCCCGTGGGGTGGAACATGATGCGGTATGGCCGGCGTCCCGTCTTAAACCGCGACAGAATAAAGCCCGACTGCGGATTCACCACCACCACGGAATCGTGGAACAGATCCGCCACATACAGCAGGTGACCATCCGGAGCAAGTTGCACATCGCCCACAAAGTCGGTGCCCTTGCGATCCTTCTCGGCCACCAGCGGGAAAGTTCGGCCTGCCGTCAGCACGCCATCCTTCAACCCAAACTCAAAAACCGCCGCCTTCGACCCGCCGCCAACGTAAACCTTGTCGCCGGCCTTCGTCATCGTGAAGCCCAGCCAGCCATCCGGCACCGGAGTCCGGCTCAGCTCTTTCGCGGATGCGATATCGATCACCGAAATGCTCGGCGGCTCGTACCCGCCGTTCAGCACCAGCAGATACTTCTTGTCCGGCGTAATCAGCGACGCCATTGGGAACGTGTCCACCGGAACCTGCGTCCCGGCCGCCTTGATGCGCCACCCGCTGCTCAGCAGAAAACTCCCATCGGGCAGGAAGCCAACCTGCTCCCTCGGGGCTGGCTGCGACATCAAAACGGTGGCCGCAACCACAAGCAACACGACGAGCAGTTTGGTTTTCATTGTTCGTTTTCGAAGTATCTCTGAGCTATGGGAAAGCGTCTGCCAATTCCGAACGCTTTCGAGGTGACTTTCAGGCCCGGAGCGGCCTGTTGACGTTTGTACTCATTCCGGTCCACCTTCAGCGCCACACTCCGCACCAGGTCTTCCGGCAACCCCAGTTCCGCCGCGATCTCTTTCGCCGAATGGAACTCTTCCACATACAGCCGCAAGATCGCATCCAGCACATCGTACGGGGGCAGGGAATCGCTGTCCTTCTGATCCGGACGAAGCTCCGCCGAGGGCGGTTTCACAAACACCGACTCCGGAATCGCATCTCCATGCCGCTTGTTCCCGATCCGCGATAACTCATACACCAGCGTCTTCGGAACGTCGCTGATCACCGCCAGCCCGCCGCACATATCGCCATAAAGCGTGCAGTAGCCCACCGCGATCTCGCTCTTGTTGCCCGTCGTCAGCACCAGCGCCCCGAATTTATTCGAGAGCGACATCAGAGTCAACCCGCGCAGCCGAGACTGCAGATTCTCTTCCGTCACATCCTCGGTCCTACCGGCAAACACCGGACCCAGCGTCCGCCGCATCTCTTCATACGCCGGGGTAATCGAAATGATGTCGAACGGAATCTCCAGCTTCTCGGCCATCGCCCGCGCGTCGATCACGCTATGGTCGGAGGAGTACGGCCCGGGCATCGCCACGCCGTGCACATTTTCCTTGCCCACGGCATCCACCGCGATCACCGCCGTCAGCGCCGAATCTATCCCGCCGCTCAGCCCGATCAGCACCTTGCGGAAACCGCACTTCCGCATGTAATCGCGTGTGCCCTGCACCAAAGCCTCGTAGACGGCCTCGTGCTCATCCTCAAAATCGGCGCGAATATCCCCCGTGCCGGTCTCCAGATCCGCAATCACCAGATCTTCCTGGAACGACCGCGCCGACGCGATCACTTCGCCCCGCGCATCCACCACAAAGCTCGACCCGTCAAACACCACCTGGTCGTTGCCGCCCACCTGATTCACCATCACGATGGGCGCATTGTGCCGCCGGGCCATCGCCCGGAACATCTCCAGCCGCAATTCCCGCTTGCCCAAATGGAAAGGAGAAGCATTCACGCTGAGCAGCACCGAGCCGCCCTTTTTCATCAACTCATCCACCGGATCCCGGTCGTACAGCCGATTCGGCCAGAAGCCCTTGTCATTCCACGCATCCTCACAGATGGTGAGTGCCACGCTGTGCCCGTCCAGCTCGAACAATTGCTGCTCGTCACCAGGTACGAAATTCCGCGCTTCGTCGAAAACGTCGTAGGTGGGCAGCAACAGCTTGGTCTGGCGGAACAGGATCTTCCCGCCACGCAGAATCGCCGCCGAATTGGTGGCCTGCTTGCCCGTGGGAATTCGGCTGCGGCCCACATACCCGGCCACAATTGCCAGCGGCAAATCCCGCGTAGCTTCCGCGAGCTTCTCCAGCGCAGCCTCCGACTGTCCAATGAAAGTCCGTTTTTCGACCAGATCCCGAGGGGGGTACCCGGTCACGCAAAGTTCAGGAAAGACGAGGACGTCGGCACCACGTTCCGCTGCGTCGCGCGCGAAACGAGTACAAAGGGCGAGGTTTCCGGCGAGATCTCCGACGGTCGGATTGATCTGCCCGAGGGCGATCCGCATGTAACCCCATTTTAGGGGATGCCTGTCAGTTAGGTCTGCATCCGGCGCAACAGCCAGGCGTGCGCCACGCGAATCTCACGCCCAATCGTCGCCACCGACGTATCCGTCGCCTCAGCAATTTCCTGCGAAGTCATGCCACCGAAGTAACGCATCTCCACAATCCGCGCCTTCCGCTCGTCCTGCTGAGCCAGCGCCTGGAGTGCTTCGTGTAGTGCCAGAATGTCAGCCCCCTGGTTCGGAGCCACCGCCAGATCGTCCTTCAGCGTAAGCGGCATCCCGCCGCCACCCCGTTTGGCTGCCGCCTTGCTGCGGGCATGGTCCACCAGAATCGTCCGCATTACCTGCGCCGCCAACCCAAAAAACTGGGCCCGGTTCTGGAATTCCAGATCCGACTGCCCCGCCATCTTCAAATAGGCTTCATGGACCAGCGTCGTCGGCTGAATCGTCTCCTGTTTGCTGCCCCGCCGCAGATGCGCCGCCGCCAGTCTCCGCAGTTCCTCATATAAAAAAGGAGTGAGGCGATCCAAAGCCGTCCGGTCGCCCCTGCTCCAGCTCACCAGGAGTTCCGTAACTTCGTGCTTTTCCACAATCTCATTCTCCACTGCGGTCATTTTGGACGCTCCCACTGGATTAGAACGAGATTCCATCCCCAAACTGCTCACCAAACTTTACAGCTCCCCGCCCGTCCAAAGAACAGGGCTTCTTCGTTCTCTGTGCGATAATGGCGGAGTCTCACCATCATTAGGAGTCTTGAAAGTCATGTTTCGTACATTGGCCCTTCGCGCCAGCCTGTTCTGTATCGCTCTTGCGCCCTTAGCTGTCACCGCTCACGCGCAGTCGAAAGTCGCCGTCATCAACGTCCAGAAGGCCATGGCCGACACGGACGAGATCAAGAAGGCCTCTGCCGCTGTTGAAGCGAAGTACAAGAAGCCCCAGGACGAACTCGCCAAACTGCAGGCCGACCTCCAGTCCATTGAAGCCCAGATCGCCAGCGGCAAACTGAACCAGAACGCTATCGCCGAACTCCAGGCGCAGGGCACCCGCAAGCAGCGCGACGCCCAGCGCATTTCCGACGATCTCCAGGCCGATTTCGACCGCGACCGTCAGGAAATCCTCGGCAAAGCTTCCCAGAAGATGCAGGACATCATCGGTAAGCTCGCCGCCGAGAAGGGTGTCGACATTATTGTGGACGCTTCCCAGACCCTCTTTTTCAAGCCCGCCCTCGAGCTCACGGCAGACGCAACCGCGGCCTACAACAAAGCCAATCCGGCTAAGTAGAGCCTCTCGGACCACTGTTGCCGCGCCGTAAAGAGTGCGGTGGCACAATCAGAGCAGGAGCGCTTGTGAGACGCAGTTACCTCGACCAGTACGGTGAAGGCGAAGAACAGCGGAACCGCATAATCATTCGTTCAATTCTGGCGGTGGTGGTCACGACCATTACCGCCAGTTTTCTTTGGTACATCTTCCACAATCACCATCAGGAAAGCCTGGTTCGTGACTTCGCCGGCTCCGTTCGAAGCGGCGATCTCAAAACGGCCTACCGCCAGTGGGGATGTACCGACCAAAAGCCCTGTTCGGGCTATGAGTACAACAAGTTCTTGACGGACTGGGGGCCGGCCTCTACGGTTTCGACCGGCCCTCCCGATTCGGGTTTCATGAACCTCACCGACAGCGAATCGTGCAACAACGGCGTTTTGCTGACTCTGGCCGTGAATGGAAAACGGGTCGAAAAACTTTGGGTGGATAAAAGTGTGGACGAGATCAATTTCTCCCCATACCCTATCTGCCCACATAAAAACCCCTGGGCAATCATGCTTCATCGCACGATTGGCAAGTTGAGGAAACCCCTCCTTTAGACTATTAGGTGACCAAATGAGCACGACTACATCAGGCGCGGGACTTGAAGGCGTTGTCGCCGGCGAATCAGAAATTTGTTACATAGACGGCTATGAGGGAATCCTCAGCTACCGGGGTTACAACATCCACACCCTGGCGCTGCATGCCACTTTTGAAGAGACCATCTGGCTCCTCTGGAAAGGATGGCTGCCGAAGCAGGACGAACTCGACGCGCTGAAGGCCGCGCTGTTCGCCAACTACGGCCTGCCGACCCAGGTTTCCGACTTCCTCAAGGCGAATCTCACCGCCTCTCCGATGGACGTGCTCCGCACCGCTGTTTCGATGCTCAGCCTGTCTGATCCGGAAGCGAAGGATATGTCGCCCGAAGCCAATCAGCGGAAAGCCACCAAGCTGATGTCGCAGACCTCAACGATCGTCAGTTCGTTCGGGCGTCTCCGCACCGGTCAGCCGGAAATCGCTCCGGACCCGGCTCTCAGCTTCGCCGGCAATTTCCTCTATTGCCTCACCGGCAAGAAGCCGGACGCTGTCATGACCCACGTGTTTGACGTTGCGCTCACGCTGCACGCCGACCACGAACTCAACGCCTCCACCTTTGCCGCCCGCGTCACCGCGGCGACCCTCTCCGACATCTACTCGGCCGTTACGTCCGGCATCGGTGCCCTCAAGGGACCCCTGCACGGTGGCGCCAACGAAGAAGTCATCCGCATGCTCCTCCAGGTCGGTTCTTCGGAAAAGGCTGTCGAGCGCGTCCACGAGATGTTCGCCAACAAGGTGAAGATCCCGGGCTTCGGCCACCGCGTTTACCGCACGGAAGACCCCCGCGCCACCCACCTCCGCCGCATGTCGGAAGAGCTGGGCAAGAGCACCGGCCATGAAGATCTCTATCTGATGTCGAGCCGCGTGGAAGAAACAGTGAAGGAAGAGAAGAAGCTCAACCCGAACGTCGACTTCTACTCCGCTTCCGCTTACTACTCCCTCGGGATTCCGATCGACCTCTACACGCCGATCTTCGCAGTCAGCCGCATGTCGGGCTGGACGGCGCACGTCCTCGAGCAGTATCACAACAACCGCCTCATCCGTCCCCGCGCCGAGTACAAGGGCAACGCCGACGGCATGCAGTGGATCGAAATGGGCGACCGCTAAACAGCGGTTGCCAGTAACAAAGAAACCAGAGGAGTCTGCCAGTGGACGAAAAAGCGTACTACACCGAAGCGCCGGCCACGAAGCAGATTCCTCTGAACTGCAGCTGGTGCCGGACCAGCGACACTTACGACATTAAGTGGCTGGTCCGGACCAAAAAAGATCGCCTCCCCGGAGGAGCGGACGAACGCGACCGCGCCAAATTCGCCAAAGCTCAAAGCTACATGGTCCTGCTCGACACCCACGCCATGTGCAAGAACATGCGCTGCCGGAAAAGATTTGAGATCTCCGGCATCAAGACCATGGCGTTCATCTAGCTGTCAAACCGAAGTCCGGGCCATAATGGAATCCGGATGACGCGCCACCTCCCCGCTCTACCTCTTCTCCTCGCCACCACGGCTCTCGCCCAGGCTCCCGCCTTCCGCCAGACCGACTTCCCACCCGAAGAATTCCAGGCTCGCTGGGCCAAAATCTACGACCGCATCGGCGACAAAGCCGTCCTCGTCATGCAGGGCGTCTCTAAAACTCCCGGCTTCGCCTTCCCGCGCCAGACCAACGAGTTCTACTACCTCTCCGGCATCGAGACACCGCACACCTACCTCTTCCTCGATGGCCGCACCCGCCAGGCGACCCTTTTCATGCCCGCCCGCGACGCCCGCCTCGAAGCCAACGAGGGCAAGGTTCTCTCCGCGGCCGACGCCCCCGAAATCCGCCTACTCACCGGAGCCGACCACGTCCTGCCCAACAGCGACATGAAGGACGAATGGCTCGGCAAACCCGGCGCCACGCCCGCCACCATCTATACGCTCCTCTCCCCCGCCGAAGGTAACTCCGAATCCCGCGGTGAGCTCCGCGCCGCCAATATCGCCATCGCCAACGACCCCTGGGACGGCCGTACCTCCCGCGAACTCCACTTCGCCAACCTCCTCCGCACCCGCTTCCCGCAGGCCGACGTCCGCGACATCACCCCAATCCTTGACGAACTGCGCAGCATCAAGAGCCCCCGCGAAATCGCCCTCATTCGCCGCGCTTCTGAAATCGCCGGACAGGGCATGCTCGCCGCCATCCGCAGCAGTAAGTCGGGCGTGTTCGAATACGAGCTCGATGCAGCCGCCCGCTACGTCTTCCTCGTCAACGGCGCGCGCCTCGAAGGCTATCGCTCCATCACCGCCTCCGGCACCACCAACATCGCCAACGGCCACTACTTCCGCAACACCAGTCGCCTCGATGACGGTCAGATGGTCCTCATGGATTTCGCGCCGGACTATCATTACTACACCAGCGACATCGGCCGCATGTGGCCCGTCAGCGGAAAATTCTCACCCGAACAACGCGAGTTACTTCAGGTCGTCCTCGACTACCGCAACAACATTCTGAAGCGCATCAAACCCGGCCTCACCGTCCGTCAGATCATGGACGAAACCAAGACCGAAATGACCGCGCAGTTCGCCACCCGCAAGTTCTCCAAACCGGAATACGAACAGGCCGCGCGCCTTCTCATCGAACGCGGCGGCGGAGTCTTCTCGCACCCCGTCGGTCTCACCGTTCACGATGATGGCACCTATACCCAGGGACCCCTGAAAGTTGGCCAGGTCTTCAGCATCGACCCCGCCATTCGCGTCCCAAGTGAGAATCTCTATCTACGCTATGAAGACGTCGTCGTAGTGACCGAAAAAGGCTACGAGAACTTCACAGACTTCCTGCCCACGGAACTCAACGACCTCGAAGCGCTCGTCAAATCCGGCAACGGCATGGTGCAGCGCTTCCCCGCCGCGCCCGCTCCCAAACGCTGACTTACTTGCGGCCCGGAAGACTCCGGTGCGACTCGCTCAAACCGTGCTTCCGGTCCGCCATCAGCCTCTCAATATCGGCGATCTCCATCGGCACAAACGCCGACAGATTCTCCACGCCGGTCTCGGTAATCAGCAACATATCTTCGAACCGCATTCCCAGATGTAACTCTTCAATCCGCATCTCCGGTTCAATGGTAAAGATCTCGCCCGGCACCAGCGTGGGTGACTGCCGCCGTACATCATGAACCTCCAGACCGACTGAATGACCCAGACCCCCGCGGCCATTCGCCTGGCTCCTATACTTCTCCACAAACGCCTTCGCCGCTCCTTGAATCTTCGGGTCCGTGAACTTATACGAAGCCATCACCGCATCCATCTTCACCACGGCATCTTTGATAACTTCTGTCGGAGTCACACCCGGGCGAATTGAAGCAATCACACTCTGGTACAGCTTCCGGTAGATCTCGTAATACTCACGCTGCCACGCCGTAAACTTCCCGTTCGCCGGAAACACACGAGTAACATCCGCCTGATAATTCTTGAAATCCGGAGCATAGTCAAACTGCACCAACTCCCCATCCTGCAGTCTCGCTGTGTTTCGATGATAGTGCGTGTAGTAAGTATTCTGTCCCGTGCCGATCAGCGCAAAGTAAGACGCGCCAAACGCCCCGTACTTCTTAAACACAAACTCCGCATCCGCCTGTAACTCATACTCCGTCATCCCCGGCTTCGCATCGCGCATCGCTTCCATAATTCCGAGCCCCGCAATGCGCGTCGCCTCGCGAATCACCACGATCTCACGCGGACTCTTCACGGCCCGCATCCCATTCAGCACCGGATCCAGATCCTGAATCTCCGCCTTCGGAGCAACCTCTTTCAGCCGAGTCCGAAACATCTCCTCACGAGACACGCGCCCATCAAACGGATCATTTTTGTTATTCGCCCAGAGCTTATCCGGATCGCCCTGTGACACACTCCCCAGAACCTCAACCTTAAACGGCGTAAAGAAGTTGCGGCCCTCCGAAGCCAGCATCTTTACGAACTCCGGAAACTCCGTCCGATCCAGAGCCGCATCCACGCCGAGCTCCTTCGCCGCCGCCTCACCCGGATACAAGCCCGGACCATACGCTGAAGTCTCCCGCTGCACATTCCGCGCGTTCAGAAACAGCGTCGTCTTCTTCGTGCGCCCATCGATCACCAAAACTGCCCGCGGTTCCACAACTCCGCACAGGTAATGAAACTGGCTGTTCTGACGCAACGGAGTCTCGCCCGGAGTCTCTGTCGTACCCAGCAAAATCGCGACCGAATCCCCAATCTGCGACATCACCTTCGCACGTCGCGCCGCAAACTCCTCCGGCGGAAACACATTCGTAAACACCGGTTGCGCAGCCAGCGGCAACGCAATCAGAACCAGAGCGAGAACCTTCCGCATACTCACCTATTTCTTCCCAAACCGTGCATCCATCAGGACCCACGTATTCGGATCCAGCACCACAGCCGAAGGCTCCGCCTCTACCGCAATCTCAAACCGCTGCTGCTTCGTCGAGAACTCCACTTTCTCTACCTTCGACTGAGCACCCACCGTCACACCAACCTCCAGCGGCAACCGGTAAGCCTCGCCAGCCTGAGTCTGCGCCAGCGAAATCTCAACCTTCTTCGAACCCGCATTGTACTGCCAGGTACCCGTAACAACCGGCGACGCATTCCGATGCAGCCACTGCGCAAAGAACCAATCCAGCTTCTGTCCCGAAGCTTCCTCCATCACCCGCCGGAAGTCATCCGTCGAAGCATTCGAATCCCGATACAACCGGTAATACTCACGAAACCCAGTCTGGAAGTTACTGAACCCAATCTGTCCCCGTAACATATGCAGAACCCAGCTGCCCTTCTGATAAAAGACCGGACCAGGCTGCAACACATCCTTCATATCCACTAAGTCCACATGAACAACAGTTGCTTTCGGGAACTTACTCTCGGCGGCAAAGATACGAGGCTTATCCGCCTGTAGCGCCGCCACAAATGCATCCCGTCCCAGATAATGCTCCCGAACCAGATGCGTAAAGTAAGTAGTGAAACCTTCACTCAGCCAAACATCATTCCAGTCCTTCTCAGTAACCGCATCCCC